>JANPHH010000326.1:0-8677 GCA_031424375.1 Chthoniobacter sp. | reverse complement strand
TGCTGGACTTCTACCTCCCGCGCAAAACCCGCGACCCCGATCAAGTCCTGCGCAAGCTGCGGGCACGCCACGCCGCCCGCGCCGCCGCCACCGCCTCTGCCCGCAAGAAGCGAAGAAAAGCAGTAACAAAGTAGAACTAAGGCGGGCGCGCGGTGAGGCGATCTGGCAAATGCCCGACAAACTTTTTAATGGCACGGGGATGTAACCGGCGGCGCGCTTTCTCGTTATCGGAAGGGATGAAACGAGTCTTCCTCACTTCCCTCTCCTGCGGCGCCATCTTTTTCATTTCCTTATCCATGGCCGCCGTTGCGGTTGCGCCGGCAGACGCCGATGGTCGCATGCGGATGGCGCGCCAGATCGCTCGGGAACTCAACGACAAGACGCTCGTCGCGGAGGTGGAAAAGACGGGGCGCCAGGTGAGCGCGGCGCTTCGCTCAGGAAAGACGAATGGCGTGGAGGAGCAAATCCGCGCGATCGAGAGCAAGGTCGGGATCGATCCCGGTGGTTGGTCGATGGCGGGGCAGCCGCTCTTTCGCGGAACGCCAGAGATGCCGGAGAAGTCGAAGGACCTCGGTGCGAAGCTGGCGTCGGCGATGAAGTCTGCTGATCCTGCGCAAGTGCGGGCGGTCACTGCCGAGATGCTGGCGGTGCTCGGCGATCAGGCCGGCGTGCCGGACGGTCGGCGGGCCGGGCGCAAGGCCGACGCGGCACTGATGACGGAAGCGGCGGCGACGAAACTCTTTCTCGATGCCCTCGCGACGGAAAGCCGAACCATTCGCCAAGTCACGGAAGGCAAACCGCTCGCCGACCAGATGGTCCGCGCTTACGCCTACGTGCTCAGCGCGACCAATACCGTTCGCCCATTCGTCGAAAAGCATCAGCCCGGCGCGATCGAAAAACTGGACGGATTGACGCGAGGCGGCGCGGGGATCCTGGTCAAACTACAACAACCGGAAGGACACTTTCCTTTCCCGGACCTGCGCGGAAAAAACATCCGCTTTGGCGACATGATCGACAAGCAGGTCGCAGCGGGCCAGGTGGTGGTGCGCGATGGCTGGATCGTCACGAGCGATCCGGACGGCGGCTCGCAGTTCGACACCGGAGTCTGCGGAGTGGCGCTGCTCGTTGCCGGCCAGATCTACGCCAACGAGGAATGGAAACGCGCGGGTCTGCGCGCCGCCGACTGGGCGCTCGGCCAGCCATGTTGCGGCAATTTCAACTACAACGCCTTTTCTGTTTCGCTGCTCGCCCATGCATTTCGGGTCAGCGGCGACACGAAGTATCTCGATGGCGCGGTGAAGAAATTCCGGGTCGGCGTCGCGCCCGGGCAGGCGCCGAATGGCCGGTGGATCGACGCCCACAATGCGCGCACCGTCTACCATGTCATCATCCTGCGCGCGCTCGGTGATCTCGCGTCAGTGCTCCCGGCGGACCGCAGCGCGGAGCGGGCGGAGATGGATGGGGTAGCGCGCCCGGCGATCAAGGCGCTGCTTGATGAGTTCGATGCGATGGGGATCACGGTCGAAGCGCTGCCCGAGTTGCTGACGCTGGCGGGACTGTTTTCCGACGACGCGCGTCTGCAAAAAGCGACGCAGAACATGGCCGCCAGCCTCATTGCCAAATGCACCGATGGGAAACGCGTGAAGATGGGCGCACAACCCAACCAACTCGCCGCGGTGCCTGCGGCGTGCGCCGTTCCCTTGCGATAGCACGGGCATTTCTCCGCGGGCGGCGGGGCGAGAAACTCTGCCGAAGTTGCGTGGTTCAATAGATCGTCGAATAAAGCGTAACCGATCGCGGACGCGCTCCGTCCTACCTTCCACCGAACCTCGCCATGAACTCCGACCATTCCTGCAATTCGATCACGCCACTATTTACCCGGCGCGATGTCCTCAGAAATTTCTCGTGCGGCTTCGGTTGGCTGGCATTTGCCGGCCTCGCCGGACGCGCGGACGCCCTGGCGCCCTTGCAAGCGGCGGCGGGTCCGCTGGCGCCGAAGCCGACGCATTTCCCGGCCCGGGCGAAGCGCGTCATCTTTCTCACGATGCGCGGCGGTCCATCGCATGTGGATACTTTCGACTACAAGCCGCAGCTCACCGCGGACAACGACAAGCCAGGCAAACGCCCTGGGACGAAGCTGCTCGGGTCGAAATGGAAGTTCGCGCAGAGCGGAAAGAGCGGGCTGTGGATCTCGGAGTTGTTTCCGAATGTCGCGAAACACGCGGACGAACTCTGCCTGATGCGCTCGATGCAGACGGACTTGCCGGCGCATCCGCAGGCGTTCCTGAAAATGCACACGGGCAACTCGCAGTTCGTGCGTCCGTCACTCGGCGCGTGGACGCTCTACGGGCTGGGGAGCTTGAACGAAAATCTGCCGGGGTTCGTGACGCTCACGCCGCCGGCGGGATTCGGCGGCTCGCAAAATTTTGGAAGCGCGTTTCTGCCCGCGATCTATCAGGCGACAAAGATCGGGTCGGATACGCAGGCGATCGACCGCGCGCAGGTGCGGAATCTGGAAACTAAGCTGAGTCCTTCTGCGCAACGGAACGAACTCGAATTCATCCAGACGTTGAATCGGGAGAAGCTGGCCCGTGATCGGGTGAACCCGGAGGTGGAGGGCGTAATCGAGAGCTACGAACTGGCGTTCAAGATGCAGAGCCAGATGCCGCAGGTGATGGACATCTCGAAGGAAACCGAGGCGACAAAGAAGCTCTACGGGATCGGCGAGAGCACCGGTGGCGGGGGAATGTTTGGCGGCGGGGGCGGGCCGCTCGGCGGCGGGGCGAATGACTTCGGCCACAAGTGCCTGCTCGCGCGGCGCTTCATTGAGGCCGGGGTGCGTTTTGTGGAAGTAGCGCATGGCAACTGGGACCAGCATTTTAACCTGAGCAATGCGCTCGCCGGGAACTGCAAGGCGGTCGATGCACCGATCGCGGGGTTGCTCACGGATCTGAAACAGCGCGGGTTGCTCAAAGACACGCTGGTCGTGTGGGCGGGTGAATTTGGCCGCACGCCGCACGCGCAGGGCGGCGATGGGCGCGATCACAATAACAAGGCCTTCACGATCTGGATGGCCGGTGGCGGGGTGAAGGGTGGCATGGCCTACGGCTCGACCGATGAATACGGCTACGAGGCGGTGGAGAACCCGGTGCAGATTCACGACCTGCACGCGACGATCCTCGCGCTGCTCGGCCTCGACCACGAGAAGTTGACGTATCGCTACGCCGGCCGGGATTTCCGGCTCACTGATGTGGCCGGAAATGTGGTGAAGCCGATCATGACGTAGCAGTCACCGGACGCAAAACGGCGCGGGCCGCGCTTTCGCACAACCCGCGCCGCATGAAAGTCGATCGGTCGCGAAGGACCGGATGACTCGGGCTTACTTCTTTTTCTTCTTTTCGCCCTTGGCCTTCATCTTGGCGGAGGTGATTTCCTCGTCGGACAGCTTGCCGTCGGCATCTTTGTCGAGGCTCTTGAGCCCGCCTTCCTTGTCGGCGGCGAAGGCGGAGCGAACAGCTTCGATTTCAGCGCCGTCGATTTTGCCGTCGCCGTTGGCGTCATAGGCGTGGAGCGCCTTGCCCGCGCCTTTGCCGGCCTTGGCGCCTTTGGCGGCGAAGGTGGTGAGCGGCAGCGTGAGCAGCGGCAGGGTGAGAGCGAGGGTGAGGAGTCGGAGTGATTTCATGGGAGTATGGATTGAGCGCCAAGAACCCCAGGCGTGACGGCGAGTTGCGTCGACTCGTATTTTTTCAAGGGGGCTGAACGAAAATTGAATCGCGGGACGACCGCTGCGTCGGATGAGCACGATAAATCCACGCTGCGGCGCAACTTCGCGCTGCGGTGCATGTTTATCCGAATCCCTCGCAACCGCTTGTGCGGAGCGCGGGGCAGCAGTTCCAAAGAAACCTCAAAACAAACCAGCACAGTAAATTCATGAAATCGATCACCAGCATTGTCGCGGCTCTCGCCGTCACCGCCACGTTCTCCTTTGCGGCCGAAAAGCCCGCCGCGCCTGCCGCTGCCGCACCCGCTGCCGACGCCGCCAAGAAGCCCAAGGTGGATCCGGAAGAGGCCTTCAAGAAGCTCGACGGGAACGGCGACAAGTCGGTCACGCTCGAAGAGTTCAACGCCAAGGGCCCGGGTAAGAAAGATCCGGCGAAGGGCGAAGAAATGTTCAAGAAGAAGGACAAGGACAGCGACGGCAAGCTGACCCTCGAAGAGTTCAAGGGCGGCGGGAAGAAGAAGAAGTAAGCGCCGCTTCACCAGTTAGATTTCCCGCGCCGCCCGGACCTCTCGTCCGGGCGGCGCTTTTTTGGCTTGGGAAGCAGGGTGCCGGAGGAGAAATAACGATCGTTGGACGACGGCTGGTTCGGCGTACAGAATCAGCGAGAAAATCCCTTTGAAAACAGGATCTCACATCCTTGCGCTGGCGCGGCTGATGGTCGCGAGCGGCTGGATGCAGGCGTGCCAGAAACCGCCGGTCGAAACACTGGCCCCCGGTGAAGCACCGGCGCCGCCCGCGGTTACTCCCGCCACTGCTCCCGCGGTGAAGCCGATTATGACCGCCACTCCCGCACCAGATCTCGTGTCGCCTCCGGGAATCTTCTTTCTCATGCAGAAAGCGTCGATCACGACGGATGCCGGAATCGTGGGACTCAAACCCGGCCAGTTGCTTCGGGAAGTCGGCCCGGATCTTTACGAAGTGGATGGACAGCGGATTGCGCTCCGCCCGTCGCAGGTGACGAACAATCTGCGGATCGCCCGCGAACTGGCTTCCGCAGACTATGCCGTGCAGGCCGCGCTGCGTGGAGCAAGCCGCGAGAAGCTCCCGACGCCGGTTGCGACGCCCGCGGCGCGAGCGACGCCGCCGACCACGCGATCCGCCACCGCTGCGGCGAGCCCGCAGGCGAGCGCAACGCCGAGCCCGATCGAGGTGCCCAAGCTGGGCGCGGGCACCGGGTTCGCCGACCCGGAATACGGGAATCGCAAGAACGCCAAAATGGACAAGTCTGGTCGGCTCTATTGGCGCGATTCCCACGGTGCGATTCGTTACGATTTCTAGGCGGAGGGGGCGCGGCTTTACAAAGCGCCGCAACTGATCGCATCGTGGTGGGAAGATGACCGCCGACAGCCGCCTCGCCACCCTCGTCGAACCGCTTCCCCCCGCGCCGGAGCCGAAGGGGATCTACAAGCCGGTGCTGGTCCTCGACGGGGCCGTCTACGTTTCCGGTCACGGGCCGGTCCGCGCGGATGGCACTCTGATCCTCGGTCGTTTGGGCGCGGATCTCGATCTCGCGGGGGGCAAGGCGGCGGCGCGCCAGGTCGGGCTCACCATTCTCGCCTCGCTGCGGGCCGCGCTCGGAAGCCTCGACCGCATCGAGCGCGTGGTTAAAGTGCTCGGGATGGTCAATGCCACGCCCGACTTTGGCGAACATCCGCAAGTGATCAATGGCTGCAGCGAACTGTTCGTGGAAATCTGGGGTCCGGATCTCGGAGTGGGCGTGCGCAGCGCGGTCGGCATGGGCTCGCTGCCGGGTGGCATCGCGGTGGAAATCGAGGCTCTCTTCGCCCTGAAAAAGTGACATTTCTACGACTGCCGGAGAATGCGGCGGAAATCCCGTCGCCCGCGCTGCTGCTGGACGTGGCGGCGATCGACCGCAACCTCGCACGGATGCTCACGATCGTGGGTCAGGTCGACCGCCTGCGCCCGCACGTCAAGACGCACAAACTGCCGCAACTCATCCGGCGGCAACTCGCCCTCGGGATCACGAAATTCAAATGCGCAACGATCGCCGAGGCGGAAATGGTGGCGGGCTGCGAAGCGCCGGATGTGCTGCTCGCGGCGCAGCCGGTGGGGCCGAATGTCGGCCGTCTGCTCGCGCTCATGGCGCAGTTTCCGCTGACCCGCTTTTCCACCATCGCCGATGATGAAGGCGCGATTCGCGAGCTTTCGCGGCAGATGGCTCATGCGGGCGTCGCGCTCGACGTGCTGCTCGATCTCGACATCGGTCAGCATCGCACTGGCATCGATCCAGGCACCCGCGCCGCACAACTTTACCGACTCATCGCCGCTCTCCCCGGACTGCAGGCCGGTGGTCTTCATGCCTACGACGGCCACCTTTCTGATCCCAATCCGGTGGCCCGCGCGGTGGCCTGCGACGCGGCCTTTGCCCCGGCAGCCGCGCTCCGGGAACAGTTGCTGCGCGATCACCTGCCCGTGCCTCGCTTGGTCGCCGGCGGGACCCCGACGTTTCCTTTCCACGCGCGCCGGCCGGTGGAATGCAGTCCGGGGACGAGTGTCCTTTGGGATGCGGGGTACGGGAGCAAGTTCGAGGATCTGCCCTTCGAGCCGGCCGCTTTTGTTTTCACCCGCGTGGTGAGCAAGCCATCGCCCGGTCGTCTGTGCCTCGATCTCGGGCACAAGGCCGTCGCATCCGAGATGCCGCACCCGCGGGTTGTTTTCCGGCGGTTGCCCGATGCCCACGCCGTCATGCACAGCGAGGAGCATTTGGTCATCGAGACGCAGCGCGCCGGGGAGTTCGCCGTAGGTGATGCGCTGCTCGGCATTCCATGGCACGTCTGCCCGACGGTCGCATTGTATGCGGAAGTGTGGACGATCGAAGATGGTCGCGCGCTCGAACGCTGGCCGGTCGTCGCCCGCGCGCGGCGGCTCACGATCTAGCGCGGCGGGCGGAGCGCTGGGGCGAGCGGTTTTCCGATTGCCGATCCGACCGGGCGGGCGAACGATTTACGAATGTCCGCGCCGCGCTTCCTCCTGCCGTTCGTCCTCGCCGCATCCGCCCTCGCCGACGAGCCGCTGCACCTTTCCGCGCGGCAGCGCGAACAAACCGTCGCCGGCCAGTTTGCCGTTCAAGATCGGGCGCTCGGATGGGCGCCGCGCCAGACGGCGCTGGTCATCTGCGACATGAGGGACACGCACACCTGCCCCACCTCGGCCGCGCGGGTCGGCGAACTGGCGCCGCGCGTAAATGAATTTGCCAAGGCGGCGCGCGCCCGCGGCGTGCTGATCATTCACTGCCCGAGCGACACGATGAAGTTCTACGCCGATCATCCCGGCCGGCAGCTCGCGCTCGCCGCGCCGAAAGTCGAGCCACCCGTGCCGCTCGAACGCTGGTGCCGCCTCGATCCCGCGGCAGAAGCTCCGCTGCCGATTGACGACTCCGACGGCGGCTGTGATTGCCCGCGCACCTGGAAGAAAGGCGACCCCTACCCGTGGACTCGCCAGCACGCCGCGATCGAGATCGTACCCGGCGACGCCATCACCGACAGCGCCGAAGCCTATTACCTCATGCGCCAGCGCGGCATCGAGAACGTGATCGTCTGCGGCGTGCATCTCAACATGTGCGTGCTCGGCCGCCCCTTCGCCATCCGCCAGCTCGTGAAGCAGGGGATGAATGTGGCCCTCGTCCGAGATCTCACCGACACGATGTACAATCCCGAGCGCCCACCGCAGGTCAGCCACTTCGACGGCACCCGGCTGATGGTCGAGCACGCGGAGAAATACTGGTGCCCGACGATCGTGAGCAACGCGCTGCTCGGCGGCGCGGAGTTTCGTTTCGTGGGTGATGGGGCGGCTGCTTCCCGTTGAGCCGGTCGGCGGTCGAACGCTTATTGTTGGGCAAAGTTTTTCACCATCCGCACGACCGGAAGCGTCAGCCCGTCGCCGAGCGGAACTTCGTAACGTTCGGTCACCGCATACCCGAACGCAGAGTAGAGCGGTTCACCGGCGAGCGTTGCGACAAGAACCGCTTCGCGGAAGCCGGCCGCGCAGAGAGCGGATTCGCACGCGAGGAGAATCGTGCGGCCAATCCCGCGGCGCACCCAATCGGGATGAACGAAAAACGCGCGAACACGAGCGGGCTCACGCGCTGGTTCGAGCCGTTCATCCCCTCCATCGCGCTCGCGGTCGCCGCCGAATTCGGCGCGGCGGCGACTCCAGCCACCGCAACCAAGCACGCGCCCAGCGCGCTCCACGACATAGTAAGTGCCATCGCGAATCAACATTCGGTCCACTCCGAAAACCGGACCGAGCGCCGCATCCATCTGTTCCACCGAATAGAACGCCGCCTGCAAGCCACGGACCGACTGCGGAATCAGCGACTCAAGAGCCGGGATGTCGCTTTCCCGCGCGAGACGGATCGAAACAGTTTCACTCACGGAGTTCAGGTCTTACCCGTGCGCAGTCCGGAAACGCGCGGGAGCAAAGCGCGCTACTTCTTCTCCTCGTCCAGCTTCGCCTGCACGGCGGCGAAGAGTTCGTTGTAGAGCGCTTCGTCGGTCTTGAGCACTTCCTTGGCGGCGTCGCGGCCTTGGGCGAGCTGGCCACCTTTGTAGCTGAGCCAGGAACCGCGCTTTTCCACGATCCCTTTCTCCAGTGCGAGGTCGAGCAGCGAGCCGGTGCCGGAGATGCCTTCGTTATACATGATGTCGAACTCGGCCTCGGTGAAGGGCGGCGCGACTTTGTTCTTCACGATCTTGACCTTGGTGCGGTTGCCGACGACCACGCCGTCGGTCTGCTTGATCTGGCCGATGCGGCGAATGTCCACGCGGACGCTGGCGTAAAATTTCAGGGCCTTGCCGCCGGGCGTGGTCTCGGGATTGCCAAACATCACACCGATTTTTTCGCGGATCTGGTTGGTGAAAACAACGATGGTTTGGG
>JANPHH010000325.1:0-4517 GCA_031424375.1 Chthoniobacter sp. | reverse complement strand
GGCCGATGAGCGTCCAGCCGAGGTGCTCGCCGGTCTTCGTGAGATGATGCAGATAGGCGCGGGAATAGTGCGCGCAGGTCGGGCAGTTGCAGAGCGGGTCGAGCGCGTTGTCGGCGAATTTATAGACCCCGCGACGAAGCTGGAGAAAACCGCGCGAGGTGAAGGCGCCGCCGCGCTGCGCGACCTGCGTGGGGATGATGCAGTCGAACATATCCACGCCACGGTGTACGGCTTCGAGCAGATCCAGCGGGGTGCCCACGCCCATGAGATAACGTGGGCGATCGGTGGGAAGGAGCTGCGTGGTGAATTCGCACGTGTCCTGGCGTTCGCTGCGACTCTCGCCCACCGCGAGGCCGCCGATCGCGAATCCATCGAAGGGCAGCGCGGTCAGCCCCGCGGCACTTTCCCGCCGCAGTTCGGGAAAGAGCGCGCCTTGCACGATCGCGAAGAGCGCCTGCGCAGAATCGCCGCGCGCCGCGAGGCTGCGCACCGCCCAGCGCTGCGTGATCTCCAGCGCGGCGCGGGCCGTGGCTTCGTCCGCCGTCGACGGGATGCACTGGTCGAGCGCCATCATGATGTCGCTGCCGATCGCCTTCTGCGTGTCGATGCTCACCTCGGGGCTGAGCAGGATGTTGCGCCCGTCGATGTGGCTCTTGAAGGCCGCGCCTTCCTCCGTCATGGAGCGCGCGTGCGGCAGCGAGAAAATCTGGAAGCCGCCGGAGTCGGTGAGCACGGAATTTTTCCAGCTCATGAATCCGTGGATGCCGCCGAGCCGGCGAAAGACGTCCGGCCCCGGACGCAGCAGCAAATGGTAGGTATTCGCGAGCAGGATCTGCGAACCGGCGGCGTCGAGCGTCTCGGTGAGTTGCCCCTTCACGGTGGCCTGCGTTCCCACGGGCATGAAGATGGGCGTGCGCACTGCATTGTGCGCGGTGCGAAAGGTCGCGGCGCGGGCGCGCGAGCCGGTGGCCTGTGCCTCGATGCGGAAATTCAAGCGGCCGTGAGTCATCGGCGCGCCGGGTGATGTAGGGTCATGCCGTCCTTGAATAGCAAACGATCGCGCGCGACGCGCACAATCTTCGCGCGACGACGGTGCGGGCCCCTACTTTCCGGCGGGACTGGCGAGCCGCGTGCGGTTCGACGCCCACTCGGGATTCGCCGTCGCCGCCCACACGCGGAAGTTGCGGAAGCTCGTGTCGACGCCGGAGACGAACATCACGCTGCACTTTTCCGAGCCGATGAGCGGGTGCTTTCCCGTGAGGCTGTGGCCATCCACCGTGCCGACGATTTCTTCGCCGAGAATCTCGAAGACGACGGTGTGCCACGCATCCAGCGCGAGCGGCGCTTTCACCTCGCCGAGTGGCACCGCTTTGTCCGGTCCGCCGTGGTCGTTGTCGTCTTTCTGAATCCGAAAGCCGGTCTCGCTAAGGATCACGCTGCACACGTAATCCTTCGTGTCCGTCGTGCGGATGTTCGCGGAGCGCGTGCGGCGTCCGTCGAGCGGCACGTTGTTCATGCGGACCTCGACGGCGATGATGACATCCTTGAACGGGAAGCCATACGACGCCGTGCCCGGATGCTGCACGGTGGGATTCTCCATTCCGCGAAATGTGCCTCCTTCCACTTTCCACCAGCCGCCCCGTTCGACGGCGTTGTGTCGCCAGCCTTTGAAGCCGCTGGCGAAACCGTTCGACTTGCCATTGAAGGGCGGGAGCGGCTCGGCAAAGAGCTGCTCGACCAGCAGCTTGCCGGGTTTCGTCATGAGCGTCGGCGGCACGTCGGCGGCGTGAGTGAGCGCGGTGAAGAGAACGAGGGCGAGGATGAAGGCAATGCGGGGCATGGGAGAAAGGTGACGGTTTGCTTCCGATAACCTCCCAGCGGGCAAAAGCTCGATGGGATTCTCAATCGGGGTCATGAGCGGGGAGAAAGACGAGGATTCTTTGCGATCGGGGGAAGCTGGATTATGCAGCACGCCGTGTCGTGCCGCCGCATGGTTCTGATCGTATCGCTGGCCGCGCTTTCGCTCTGCGAGAGTGCGGAGGCGCAGGGCTTTGCGGAAGCGGGGCCGGCATTTCTGGAAAAGCACTGCACGGCCTGTCATGGCGCGGAGAAGCAGAAGGGCGGGGTCGCGCTGCATCAGTATCGCGATGAGATTTCGGTGCTGCGCGGGCGGCGGCAGTGGAAGGAAATCATCGCGCTGGTGGAAAACGGCGAGATGCCGCCGGAGGATAAAAAGCAGCCGACGGCGGAGGAGAAGCAGCAGTTCCTCGCGGCGGCGGGCGCGCTTTTTTCCAAGGCAGACGCGGCGCCGCCGGATCCCGGTCGGCTGACGCTGCGGCGGCTGAATCGCGTAGAATACAACCGCACGATCCGTGATTTGCTGCAGCTCGATTTCCGGCCGGCGGATGATTTTCCGAGCGACGAGGTGGGGCATGGCTTCGACAACATCGCGGACGTGCTCTCCGTCTCGCCGCTGCTCATGGAGCGGTATCTCGACGCCGCGGACCAGATCGCGGAACTGGCGATCCCGCTCAGCGCCGTGGCCCCGCCGAAGCGGACGCTGCGGGCGATGTTCTGCGAACCGGCATCCGCGAATGTGCCGAAAGATCCCTTCCGCCCGCTGAATGCCGCCGAGAAGGATCCGGTGCTTTCTGGGCCGCTCAACACCCCGGTGCGCGTCACGGCGGAAGATGACTTCATCCTGCGCGCGCGGCTCTACGCGACAGCGGAGAATGACCAACCGGTGCGCGTAGCGCTGCTGATCGCGGGGCCGCAGATCGAGAGGCCGTCGCCTCCTGCGGAGATGGCGCGGCTGGATGGAGCCGCGGTGCGGAACATCACCCCGGCGCGAATCCTGAAGATCGTCGAGATCACCGCACGGGACGAAAAATCAGCGCAGATCGTGGAAGCAAAGATCCCGCGCACGCACGGCGTGGAGCGGATCGCGCTCGCCGCCCTAAAGCCGGAAGCGGGTCCGCCGCCGTCGCTGTTCGTCGAGTCGCTGGAGTGCGAAGGGCCGATGGATCCGCGCTCGCCGGCGACGAAGGCGCTGCTCGTTTTCGATCCGAAACAACCGCCGCGCGAACAGGCGCGGCAGGTGTTGTGGCGGTTTGCGTCGCGCGCCTGGCGACGGCCCGTCTTTGCGGATGAACTCGACGGATTGATGAAGCTGGTCGACGACGCGCTCGGCCACAACGACCCGTGGGAGGAAGCGCTCCGCCGGGGCGTGAGCGCGGTGCTCGCGTCGCCGAAATTCATCTTCCGGCTGGAACCGGATGAGGATGCGAAGAATCCCGCGCCGCACCCGATCGACGACTTTCAGCTCGCCTCGCGGCTCTCGTATTTCCTCTGGAGCACCTGCCCCGATCCGGAGCTGCTCCAGCTCGCCTATGAAAAAAAGCTCGGCGAAAATCTCGACGCACAGATTGCCCGGATGCTGCGCGACCCGCGCGCGGATGCGCTCGTCGACGGCTTCGGCGTGCAATGGCTGCAACTCGGCCGGCTCGCGGCGCACACCGCGGACGCGAAGACCTTTCCGCAATGGCGTCCGGAGTTGCGCGACGCGATGCTTGAGGAGACGCGCCGTTTCACCCGCGAAATCCTGCGCGCCGATCGCAGCGTGCTGGATTTGCTCGATGCGGATTTCACGTGGGTAAATCGGCCGCTCGCCAGCCTGTATGGGCTGAAGGTGTCGGGCGACTGGAAGGACGGCGAGTGGCAGCGCGTCTCGCTCGCGGGAACGCCGCGCGGTGGACTGCTCACCCAGGCGAGTGTGCTCACCGTGACCTCGAACCCCACGCGCACCTCACCAGTCAAACGCGGCAAATGGGTGCTCGAACAACTGCTCGGCACGCCACCACCGCCCGCCCCGCCGAATGTCCCTTCGCTCGACGATGCGGGCCGCAAGGAACTCACTGGAACCTTCCGCCAAAAGCTCGAACAACATCGCGCGAATCCCAACTGCGCCGGTTGCCATGCAAAGATGGACACGTTCGGACTCGTGTTGGAAAATTTCGATGGCATCGGCCAATGGCGTGATCGCGATGAAACGGGGCGCGCCGTGGACGCCGTGGCCAAGCTCGGTTCAAAACGCTCCCTCGACGGAGTCCGCGATCTCCGCCAGTTCCTGCGCGAACAACGCACCGAGTTCGCGCGCTGCTTCACCGAGAAGCTGATGACCTACGCCCTCGGCCGCGGCCTCGACTACTACGACGACCCCACCATCGACCGCGTCCAACGCACCGCCTCCGCCGACGGCTACCGCTTCTCGACGCTGATTAAGGAGATCGTCAAGAGCGACCCCTTCCGCCTTCGCCGCGGTCTGCAGCACCTAAGTCAAACCGCCCAGCGATCGCCTTAACCTCACGAACCGCCCAGCCCGGGCGGCATGGGCAAGACCTCCCTCGCCGTCCGCGCCGCCTACGACTGCCCGCCCGGCCTCTTCCAGCGCATCGTCTTCGTCTCCGTGAAGGACCGCGAGATGGACGACGACGGCGAGCGCCCGCTCGGCAACCTCC
>JANPHH010000324.1:0-5411 GCA_031424375.1 Chthoniobacter sp. | reverse complement strand
ATCTGCTCAAGGGCAAGTGCGGCGTGTGCGAATTCCGCGACGCGTGCAGCGGCGGTTCACGCGCCCGGGCCTACGCTTTGACGGGCGATTACCTTTCCGAGGAACCTTTTTGCCTCCATCAGCCCAGCCTCGCTCCGCACTTGGCTTGAGTCATCAGCAGCGGTAGACATTGCCGCGCATTGTGTGCGGGCTTTTTCCGTTTTCCGCGGTTCGGAATCTGACCTGTTCGCCAATCCGCTTGGCAGCCGCCTGTCAGGGCATTCTCGGTTTCCTAAAATTAGCGAGCTACGAGCTTTCGCCCTTTGAGAAAGTAGGTTTTTACTTCGCCTTTTCCCTTCACGTAAAACTCGCCGCGGTCCTCGAAGATGTATTTGTCCCGGAGCCGAGCGTGCGTCGTTTCGTTTACTTGTATGCAGCCGGGCGCGCCGTAGGCTTCCATCTGCCAGGCGGTGTTCACGGTCTCGCCCCACAGGTCGTAGCTGAACTTGGTTGAGCCGATGACGCCGGCGACCACTGGGCCAGTGTTGATGCCGATGCGCAGGCTGAACGTTTCGCCGTTGGGCGCCTCGTGGCGCACGATTTCCTGTTGCATCGCCAGCGCGGCTTCCGCAATGGCCTCGGCGTGATCGGCGCGCGGCACTGGGACACCGGCGGCGACCATGTACGCGTCGCCGATGGTTTTGATTTTCTCGAGGCCCAGCTTTTGCATCAGTGCGTCGAAACGGGAAAAGATTCCATTCAGCAACTTCACCACGTCGGCCGCGGCGAGGCCGGCGGTGAGACGCGAGAAGTCATGAAGATCGGCGAACAGAATCGTCGCCTCGGGAAAACAGTCGGCGATGAGGGTCTGGCCGGTTTTCAGGCGCTCCGCGATGGGCGCCGGCAACACGTTCAAGAGCAGCTTTTCGGCGGCGTCGCGGGAGGCTTGCAGTTGTTCCTGGAGCTTGACCGTTTCCGCCATGCGTTTTTGCAGTTCAGCGTGAGTCTTGCGCAATGCGGCTTCGGCCTGCTGCAGCCGCAGCATCGCTTGGATGCGCGCCAGCAGTTCGCGATCTTCGATGGGCCGCGCAATGTAGCCATCGGCTCCGGCTTCCAAGCCCGTGACCTGCCGGTCGGACGCGATCTCGGTTGAAGAGAGCAGCACGATGAAGAGGGAGTGCAACTCGGGATTCGCCTTCATTTCGCGGCAGAGTTCCACGCCATTCGCATCGGGCAGCATGACGTCCAGCAAAACCAAGTCGGGCGACGCGTCGCGAGCCAGGCGCAAGCAGTCCGCGCCGGTGCCGGCTTCGATCACGGTGAACCCCGCTTTGGTCAGCAGCAAAGTGACGCCGAACCTGACGACGGGATTGTCGTCGACGACGAGGATCTTGGCGCTCGGAATCGGGGCGCTCATGGTTTCGGAGTGGGGGGAATCGGGGATGATTCCGGGGACAGGGCGGGAAGTTTTTTCAGCAACTCCCTTTGCTTTTCCATGCAAGTGGGGCAGACGCCGTGGGTGAACGTGGCGTCGGTGCGAGTTTCAATGTAGGACTCGACCTTGTGCCAGTAGTTCTGATCGTCGCGCACTTTCTTGCAGTAACTGCAAATGGGCAGCAGCCCTTGAAGTTGCTTGATCTGCCCGAGGGCTTCTTCGAGTGCGTTGACCCGATTGCGCAGTTCGGTTTGCAATCCCAGCACCCGTTCGCCGACCTTCAGACGGGCATGCAGTTCAGTGTTGTCGCAAGGTTTGACCAAATAATCGTCGGCGCCGGAGAGCAATCCACTGATGAGATCGGCGCGCGTGATCTTGGCCGAGGTGATCAGAATGATATAGAGGCCGCGTTGGGGAAATTGAGCGCGAGCTTTGCGGCACAGTTCATCGCCGGTCATTCCGGGCATTTGCACGTCGGTGAGGATCAGTTGGGGAGCGTTCTCGTGCTGCAACTTTTCCCAGGCCGCCACACCATCGCAGGCGGCGACCACTTCATAACCCCAGCGCGCCAGCAAGTCGGAGAGCCATTCCCGGGTGACGGGATCATCTTCGGCAATCAGGATTTTCATGACGTTTGAATCAGCTCGCGCAGTTCAGTCTCGAATTCCGTCACCAGTTTCTCCAACTCCGCGAGGGCTGCGGGCGCGCCGGACAAGTCGCGCGCGTGGGCGGTGTTTTCGATTTCACGCGCGGCATTGGTCGCGGCGATAGCGGCGAACTGATCGAGTGAGCCCTTCAACGTGTGCGCGGCGAACTCGAGTGCCTTCGCGTCGCCGGCTTGCACCGCGGCCCGCATCTTTACCAGCAACGGAGGCGTTGAATCAAAAAACAGTTGAGCGATCCGGCGGAGGAGATTGGTGCTGCCTTCCAACCGGTCCATTAGTTTTTTCCGATCAAAGGCCGGGCCAATGATCGCGGCTGGCGGCGTTGAGGAAGCCGTTGCGATCGGTGCCGGCACCGGTTCCTGCCCGGAGGGCAGAAGCCGCTCGATGGCCGAGATCAGTTCGGGCCGGTGGATGGGTTTGGTCACATAATCATCCATGCCGGCGGCGAGGCATTGCTCGCGGTCGCCGCGCATGGCGTGGGCGGTGAGGGCGATGATGGGGATGTGGCGGCCGGTGCCCTTTTCCATTTCGCGAATCCGCGTGGCGGCTTCCAGGCCATCCATCTCCGGCATCTGGATGTCCATCAGCACGAGGTCGAGGCTCTGCTTGGCCACCGCGCCCAACGCTTCGCGTCCGTTGTTGGCCACGACCACGGTGTGGCCCAGTTTGTCGAGCAGCGTCACGGCAAGTTCACGATTGATGGGATGGTCTTCGGCGAGCAGCACGCGCAGGGGGCGTCGCGTACGCGGCAGTTCCGGCGTGGCTGCGGCCGGCGCAGCTTCGCCGTGGGTGCTGAGGGTGTTCAAAATGGCGTCGAGCAATTCCGACTGGCTGACGGGCTTGATCAAATACGTGGCCACGCCCAGATCGCGGCAGCGCGCCACGTCTTCTGAACGGTCGGCGGACGAAAGCATCATGACGAGCGTCCGGGCAAACTCCGGATGCGCCTTGACCTGCTGCGCCAGCGTGAACCCGTCGGTGCCGGGCATCTTGGCGTCGAGCAAGACCAGGAGATAACGCTGGCCGGCGCCCGCCGCGCGTTGCAGTTCCGTCATCGCGGCCTCGGCCGTGGCGACGGCGACGGGATGCATGCGCCACTTGGTCAGCATCTCGGTGAGGATCTGGCGGTTGGTGGCGTTGTCATCCACCACGAGCACGGGCTGGTTCAGCAGATTTTCCAAATCAGCGGGCGAGAGGCGCGGCGTGGGCGAGGTCTGCACCGCGAAGGTCGCGGTGAAGTGAAAGCGGCTCCCCTGGCCCGGCACGCTCTCGACCCAGAGGCGCCCGTTCATCAGGCGCACGAGCTGCATCGAAATGGCGAGGCCCAGTCCGGTGCCGCCGTATTTGCGCGTGACGGTGGCATCCGCCTGGGTGAACGCGTCAAAAATCATCTGCTGCTTCTCCCGCGGGATGCCGATGCCGGTGTCCGCCACGCAGAAGTGCAGGTGCAGCCGGCCGTTTCCGGACGAGGCGGACGCGCTCTGATCCTCGGCGCAGCTCACGGTGACGGTGACTTCGCCGTGCTCGGTGAACTTGATGGCGTTGCCGACGAGGTTGATCACCACCTGGCGCAGGCGGCCGAGATCGCCGACGAGTTCGTCCGGCACGTCGGACTTGATGTGCAGCGCCAGTTCGAGGCCCTTCTCGTGCGCCCGGAAGCCGATCGTCTTGAGGCTCTCGCCCAAGCCGTCGCGCAGGAGAAAATTCTCCGGATACAACTCCAGCTTGCCCGCCTCGATCTTGGAGAAATCCAAAATGTCGTTGATGAGCCGGAGCAGGGATTCGCCGGAGCTTTTTACGGCGGTGAGATAATTGCGCTGCTCGCGGGTGAGCGTGGTGTCGAGCGCCAGCTCGGTCATGCCGATGATGCCGTTCATCGGCGTGCGGATTTCGTGGCTCATGTTCGCCAGGAACTCGCTCTTGGAACGGTTCGCCGCGTCGGCCGCCAGCTTGGCGCGTTGCAAGGCCAGCTCGGTCTCCTTGCGCTGCGTGATGTCGCGGAAGATGCCGCGCGTCGCCACCGGTTTGCCGTCCTTGAACCGGCAGCTCGTGCTGCCTTCCACCACGATGGTCCGCCCGTCCTTGGTGAGAAACTGGGTTTCCAGCCGTCCCACGTTTTTTCCCGTCATCAGCTCCTGAAAAATCTCCATGCAATGCGCGCGCGCATTGGGATGAATCACGTCGAAGGCGTTGAGCCGCGTAATCTCCTCGTCGGTGTAGCCGAGGGTTTCCTTCCACGCTCGATTGACGAAGAGGAATTGCCCGTCCAGTCCGACGCTCTGGATGAGGTCGCTGGCGTTTTCAAACAGGTCGCGATGCCGCGCCTCGCTTTCCTTGAGCGCATCCTCGATTTTTTTGTTCTCGGTGATGTCCTGAACGGTGCCGGTGAGCACGGTTACTTTTCCGTCGGAGTCGCGACGCGAGCGGCCCCGGCCGCGCAACCAGCGCGACGAACCGTCGGGCAGCACGTTGCGATACTCGATCTCGTAGGGCTGGCCGGTTTGCATCGCCTGCCCGACCACGCCGAGGAATCGCTCCCGGTCCTCGGGATGAATCCGTTCCGCATGGTCCTCGAACGACGGCGGCGGACCGTTCGGATCCAGACCGAAAAGCCGAAAGACTTCGCGCGACCAGGAAATCTTTTTGGCGACAACATCGTAGTGCCAGTTGCCGATGTGGGCCACTTCCTGCGCCTCCGCCAGACGGGACTCGCTCAGCCGCATCGCCTCCTCGGCCAGCTTTCGCTCGGTGATGTTGTCGTGCGAAACGACGACCCGCAGCGGCCCCTCGCCGTGGAAGCGCGTGACCCGGCCGATGAACCAGCGCCGTTCGTGGGGCGCGTGGCAGGGATATTCCATCGTGAAAGTCTCCGCCTCCCGTTGCATGACCCGGCGAATGCCGGCGGCAAATGAAGACGCTTCGTCGGCGGATTGCCCGAGCGCGGTGCCGCACACGGCGAGGTAATTGGCGCCCTCGGCGAGATTGCCGCGCGTCGGAGGATTTTTTTCGGCGAACTCCCGCCACGCCCGGTTTACCGCCACGATGGCGCCCGTTTCATCGAGCACGCAAATGTGTGCGGGCAACGCGTCGATGGTCGAGGTGGCAAACCGCTCGGACTCGTTCAGCGCGGCCTCCGCCTGCTTGCGCTCGGTGATGTCGCTGGCGATTCCCAGATAGCCGGTCACGGCGCCGGCCTCGTCGAAGATCGCCGTCACGGACAACACCACGGGAAAGCGGCTGCCGTCCTTGCGGATGTAAGTCCACTCATTTTCATCCGGTCGGCGCAGCTCGCTCGGGCAATCCGCCGACGAAGCGGCGGCGTTTGCCGCCGG
>JANPHH010000323.1:0-17941 GCA_031424375.1 Chthoniobacter sp. | reverse complement strand
AGTGACGGTCTGAACTGCCCGCAGGCGAAGGACCGGAAGCAAGGGAGGTCCGTGCCGAGGACAGGTCAGACGGTCACAAGCCGCGTGGTGTATTTCCGAGTCTGTGCCGTCCCGTGCAGGAGCGTAGCGGATTCACGGGCGGTGCAGTCTCGGCCACGCCAAGCGATTCCCGGCGTATGCCGGCATGGGGCGTTGCGGGACCTCCCGCTAGAAAGGGGAGCGGGAGAATTCCTCGCTCCCGCGTGGGGAAAGTCCTTTCCCCTCAGTCCACTTTGTCGTCGTCTGCCTCGTGCTGGTTCAATGCGGCTAAGTAGTAATCCAGCCGATTCATAAAGCGGTAACTTGTCGATGATTCCTGACGGCAATTCCTAGCCAGAGTAATCGGACCTATGTGCAGCCCACCACTTTTGCCATTTCGCGAGTGCCTCGGCGTCACTAACCCTGTCCTTCGGAGAAATTGGTGCATCAGGGAGATTGAGTGAGCCCAACGCGCGCGTGAGTTTTGGGCTGATCTCGTCCCGATCAACATCGGCAAGAGCGCCACCGAGAACGCGAATAGCCCGGTCGTTGTGAAGGATGGCGAGGCACTTGATGGCGCTATCCTGCTGGTAGAAGATATAGTTATTCGCCGGTTTGCCTTTGAGAAGATTGACGAGGTATTCTTCACCGCCGCTGGTGGAGAGTGCCAACTGCGCGCAGCGGGTGCCGATCGCCTTCTGCGACGGCGTGGCATCGGCGATGTAATAGTTCTGTTTGAAAATGGTTAGGAAGGCCGGCGTCGCGAATTTTCCGGGCAGGGTCGTGAGTTCGTCCAGTGCCTTCACGTTTCCTTCGGCTACGCTCCTTTGAACCTTGTTCATCAGGGCGACGATTTCCTTCTCGGAAGGCTCGCAAATGCCGCTGGAGGTCATGGCCAGAAGAACAAATAGAATTGCCGGGAGGAGTCGCATGTTGAGTGGAGAAATTTGTAGATAGTGCATCGCGACGTTCGGCAAGCCGAAACCCTCGCGTCGCCTGAGGCAGAGTTGCTCAGAGTGGAGTTTTTGCGGGGAATATCGGGATAAACACCACAGGATGTGCGGTGAATAGTTGCTTTCCGTGCAGAGAAAGGCGTATAATCCCCGCAGGAGTCGCGGAGAAAATGCTCTACATTCACGAAAATAAAGACTGGCCGAAGCTGCGCTGGAATGAAGCGAAGCTATCGCCGTTGCTGGCGGAAGTGCGTCATCGGCAGGGGCGGCTTCTAGGCCGGATGGAGGGTTTGGGCTTTCGGCTGCGAGCCGAAGCCACGCTGACAACGCTTACTTCCGATGTCATCAAATCGAGCGCGATCGAAGGCGAGCGGTTGGATGCCGGTGAGGTTCGTTCCTCGATTGCGCGGAAGCTCGGATTCGATTTTGAGGAAGGGAAGAAGGCGGGCCGCGATGTTGAGGGTGTCGTCGAAATGATGCTCGACGCGACTCAGAAATTTTCGGAACCGCTGACGAAGGAACGCCTCTTTGCCTGGCATTCTTCGCTCTTTCCTACGGGACGCAGCGGAATGCGGAAGCTGACGGTCGGAGCGTGGCGTCCAGCGGAGATCGGAGCAATGCGGGTGGTTTCCGGACCGATCGGGAACGAGCGAGTGCATTTTGAAGCTCCCTCGGCGGAAAAGCTCGATGGCGAGATGGCTGCTTTTGTGGAATGGTTTGAGCACGGGCCGCGAATCGATCCGGTTCTGAAAGCCGGTGTAGCGCATTTTTGGTTTGTGACGATCCATCCGTTTGAGGATGGCAATGGGCGAATCGGGAGGGCGATCGCCGACATGGCGCTGGCGCGGGCAGACGGCACGGCGGAACGCTTTTACAGCATGTCGGCGCAGATCGAGGCGGAGCGGAAAGAGTATTACCGCCGTCTTGAGAATTCGCAGCGCGAGGATCTGGACATCACCTTCTGGCTGGAGTGGTTTCTGGAGTGCCTCGGCCGCGCCGTTGCCGGGGCCGAAGACGCCCTGAGCGTCGTCTTGCGCAAAGCGAAGTTGTGGGAGCGGATCAATCAGGCTCCGGTGAACGAGCGGCAGCGAAGGGTGATCAACCGGTTACTCGACGGATTTGAAGGGAAGCTCTCTTCCTCAAAATACGCGCTGCTCGCGAAGTGCTCGGAGGACACTGCGCTCCGAGACATCAAGGACCTGGTCGAACGGGGAGTTCTGCTCCGAGACGAAGCAGGAGGGAGGAGCACGCGATACCGGCTGCGGACGGAACCCGAGGAGCCGCCGAACTGAGACTCGTCCTCGCAAGTGAGTGATACACTCCCGGTTTATCGCTCACCAAAATCTCGCTCGGCTCCTCCTAAAGGTCCGGGCGGACGCGAAGTCCGCCCGGTGGGACTATTCCGACTTCTCGCTCGGGACGCGAAGGCTGATTCGTCCATCAAGTGGAACGGTTTCGATCTGGATGTTGAATCCCTTGCGGTCGGCGTGCTGCCACGCGCTTCCGATGCGGGTCCAGATGGCATCGGCCCCTTGGCGGTCGCGGACGTGGTAGGCGTAGAGCGTCGGTGTTTTCGAGGTTGAAGATGGGATTGGTGATTCACTCATTTGAATTCTCCTTGTTGGTTTCTCCCGATGGGATTGGCACGAGTGTATGCAGCCGGTGAAGCGGGGCGTTGTCATGCCCAACACGGAATCTTTGAGCGGGCCGGGTATTGACTGCCGCGCGCGGCTGCTACGACTGCCAAAATTCCGGCAGGGAAACCACGAAGGAGCGTAAGATAAGGGTGTGATGCGATTGATCACCCCGAGCCAGCGAGAAAGTGAGCGCAACTGGCGCACCGCCTTCGCCACGGCCCGCGCAATCGCGCCCTGCATCCTGTGGGTGGATGAAGTGGATGGCCTGTTCAGCGGCGCGCAATCGAGCGGCAGCACGGACGGTGGCACGACCAACCGCGTGATCAAAGCCATCCTCCAGGACATGCAGTTCAACGGAGACGGGATCTTCTTCATGTTCAGCGCCAACGACATCGACGGCATCCCCGATCCGCTCATCGACCGGCTCGACGTGTGGAGCGTGGACCTGCCCACGCAGGAGGAACGCGAAGCGATCTGGCGCATCCACATCTTCAAGCGCAAGCGGGACCCGAAGAAGTTCCATCTGCCGGGACTCGCGAAGCTCACCGTGGCTACAGCGGCCGACAAATCGAACAGGTGTGGCTCAATGCGCTGACGACCGCCTTCAACGACGGCCGTCGCGAACCCGAAATGGGGGACATCGCCGAGTCGCTCGAGAAATTCGTGCCGACGAGCGTGACGATGGGTGAAGTGATCGAGGCCCGCCGCAAGCGGCTCGCAAACCGCGCGACGCCCGCCAGTCGGCCGGAGAAGATCCCCGCGCTTAAAGCCAACGGGAGGAAGCTCGCAGCATGAATAAATCCAAATTCCGAGCCGTTGCCCGTTTCCTCATCGAAAACACTCACATTATCCTCCAAGTCCTGATTTTCGCCGCCGCCTTCCTCAAGGCGATTGTCGAAAGCGAGCGGCATCCAAAGCGGTGAAAGGACCGCCCGAACCAGTACTAGCGCCCCCGCGACCATGAAAAGATTTGATTTGCCTTGCTCCGCTTTTGCGCTAACGAACCCGCCCCCCGCATTAGGGGCGGAACTGCAAAACTATGTATTCTTGGACTTCGAGTCTCAAAATCCGGCACATGGAGTCCCAGCTGTATGGTGGGCCGGAAACGGTGGAACACGCCTTCGAAAGGGAAGATGACTTTCAATATGGGCACGTTCGCCGCCGTGATGGCACCGACGAACCGCGCCCTCCAACTGCGGAGGGAACTTCATCTATTTGGTACACCCTCGCTTTTGATGAGGCGAGTGGACAAATGCTGTTTCAAGGGATCGAAAACCTTGAGGGATGATTCCATACACTCTGAACACTGCGCAGGATGAGAAACTACGCAGTGCCGTATGGATATCTACTGAAAATACTCCTGCCCATCCAAAGGGATTCGAGCGCAACCTGAGGTCAAGCCCAATTTTTGGGTGCAACAGCGCGAAAAGCTCTCCAGTTCCCATAACCGCCGGGGCGTCAAACCTTTGGTTTGGAATCACCGTTGACGCATTTCACGCATTAGGAAAGCTCAAGGCCGAAGTCCCCAATCTCTTGCCGCGACTTTACACAAGTCACGGCTTGGCTGGAGTGATTCTATTCTTCGAAGACAGCTCCGATTGCGAAACAATTCGAAATTCGTTAGGAGCGAGCCTTCTCGGGGAGGAGTGCTGGATGATCAGAGATGGTGTTATTGAAAACATCAATATACGCTCGGCACGGTCCGGTAGTTACTCCAAGATCGAGCTATATCTGTTGGAACACTCCAAGGAGGATTACGCACTTTTTCGGGACGTTCAGAATGCACTCGGAACGGTTCTACCTCAGTTCGTTCATCTCGGCGCCGAATACGTCGACCTTGCAGCGACAGTCACGCGACTTTCACGGCAGCTATCGATAGACATCCTGTTCATTCAGAATCGAATCACTGCGGACCAATATAAGGCGCGATTAGCGGAAATCTTCGAGAACGATCAGGAGATAATATCGGGTGCGGTCAATGAGATAGAATTCGAAAAGGGTGACCAACAACGCGCGACGGTTGCGCTTCATCAATTCCGTGACGAAGTGATTCAAATCGCGGCGATTCTTCAAAGTGTCTTTCAGCAGGGCTTAGCTGGTTTGCCTCCGATTTTGAACTCTCCTTATCAAGCGGGCACGTTCTCGCTATTAGGGATAGGGGGGATGTATGCAGCGCTGATGGCGCTATATTCTCACGTCCACGCGGCCTTCTCTACGATTCAGCCAGAGCGGATAGTACGAGACGTCTTCGCTACTACGGTCGCGCCTCCATTACCGCCGCAGGCTGATAAATACGAAGAGTGGAGATCATCACTTCACAAGTTCTCCAGTATAAAGCACGCTCGACACCATTTCGACCCGCGCTATAGCTTTTACCACCTACTTTACTTCAGCAATCGACTTGGCTTTCGAGCAACGAAACTTTCGATTACTGCCGCCTACCAATCCATTTATCTTGGTATGATGCCATCGTGGAATTTGAGTACAATTTTCCATGAGTTTCTGCATTCGCATGTAAAGGCTGTCATGGCGGAGCTATTTCCATTGGATGAGAGTGTTGTCGACGCAGCATACAGAAATTACGAGCAGCGGGATGTGCGACCGAACAGCGCCGCCAATCTCGTCGCATTTTTTCAATTACTTATTCTCGATACGGTGTCCGCTCTCTATGGAACGCATTCCGGCAAATACGAGAAGGGACGAGACAGGAATTTACCGATCGCAAAGTGCCTTCCGAAGGAAACTCTGGTTAAGGAACTTGCGCGCCAGCATGATCAGATAGACGAACTGTTCGTTCACGTCTTAGACTTAAATTATTTTTACCAATCTGACGCGGAGACCTACATCCGTTCAATCTGGTCCTCCTGGCTAACCCTTCCATTTGTAACTAGGCGAATCGACGAATACGCCCTTCGGACTATTTGCACGATTGCCTCCGTTGACGATGGACGCCGGATTGACCGCTTTTCTCGAGCGCCAAAAACGCTGACAACACAACTCGAGACTCTAAAATGTTACGACTTCATTGATGGGGAGTTACTTGGAGTCGTCCTGAAGCAGCTGAACGAAAGCGATCGGGTGTCAGCCTTGCGCACGAGATTTTTTGTTCTGATCGGTCTAGCCGACGCCATAGCCGAGTTTTTGGTTTTCCCGACCATGCAACCCCTCCTCTTCCGGGAACTTTCTGACACTCTGCAGGACGACAGTTCCTTCGGTTATGCCTTCACTCTGGGCGAATATTCCGAGGAGGTGATCGAAAGCCCAGTGAAATTCTTGATGAACCATTTGAAGGCGACCTTGGCGAAATGGGATTCCACGCAATCCTCGGCGGAGTCAGATTTCTTTACGCTTTGGTCTTTTCAGGCTATTTCGTCTACCTTGCAGGCGCAAAAACCCAAAAAAAAGCGTAAAGCAAGCCAAACCCAACTCGCGAGAAGCACTTCACGTGCGCGGAGTGCTTCTGCACGCAGCAACAGCTGCGCCGAAAGATCGCATCTTCGGGCGCAAGGTAATAGGAGTAGAGGACTTTCGCCCCCCAGGGAAGGGCTGGTTAGGTCACGTGCGTGTCAGCGCGACTAACGTTAATGGGCAGGTTCAGTTGCAAAGTGGGGGGGGAAACTTTACACCGTACCCGCCTCCCTTGTTGCCAGAGTCATCTCGGGCGATCAATTTGTTTTTGAACCAGTTCTATGCGGCCTTCGGCTAGGCAAGACCGACGCCATTTTCGCGGTCGCGCCATTCACGCCGATTTTTACGGAGTTGTTCAAAAACGAGCCGCGCCTTTACTATCGTGTTGATCTTAGGCGGCTCTGCGATGAGCAGTTCAGCCCTACTATCGATGCGAATATCAAGGTTACTCGGCTATACTGCAAGTTGGGAGGCGATCTAGGCGAGAGAATCTCGAGTTTGAATTTTTCGGGAAGAAATGTTGTGACATCCTCTGTCATTCGCGACGTTCTTGGTTACGAAGAGGATAACTCGAAAATCCCGCCTTTCAGCGCTGTCGCCTTGAGCGAGGGTGTCGTTCAACGAAGTCTAGATCCCGTGTCGTGCAGAGTTCAATGGGACGATGGTTCGGGAGTTGCAGCCGCTCTTAATATGGACCGGTTCGGGAACTTTTCGTTTTATATGAAAGGCGCCGAGACTCTTTCTCATTTGTTCCCGATTATTTCTTATATTTCGAAGATTGGGGCACTAGTCCGCTGTGCCGTAGATCCGCTTCAGAGATCTGATTCGGCTCTACACGAGGTTGATTTGAGATGAGTGTCTTCGATGATCCAGATCTGCTGCTAAGCGAACCAAATCACATCCGGGACATCTTAGTAGATGCCCTAAAGGGCGGATACCTCTCTTTGTTTGTTGGGGCAGGTGTTTCTATGTCGGCAACGCAGCCGCCCGGTCAGCTTTTCCCTTCCTGGCCCGAGCTTGTCAAGCGATGCTGTGCTCAGGTTGGGGTGGCATTTGATGATAGTCAATCGAACGATAATCGTTACTTGCGTCGCATCGCTGAGGAGGTTGAAGATGTGGTCAAATCAAAGGGCGGCCTCTTCACGGATATAGTAGAACAATCCTTGTACTCTAGCTGCGCGATATATGATCACCGCACATTAAAGGCGGACCTCCTAATCTCGCTGGGTTCTCTTGTGATGAGTTCGCTTCGAGGCAGTGTTGCTGCGGTTGTTAATTACAACTTCGATGATTTGCTCGAATGGTATCTAGAGCTTCACGGTTTTAAGGTGGGAATAGTAAGTAAAACAGGAGAGCTGGTACCCAAATCGGATGTCACGATCTACCATCCGCATGGCTTTCTACCTAAAACAAAAAAGTTTTTAGCTCACCGGACGGAATCGGTGATTTTTGGAGAACGAAGTTATCAACGAGCGGTCGATGATAATGTCTGGAATGAGATTCAACGAGCACGATTTGGAAGCAATATTTGCCTCTTCGTTGGAATGTCCGGGGATGACCCTCATGTTGAACAGCTCTTCTCCACGGTCCACGATCAACTGAAGGGGTCGCGGATTCTCGGAGTTCTTCTCACAAAAGAGTCGCCGGTTAGTCGGCAAAATGAAGCTCACAACAAGCGGCGAGGCGTGTTAAACTATTATTTCTCAGACTATGGTGACTTGCCGGATTTCCTGTTAGGTCTTTGCCGTTCTGCGGCTGAATTAGCCTAGACTCAGCGAACATTGGATAGTCGCCGGCTGCTCGTCTGGCATCGGCACGAAACCGAGCTGCAGGGCGCGCAGGAGGTTCATGCATTCGGCATCGAGCAGGTGGTTGTCCTTTCGTAGCCGTCGCCAGAAATAGGTCACGCGGTTCGTCTGGAAACTACGCTTCGTCGTCTTGATTTCCGCGTTCATGTGTCGCTGGTAGTCCACGGGGACATCGGTGTGAACGTGGAAGATCGGCGGTTCGTTGTAGCGCAGGACGGCCAGCAAATCCTTGATCGGGTCGTGGCCCAATAAACGTAGCGGGCTTTTTCGTTGCCCTCGCTGGCGACGGACGTACCGAGCATCGGGTCGCGATACTGGACCGGCGAATAGTCGCGCATGACGCGCTGGCCGCTGAGCTCGGTGTGGATGAAGCCTTTCTTTTCGTCGCCCCAGGCGCCGCGCCAGCCGTCTTCGACGATCTATTTGCATACCGTGTTGGTGAAATGCGCCACTCGAGAATGACGTGTTTTGACTGCACATCATGCTCGCGCTGGATGCGCTGGAGTTTCCTCTTCGACCTTATGTCGGCCATTGAGGACTTCGGCATGCAACTGAAGAGGATGTTTACTATTGATAATGTATTTTATCAATACTAGAATGGCGAAGGATGGAGAGTGAGATGAAAAGTGAAGAAATGGCAATCAGTGTTGAGAGCGGTAAACGGATTTTAACCGCTGCGGAGTTTCAGTCGCTGGGGGATGTGCCGCCGGAAGCGGAATGGTTCGCGAACATCGAAAACGCGAACACGCGGCGGGCGTATCGGAACGACGTTCGCGACTTCATGCGGTTTGTCGGCATCGTGGAGCTTCCCGAGTTTCGCGTAGTAAAGCGCTCTCATCTGATCGCATGGCGGAAGCAGCTCGAAGCGCGCGAACTGGAACCGGCGACGGTGCGCCGGAAGCTCTCGGCGCTGTCGTCGCTCTTTGATTTCCTTTGCGAATCGAATGCGGTTCCGTTCAATCCTGCTGACGGAGTGAAGCGGCCGAATCTTGGCGCGAACGAAGGAAAATCTCCGGCGCTGTCGGATGCGCGAGCGAAGCAGGTCCTTGAGGCGCCGTCGCCTGACACTTTGAAAGGTGTTCGCGATCGGGCGATTCTCTCCTGCCTGCTCTTTCACGGATTGCGCCGCGCGGAATTGTGCGCGCTGGCTGTCGGTGATCTTCAAGAGCGCAGCGGCGTCGTCCATTTCCGAGTCCACGGCAAAGGTGGGAAGACAAGGTTCGTTCCGGTGCATCCGCATTCTGTGCAGCGGATTCACGATTACCTCGCCCATGCGGGTCACGGCAGCGACGCGAAGGCGGACCTTTTTCGCCCTCTCGCCAAATCGCGGCGCGAAACCGTGGCGAAGCCGCTGAGCGGACACGCGATCTACAAGGATGTGGTGCGGAAATATGCGCGCAAGATTGGCATCGATGCCGGCGCGATCTGCGTTCATGGCCTTCGCGCGACAGCGGCGACGAACGCACTCGAACATGAAGCGGATATCGCCAAAGTGCAGGAGTGGCTCGGGCATTCGAGCATTTCAACGACCCGACTCTACGACCGGCGCAAATCGCGACCGGACGAATCGCCGACGTTCAAGGTGAGCTATTAGGAGTGGGAAAGATGCGCCCGGACAATTTCAGAAAGCAGAGGAACAAGGCTCCAGCTTGGCAGCCATGATTCGGGTGAATCATCAGTGGCTGGGACGGCGCCAGCTCCGCCGTCGCCTCCTCTGTTTTTTGGTTGGGGGCGTTAGCAGCGATTCGACGTAGCGCACCGTGTGCGTGTCGCGGAGATGTTTCGTTTCCCTCCACACGGCGGCAGGAATTGGCAGTGAGAAAAAATCTTTGAGGTCCACGTCGAGACCGGCCGGTTTGTCGAGAATGCCCTTCCGCATCGCGTACTGCGTCGAGGTGAGATGCAGGATGATGAGGTTGACGAAGAGCATCTCGTCTTGGGTCGGACTCGGCCCGCGCGGTGGCGATTTGCTCAAGATCCGTTTGAGCTTGGGAGAGTCGAAAACCTCCAACCAGATTGCCCGGTGCTGCTGGGTGATGTTGATGAGGAATTGTGCCCGCTGCACCCGCGCGTTCTGACGGAATGAGAAGGCCGTGAAAAGAAGGCCGCCGAGAATGCCTGCCGCCTGCAGCGCCTGAAACCCGTTAACCGCAAACCACCCCGCCACATGCTCCATAACGCGCGAGGTGTAGCACGTTATGGAGCTGTGGTAAACGCCTCGGTGGCGTCAGGCCGGGATTGCCGGCATGGCGAGGACGAGTGTCTCTTGTGGGACACGGACGATGCGTTCGTCCGGTCCGCAGCCGGCGTCTGCCGGCAGAATGCCGAGAGCGGCGGCGGTGATGTCGATCCCGATGACCGCGAAGTCGCCGTTGTCGAGTTCGAGGATGTCGGGGCAACCGGCGGCGCCGGCTGATTTCCGACCGTTGGCATGTGGGTGAGGTCCGATTCTGCGGATGATTTTCATGATGTGATGATGGTTTTCGCCGGGATGTAGTGGCCGGCAGAAACACCGTCCGACAACACCCCTAATCCGTCAATAAAAAAAGGGGTGTCGGCGGACGGTGTTCGCGCAGGAGAATGGAGGGACACTGATCTTTTTGTGTTGCTTCCTTTCATTGCCAAACGCCTCCGGGATTTGCGCCAACGGCACGATCTTACCCAAGAGCAAATGGCACTTATGCTGGAAACGGACATCAAATGGTATCAGCGAATCGAGTCGGGACTGAAGGACATCAAGGCGAGCACGATGGAGCGATTTGCCGCTGTCTTCGGTGTCAGCGCCGTGCAATTCCTGGGCGAACAGATCCCTGATACGACCGTGAAAACTCGTATTCAAAAGGCACCTCACCGGCCCAAGAAGAAAGCGGCCGCAGTGAAGAAGGTAAAGACGCGATGAAAACAACGGATCGAGTGTCCTTCTCGCCGGACGAATTCGCCGCGCTCTTCGGGAAGCAACAAACTTGGGGATACCGGCAGATTTATGCCGGGAAAGTGAAGGCGATCACCGAATACGGCCGCATTCAGATTCCGGCTGCGGAGGTCGAGCGAATCCTGGCCTCCGCCGGGCGCTACGAGGGAATGCCGAAAAAGCCCGCGAAGACGAAGGCGGAATTGCAGGCGATGAAGCCGGCCCTTCAATCAGCCTGGCAGACATTCCTTCAGCGAAAACGCGAGGGTTCAGCTACCGGGAAGCCGACGGCTGGCGCGCCCTCCTTGCCCCGCTCCGATACGAAGCGTCCGGACGCTCGAAAGGCGGCTCTCGGACGGCTTACTGGTGGGAAAAGTAAGCCGCGCCCGCCATCCGCTTAGGCTGCCGATGAGGCGGGCGTGAAGGAAACTTTCTCTGCCTGTGCTGTGCTGTGCTCATCTCGAAGGTGACCATAGGTTCGCATCGCGAGCGCCCCGCCGTCCTTATGTCCAAGCCATCGTGAGATCGTAGGAATGTCCACGCCCGCTTCAATGCAGGTGGTGGCAAAGAGGTGCCGAAGATCGTGGTGCGTAATCCGGTCGACGCCGGTCTTTTTAGCCGCCGCATTCATCGCCTTCTGCGCTTCTCGCACGCGAAGGATTGCCGTTTGAGGCGACTCATTTCCGCGAGCATCGCGAAGGCGACGAAGGAGGGAGAATGCGTCAGCGATCATCGGGACGTGTCGTGGCGTTCCGCCTTTGGTGACCCGGAGATGGATTCTCCTGCGAACGAAGTCCACGTCCGCCCAGGTGACGTTTGCGGCTTCGGTCTTTCGAGCGCCGGTGAACGCGAAAAATTCCACGAGATCTGCGCAATCCTGCGAGCACCACGCACCAGCGTTACGGATGGATTGGACGAAGGCTTGGAACTGCCCGCGCTCTGGTAAGACGAGCTGCTTCTGCTTCACTTGCAGGCGCCCCACTTTCTCCGCCGGATTGTCGATGCGGGCCCCTGCATCGATGGCGACACGGAACAGCGCCCGCAACGTGTCGAGGGTGTTGTTGTAGCGAGTCGCCGAGTATTTCGAGGCGAACTTCTCGGCCCATTCAATGACATCCCGTTCCGGAATCTTCCGAATGTTCTTCGCGGCGAGGCCCGGCCAAGAACGCCATAGGGCAACGAGCGTCTGTTTCCGGTAATGCTTCGTGCCTTCACTGATCCGCCGGAGCGTTTTGCCCCGCCCTCCGAGGCCGAATCCGTCATCGACGCGCTTTTCGAAGATCACGGCGCAATCCTCCATCGTCATTTGTCCACGCTCCTCCGCGTGGGTCGCGTGAGCGGCTTTCTCAACCTTGCTGCTAAACTCCCGGAGTTTGACCTTGGCGACCTCCAGAAGATCGGTTTTCAGACTCTTCCACGTCTGCTTGCCGTTCGTCTTGATGGGCGCGTAGTATCGGCCCGATTTATGACGAAGAAGATTCTGCACGCTGGTCCGGTTCCACATTTTCACGGGAGCGGTCGAATTCATCCCATGAGTGTAGAAAAGCGGTGTGAAAAATCAAGTGGAATCGCTCTCAAATGGGCTGATTTTACTCTGTAAAAGGGCCTGTAGCTCAATGGTCAGAGCAGGGGACTCATAATCCCTTGGTTGTGGGTTCGAATCCCACCGGGCCCACTTTTATGCCCCGGCGATCCGCGCGTACCCGAGAAAATCAGTTCACCGAAATCCGGCGCGCGGGCGGTGATGGCGATCACACTGGCGAGAAGCAGGGAGCGAGGGAGGGGCATCGTCAGCGGGGCCGGCCTCCTGCGGTGACAAGTTGAAGGCAGATCGCCGTCCGTGGGTTCGTCCAGCGAACGTGGGTGGTTTGGCAAGCGAGGTTGCTTGATCCTTTGAGGCGGGGTGGTAGAGACGCGGTGCCATGATTCATTCGATGCGCGGATTCCTTGCCGCACTTTTTCTGTTCGCGCTCGGTCCGGTCGGCTGTTCCCCGAAGTTCAGCGCGCAGACTGAACCGGAAGTGCAGGCGGCAACGCCGATCCCGGTGACCGAAAGCGCGGGCACCCCACCGAATGAAATGCCGAAGCCGGCGGCTGAACTGGCAAAGCCGGCCGCAGGGCAGCGCATTCGGATCGTGGCGTGGAATCTCGAATGGTTTCCCGGCCATAAGCCGACGCCGACGCCCGAGGTGGAGGCTGCGCACATGGCTGCGGCGAAGGCGGCGCTGGCGGAACTGAAGCCGGACGTATTGCTGCTCGAGGAGGTCCGCGACTGGGAAAGCGCGGCTGAGCTATGCAAGGCGGTGCCGGGGCTGGACGTGCATGTGGTGAGCGCCTTTCAGCCGCGGCCGCAGAATCAGGTGGTGGCGAGCCGGTTCTCCGCGGATGCGACGTGGTCTGAATCCTGGAAGGTGGATGAAGTGTCGCCTCCGCGCGGCTACTCATTTGCGGCGGTGGAACTGCCGGGTCAACGATTCCTCCTGAGCTATGCGCTGCATCTGAAGAGCAATATCGGTGAGTTGGCGGAGAATATCGCGATGCGGCAGGCGGCGACGAAGCAGTTGTTGCAGCATTCGCAGGACATGCTCGCCGAGTATGGCCGCCGTGGTGCCTGCGCGGTGGTGATCGGCGGAGACATGAATACCTCGCTGGACGATCCGAAATTCAAGGACGACCAAACGCTGCCCGCACTGATCAAGGCGGGATACCACTGGACCTTCGAAGGCGTGCCGATCGCGGAACGGGCGACGATTCCGGCGCATGGTGGTTTCCCCGATGGATGCTTCGATCATATCTTCATTGCGGGCCTGGGGAAGCGGGCGGCGGCTGTGGTGTCGTATCCGGGGATCAGCGATCACAATCCGGTGGTGCTGGATGTGGACCTCGCTCAGGCGGATTTCCGACCCCAGGTCGATGCGGCGGCGGGCATCGCGTTGGTGGATGCAGCGACCGCGGCGGTCAATGGGCCGGCCATGGCGCCGATCCTGTTGGAAGCCAGTGACACGGCGGGGCTGCTGGCTGCGGAAGGAAAACTGGTAGTGATCAAAGCGCGCGTCTCGACGGTGGGAAAAACGAATACGGGTTCCGTTCATTTCATTAACTTCGCCGGGGTTCCGCGCGGTGGCTTCGTGGGGATCGTGAAGCAGGCGAACTATGATGCAATCACGGCAGCGCTCGGGGGCGATCTCCAGGCGAAGCTGGAAGGGAAAATGATCGAGCTGAGTGGCAGGGTGGCGATCTACAAAGATGCCCCGCAGGTGGTCATCACGTCGCCGAGTCAGATTCGCGTGGAGAAGTAGCAAGGGCCGGTCGCTTTGAAGACAAATCGCCCCGATCACTATTCCACGCTGGGCCTCGATCGCGGTTGCACTTTGGCGCAGATCCGGTCGGCCTACCGGCTGCTGGCGAAACGGCATCATCCCGATGTGAATGGCGGTGCGCCTGATGCCGTGCTGCGGGCGCAGGAACTGAATGAGGCGCATGCGGTGTTGAGTGATGCGGCGAGGCGGCGGGCATACGACCGGGAGCTGGCTGCAGAGGATGAGAAGCCGGAGCCCGTCGCGAAGCAGGAGCGGAATGTGCAGCAGGATGTGCATCTGCGGATCGACGAACTCTTGCGGGGGGTCTCGCTCGAGGTGGCGGTGAAGGACCCGGGGAACCCGCTGGGGCACGAAACCTATGCGCTGGAGATTCCAGGGAACACGCCGGCAGGAACGCGGTTTCGCATCGAACGGAGCGCGCCGTTTCAAGGGGGATGGATGACCGTGCGGGTGAAAGTGCGGCCGGGCGGACGCTTCAAAGTGAAGGGGACTGATCTGCGAACGGATTTGCGGATCAGTGCGCAACGGGCGACGAGCGGGGGAACCGAGATGGTGTCGGGCGCGACCGGGCGACCGCTGAGAATCGCGATCCCGGCGGGGATCGCGCGCGGCGGGATCGTGCGAGTGGCAGGTGAGGGACTGCCGAAGCCACGCGGCGGGCGAGGGGATTTGCTGGTGCGAGTGACTTACCGGCCCGAGGTGCGGATCACGCGGCGTTGAGCGGCCCGCGGTTGCCGGTCACGGTCCGGTGAGAGGCTTCTGGGAAAGGGATTCGAGCACCTTGGCAAAACACGATGGACAGACCATCGGCGCGATCTGCGGGAGTTCCGCCTCGTCGGTGAGGTGCAGGCGTTCCATCGCGGTTTCCACTTCGAGCCATTCGTCGTCCTCGCGGACATGCACGCGGTCGCACCAACTGCAGACCATGATCGTCGCCGTCGTGCGCGGGGTGGACCGGTCGAAGAGTCGCTGGGCGGGTCGAGTCTTGGCGCCGAGCAGGGTCGTCTTGAACTGGATGTTCTCGTCCGGCAGTCGCGTCACGGTCATTTCGATGAGTCGCCGACGGTCCGGTCCATCGCAGCGCAGGATGAGATCGGTCTCGCCGCCAGATCGGACGCGGGCGAGGATTGCTTCGTAGAGTTCGCGAGTCGCTTCATCGGTGATGAACTCCCACAGCGAATGACTGACAATCGACTCGGGTGCCAGATCCTCCCCGGCATTCGCGAGGGCAAAGCTCGTCCACTCCTCACTCACGCGGACGAGGCGATCCACGGGATCGATGACGTAAAAGATTTCAGTGAAATCCTGCATTGTTTTTTGATTCTTGCCCGCCACGGCCGCTTAGCGAAGCAAGCTTTTCAGTATTCGTGATCCGCGAGGACACGACAAGGAGAGTTGTGCGTCGTCCTCGGAGCGAGACGGCGACTCGATGGGCAGTGGGCGCCAGCGCGGGTTACAGGCGCTAATGCAGATAAGCGAAAGGCTTCCTCGCTAACTGGGGAAACCCTGCGATTGATGGGGATGAAGACAACTTATGGCTTTTCGCGTCGGGGTCCGGATAAGGTAGCTGAGGAGTTGGCAGCGGTGCTTTCGAAGAAGGCGACATTCGAGTTCAAGGCACTGTTTACGGTCGTCCATGCAAATCTCCGTCTTCGGAATGCTGCCTCGGGTGGAGAAGAGATGCTGCGCCTTCGCGCCTACGAGAAGCTGCAGAATCTCGTGCAGGCGGGTTATGTAAAAAAGACGGGCAAGGAGTATAAGGGCGTCCCCAAAGGGCTCGAAAGCTTTCTCGCGACTGCAGCGGAACTGAATGAAAAATTCGCCGCTGGTCATCACAGCCGGCCGCCGGCGGTGCCCGTGCCGGTAAAGTAGCAGCGGCTGCGCGGGGTGTGCCGGTGCGCCGTCGGAGAATCTCTAATGCGCGGCTACTGTGGCGCGAGCAGGTAACCCATCAGGTCACTTAGCTCGCCCGGCGCGAGCTGCGTCTCAAAGAGCGGCGGCATTATCGAGACGTTCAGCGTCGTGCGCGTTTTGATCATCGGTTTGGGAATGAGCAGCTCCGTGCCGGTGGCGTCAGTGAGCGCGAGGGAATCGGCCGAATCGCGCGGATTGGTCCCGGTCATCGTCCGTCCGTCCGCGGTCTCCACGATCGTCTGGCGGAAGCTTGGGTCCACGTTGCGGCTCGGGTCGAGAATGTCTTCGAGCAGCCGCTGCGAGCCGCGCGCGGCGACGCCGTCGAGGTTCGGGCCCACATTGCCGCCGGCGTTGCGGAAGCGGTGGCAGACGGCGCACTGTTGCTGAAAGACTTGGGCGCCGTGTTGCGCATCGGGCTTGGATTTGAGGAAGGCGGTTGCGCGCTCGGCGATGACTCTTTCGAGCCGCGCGTCCTCGGGCGGGAGATCTTTGGCGAGTGCCTTGGCGCGGTCCTGCAATGGCTTGGGCCGGGCGAAGAATCCGGCGACCAGCGCCTTGCTCGTCAGCGCACGTGCGGGCGCCTTCCCGGCCTCGATCGCATCGAGCAGCGCGGTCGCCCCGGCATCGGTCCGGGCCAGCGCGGCGGAGATGACGAGCGCGAGTTCCCACGGCGCCTGCGGCAGCGCGGCGATGACGGTCGCGGTGTCGCCGTTTTGCGCCAGCAGTTCGGCGGCGCGTTTCCGCAGGTTCATGGGCTGCGGGTGGGCGAAGGCCTCGACGAGCAGCTCGCGGCTCGCGGGAAGATTTGCCGCTGCTTCCAGCGCAGCCTGCCGCAACGCGCCATCGCGGAATTCGTCGCGGGCGATCCTGGCCAAGGGCGCGAGCTTCGCCTCCACTTTCAGATCCCGCACGGCGGCGATCGCCGGTTTGGTGAGTTCGTCGTTGTTGCTCGCGAGCGTCTCCAGCAACACCCCCTGCGACCATGCCGTGAGTTCGTGCGGGATCGCGCCGCCGCGCTGCTTCGCCGCCTCCGCGAGGTTCGTGGCTAGCGTCAGCCTGCGCGGCAACGGCGCATTCGCCACCAACTCAAGCAGCTTCGCCACCGTGCCGAGCTTCTCCGCCGGGAGATAGAGCAGCGCGTGCTTCAAGTATTCGCCAGCGCGCGGGGTTTCGAGCTTGGTGCGTTGGAGGTGGGTGAGGAGGAAGGTGGCGGCGTCGGGGTTAGGGATGCCGAGTGAAATTTCTGCAAAACGCGCGGCTGCTTTGGAGTTTTTTTTCGAAAGCTTTTCGGCTTCCGACCAGGATTCCGGGGAGACGAGATTATTTCGCAATGCAATGCGTGCGGCATGGATCAAGGAGAAGTCGCTTTGAGCGGCCTCGTTCATCAAACGCAGGATCACCGGTATCTGGTCTGGCGCCGGATGCACTGCCATCGTCTCCGCGATCGCACGGCGCTGCAGCGGGTCCGTGATCCGGTTTGTCATGAGGTCCCAGAACGTGGCCGGAGGAGCCGGAAGGTTCGGATTTTCCGCCTGCATCTTCGTCTCGAAAATTCCAATTGGTCCTCCCTCTCCCGCGTACATTTCCGCATCATTTTCATGAAGTGGCTTGAGGCGATGGAGCGCGCACAGCCCGCTGGCCGCCGCCAGGGTCCCGCAGAACTTCTCCCCAGAAGAGGCGCCCAGTGGATGAAAGTCGCGGTCCACCCACGTAGAGGGGAAAAGGACTCCGGTAGGGACGGCCCTGCTCAGCAGCTCAAAAGCCCGATCCGCAAAGCGATCCACCAACTCATTCGTTGCCAACCGCCGCACTTCGAGGCTCGGGTCGGCGAGCTTTTCGATGAGGGCGGGGGCGTCGAGTTTCGTAAGGTCGGGTGCGACTCCGGGGAGCACCCGCGTCTCGCGGGTTGGTCGCGGCGGCTCGCCGCGACGGACTTCCAGAGGCGCGCCCGGTGTGGACGGCGTCACTTCAT
>JANPHH010000322.1:0-24248 GCA_031424375.1 Chthoniobacter sp. | reverse complement strand
GGGAACGAGCAGCGCGGCGAAGAGCCGTCCAACGTGGGTGGGGGTGGTGGGGGTCATGATGTTTTGGAGTCGTTGTTGGAGTTCGGGGAAGCGGCGAAAGAACGGAGCGAGCGCGGGTGCGGCACGGAGCGCGGGACAATCCAGGCAGCGGAGCAACGCCACGCCGTAAACCAGCCCCGCGGTCGGGTCGAGCGCGCGCAGAGCGGCTGCATCGCAGGCCAGCTCTCGGTCGGCATGGAAGCGCCGGAGCGCGAGCCAGGCGAGCGGATTAAACCAATGCAGCGCGCAAAGGCCGAGCGCGAGCCAGGTCCACAGCACATCGCGCCGCCGCACATGCGCCATCTCGTGCAGAAACATCCCGCGGATTTGCGCGACCGTGAAGCGTTCCCCGAGATCCGCCGGGAGGAGCAGTTCCGGGCGCAGCCATCCGCGGACCGCCATCGTGGACCAGCCCGGCATCACCCGCAGCGGCAGACGCTCCGACAACCCCATGCGTGCCGCCGCCCACAGCGCGTATTGCTCCATTTCGGGAGAAGCAGAGCGGGCGACCCGCCCGACGTAGCGGTGCAAACGCCATTGCGAAAGCAGTAACCAGCCAATGACGCCGGCGCAGCCGAGCGCCCAGACCAGCGCGAGAAGATTCACCTCCGCGGGCGCGACATCGGGCGCGACCGCCACATCATTCACGAGCACGCTCGGCTCGCTCACGCTTGGAGCGGTCAACGATTCAATATTCCACCAGTGCCAGCCGATCTCCGGCACTTGAGGCATCGCGAGCCGCAGGAAGAAAAGGGCCGGCAGCCACCAACGCCACGCCGCGGGCAGCCCGCGCAGCCGCCAAAACAGAATCGCCACGAGAGCCAGTGGCAGTGCTTCGAGCGAAGTGCGCCAGGCCCAGGTCGCGAGCAGTTGAAACAGGTCAGCGTTCATTTCTTTTTCCCCTCCTCGAGAATCTGGCGAAGCTTGGCGATGTCCTGGGTGCTCACTTCTCCGCTTTCGACAAAGCACGCCAGCAGCGGAGCGAGGCGCCCGCCGAAAATCCGATCCACAAACTTGCGGCTCGCTTCCATCACGCACTCCGACTCCGCGACCAACGGCTGATAGAGATGCTCGCGGCCGATCTTGGTGAAGCCGAGCGCGCCCTTACCGACGAGGCGGTTGATCAGCGATTGCACGGTCCGCGGTTTCCAATGCATGCGCCCTTCGAGGGCGGTCACGATGTCGGCGGCGGTGCTATCGCCGCGTTGCCAGAACTCCTGCATCACCACCCACTCGGCATCCGAAATGGTGGGGAGGGAAGTCGAGGTGGTTCCGTTCGCGCGTGATGCGGCTGGTTTCCGGGTGGTCATGGATTACGGGCGTAATCAATGACCGATTACATATGTAGTCGCAAGCGAAAACTTTTATTCCCGGAACAAGCGGAAGGCTTCCGCGAGTTATCGCTTCGCGAAAGCCGCGCTCTTCGGATCGCCGCCGCTCAGGATGTAGGCGAGCAGGTCGAGCACTTCGTCCTTGCTGAGGATATTGAGCAGGCCGGGCGGCATGAGCGAAACTTTCGAGGCCTCGATGCTCGTGACTTGTTTGCGATCCACGGAGACTTGCTGGTTCGGGTTGCTGCCGTCGGTGTTCACTTTCACGTTGTCGGCGCCGAGATTCACGATTGTGCCGATGACCTGCGTGCCGTCGGTCTTGGTGATCACAGTGGGCACGAACTGCTCGTTGATTTCCTTGCTTGGGTTGATGATCGCATCGAGCAGGTCGCGAGGGGTGTAGCGGCCGCCGGCGCCGGTGATGTCGGGGCCGGTCATGCCGCCTTCATTGCCGAAGCGATGGCAGGCGTAGCAGCCCACGGCGCCGAAGAATTTCCGGCCCTTTTCAAAGTCGCGTCCCTTCATCTCCGCCTCGGTGGGCGCGAGTTGTTCGACCGTCCACGGCGTGATCGTGGTGTGACCGGCGAGGACCATGGCAGCAGCTTCGAGCGGAGATTTTGTTTCGGGTTTTTTGTCGAGCACCGCAGCCAGTTCCGTCTTCTCCGCGTCGCTCAGGCTGGCGACGGCATCGTTGCGGATGAACTCGATGAACTTCTCGAAGCTCGCGCCGCCGCGGTAGTTCGCGGCCTTGAGGAACCATTCAAAGTAGGTGGTGTGCAGCGGCGTGGTCCAACCGGCCTTCAGCATGCGCAGCGAGCGCGCGTATTCCATCTGCTCCTCCTGCCCGGGCGCTTTGTCGAGCATGGCCACCGCCTTCGCGGCGATCGTGGGGGATTGGAGAAAGACGAGCAGTTCGCAGAGCACCTGATTGAGTTCCCGTGTCGCGGCGGGGAACTGCGGATCAAAGGCCGCGATCAGCTTCGCCTTAAGTGCGTCGTCCGGCGCGCCGAAGCACACCAGCGCGACCTGCGCGGTGCGGGTCACGCCGATGCGTTGTTCGTTGCTCAGGGTTTTGAAATCAAGCTTCGCCAGTGCTTCCATGATGCGGGCCCCGAGCGCGGCATCATTGGGCGGATCGGTCGGCTTCCGATGTTGCGGGTCGATGCCGACAACGTGGGTGAGCGCGAGCAGTGCCTGGATGCGAGCCTCGGGATTGGTCTCCGCGAAGACTTTCTCCTGCCAGCTCTCCCGCGGCTGATGCTCCACCGCAGTGCGGGCCGCCCAGCGGATGAAGAAATCCGCGTTGCCCAGATGCGGCCATGCCACCTCGATCGCCTTCGCGTCCTGCTTCGCGTGGAAGGCCTCGAGCTGGTGTCGCAGGTCGCGTTTTTCCTGACCGTCGGTCGTCGCCTTGGCCGGCGCGGTCGATTCGCTGCCGGTGTAAGTCACGCGGTAGAAACCGCTCTGCACCTTGCGTCCGCCGATGGCGAAATACATCGCGCCGTCGGTGGGATGAATGATCGCATCGGTCAGCGGCAGCGGCGCGCCGGAGAGAAACTCTTCCTTGGTCGCCGTGTAGCTCGCGCCCTTCGGCGTCATGTGGATCGCATAGAGTTTTCCCCAGCTCCAATCGAGTGCGAAGAGAGCGTTCTGATACTTCGCAGGAAACTTTGCGCCGTAGCCGAAGGTCGTGCCGGTGGGCGAGCCGGGCCCGATATTCACCACGGGACCGACGTTGTCGGTGTACCACTCCGGGCGTTTGCCCGCCCCGTTGCGCCAGCCAAACTCCGCGCCGCTCACCACGTGGCAGATGCGGGTGGGGCGATACCACGGCGTGTTGAAATCGTACTCCATGTCCGCGTCGTAGGTGAAGAGTTCGCCGTCCTTGTTGAACGCGCCGTCGAAGATATTGCGGAAGCCCGAGGCGTAGATCTCGAAGTCTTTTCCATCCGGCGAGACGCGGTAGATGATCCCGCCCGGCGCGAGCACGTCGCGCATGAAACCACGGCCATCCGGCATGCGCGGCAGCAGGTGATCTTCACCCCAGTGGAGCGGCACGCGCGATGTCTTGGCCTCGGTCGGCTTCGCGCCATTGCCGGTGATGAGGAAGATCGACTTCCCATCCGGCGCCAGCACCACCGCATGCACGCCGTGATCGCCGCGCGCCTGCATCCCGCGCAGCTTCTCCACCTTGTCGAGCTGATCGTCGCCATCCGAATCGGTGATCCGATAGAGGCCGCAGTTATCCGCGTTCTCATAGTCATTCACCCCGACCCACAACGCGTCGAAGGCCCAGAGCAAACCGTTCGCGCCTTTGATCTCGGCCGGCACTTTCTGGATCGATGCCGCATCGAGCGGCTGCCCCGCCGCGGGTGCGGCGAAGCGATACAGCCCGCCGTATTGATCGCTCGCGATGATCCGGCCTTTTCCATCCACGCAGAGATTGACCCATGAACCCTGCTCGGCGATGGGCACCGAGTAGAGCAGCTCAACCTTGAAGTCCTTCGCCACTTTGATGCGTCCCGGCGGCGTCGCCTTGTTCTCATTCACATTCTGCCCGGCGTCCGGAGCGTCGGGGATTTTGTTGCGGCCTTTGGGTTTGTCTTGCGCGCCGACGGTGAGCGTCGCGCAGAGCAGGGCGATGAGTGGGAGAGTAGGGGATTTTGTCATGGAAGGAGAACGACCGGGAGCAATCGGCGGATGGATGTTCGCGGAGAGGGAAACCGGGTCGGACATCCCGGCTTAGCAATGGAGTTACGCGGAAGGTTACCCGCCGGCCGCACCCTCGCCGCCGGGTTTCGTCATTTCCACGGGATCGAGTGCTTTGGCGAGCTCAGCCTCGGGCAGGATCTGCCGCTCGCGGCAGATCTCCCGCACGGTGCGGCCGGTCTTGGCGCTCTCCTTGGCGATTTCGGCCGCCTTGTCGTAGCCGATGATCGGCGCGAGCGAGGTGACCATGGCCATGCTGTATTCCACGAGTTCGGCGCTGCGGGCGACGTTCGCTTTGATGCCGACGATGCACTTTTCGCGGAAGACGTTCGCCACATTCGCGAGGAGGCGGCAGGACTCGAGCAGGGCGTCGGCGAGCACGGGCATCATGACGTTCAGCTCGAAGTTTCCATTCGCCGCGGCCCACGTGACCGTCGCGTCGTTGCCGATGACTCGGGCGCAGACTTGCATCACGCTTTCGCACATTACCGGGTTCACTTTTCCCGGCATGATGGAGCTGCCAGGCTGGGTCTCGGGGAGCAGGATTTCGCCGATGCCGCAGCGCGGGCCGCTGCCGAGCCAGCGGAGGTCGTTGGCGATTTTGAAAAGTGAGACGGCGATGGTCTTAAGATGCCCGCTGACCTGCACGAGTCCATCCTTGGCAGACTGCGCTTCGAAGTGGTTGCGCGCCTCGTGCCAGTCGATCGCGGTCTGCCGGCTGAGGTGACGGACGACGATGCCGGCGAAGTCAGGATGGCAATTCAGCCCGGTGCCGACGGCGGTGCCGCCGATGGGCAGTTCCTCGATGGCATGGATCGCATCGGCGGCGCGCCTTGTCGCGAGTTCGATCTGGCGGGCGTAGCCGCCGAATTCCTGGCCGAGCCGCACCGGGGTGGCGTCCATGAGGTGCGTGCGGCCGATCTTGATCACGTCCCAAAATTCCAGCGCCTTCTTTTCCAGCGCGCCGTGGAGTTGTTCCAGCGCGGGGACGACGTATTTGCGCAAGCGTTCGCCGACGGCCACGTGGATCGCGGTGGGGATCACGTCATTGCTCGACTGGCCCATGTTCACGTGGTCGTTCGGATGCACCGGCTCCTTGCTGCCCACGGGCTGGCCGGCGAGCTGCGAGCAGCGATTGGCGAGCACCTCGTTGATGTTCATGTTCGTGGAGGTGCCGCTGCCGGTCTGGTAGATATCGACCGGGAAGTGCGCGTCGTGCTGGCCCTCGATGACCTCGTGCGCGGCTTTGGCGATGAGCGTCGTCCGCTTTTCGTCGAGCCGGCCGAGTTCGAAATTTGCCTCGGCGGCGGCCCATTTGATCATGCCGAGGGCGCGGATGAATTCGCGACCGAAGCCGCGGCCGCTGACGGGGAAGTTCAGGACGGCGCGCTGGGTGGACGCGCCGTAGAGGGCGTCGTCGGGCACTTCCATCGTGCCCATGGAGTCTTTTTCGATGCGGGTGTTTGACATGGAGAAGGGGCGAGGAGGATGGGCGAGAGTGCGACGCTTTGAAAAGGGCGATGTGGGCGGGCGTCGAATTCGCTGCCGATCTTCCGCCCGCTGCGCTCGTGCCGAGGCGCGGTGTTTTTTACCGTTCGTGCGCGGCGAGTTGCACCGGTCCGATCGTGCCATTGGGCCGGGCATGGCCGTTGACCGCCTTGTGGTGCGGCATGCGGTAGAACTTCGTCACAAACATCGGCGGCAGGTTTCGCAGGCAGTATTCCGATTCGTTGCGGGGGAAGTGACGGCAATGGGGCACGAGTTCATTCGTTACCTGATATACGATGAAGGCCGACCGCGGGTCAGGTGCGAGCGATTCGTAAGTGTGCTGGAGAAGCTGCCGCTTTTTGGCGGGTTCCAGAATGCTGAACGGAATCCCGGAGATCACGTAGTCGCAATAGGCAATCCCCAGGCCGGCGAGCGCGTGGGGCAGATTCGCGGCGTCTTCATTCAGGACCGTGACGCGGGAATCGTCGGCAAACTGCTCACCGAGATGCCGGGCCAGTTCCGGATCGAGTTCGAAAAGCAGGAGCCGCGAAGCAGCGGGCAGCCTGGCGAGAATTTCGCGGGTATGACAGCCCTCGCCGGGGCCGAATTCGGCGATGACCCTCGGTTGGCTGAAATCAATTTTTCCCGCAACCTTGCGGACGAGGGTCCGCGAACTCGGAATGATCGATGCAACTTGAAATGGCCGCTGGAGGAAACGCTTGAGGAAAATGGTGCTCATTGATTTGAGGAGCGCGAAGTATGGCCGTTGAGGCGAGCTTGTCCAGCGGTGCCGCAATTTGGATTTGCCAGTTACTTTACGATGAGAAATAAAACTCTTTAAATTGACAGTCCGACCGAAAATTTTGCACTGTTCGCTAGTGAGTATTCGGAAAAGCTGGCTATTCTAGTTTCTCCAATTTCCCCCTTTACTTTTCTGCCCATGCACAACCTGATGACCGTTAAAGAAACTGCCGAGTATCTGCGCATTCCGCTGCCGACGGTCTACTACCTTGTGCAAAGGGGGCAGTTACCTGCGATCCAGATCGGGGGTCGTTGGCGGGTGAAGAAAGACGCGCTGGATCGGGATGTTCTTCGCAACGAAGAACAAGGGCAACCCACTGTTTTGGTCGTCGACGACGACGAGTCGATGCAGGCGATGTTCAAGCTCTTCCTGAAAAAGGCCGGCTTTAGTCGTTTGGTTGTCGGCTCGGGCAAGGATGCGATCGCTGCGTTGAACAAACAGCGCTTCGACCTCTGTTTTCTCGATCTTCAACTCCCCGATACGACCGGCGACCAGATCTACGCGATCGCCAAGGAAAAATATCCCGACGTGCCGATCGTCATCGTAACCGGGTATCCGGACGGCGAGATGATGAACAATATCCTCAAACACGGTCCCGTCACCGTGCTGAAGAAACCGCTCAAAGTCGAAGACCTCGAAGAAACCCTGCGGCACCTCGGTCACAAGGCGAACTCGAAAGCGGCCTGACGCGCACAGCGTTGCCCGATCGGCGCTTCACCGTGGAGCGACCGTGTCCGGGCCCCGCCATTTTTCACCTCCAATGAAGTTCCGTCTCCTCCCGCTTGTCGCTGTACTCACCTTCTTCGCACCCGCGCTGTTTGCCGCGGGCCAACCAAACGAACTCACGCCGGAGGAAAAAGCAGCCGGCTGGAAACTGCTCTTCGACGGAAAGACCACGGCAGGGTGGGTCGCCCTCGGGAAGACTGAACTGACCGGCGGATGGGTGGCCGAAGATGGAGCACTCAAGCGAGTGGAGAAAGCTGTCGACATCGTGACCACGGAGTCCTTCACGGATTTCGAACTGACGTGGGACTGGAACATCGAGAAGGCCGGCAACAGCGGGCTGAAATACAACCTTCCGGACCCAGCGAAGAATGTGGGCTTCGAATACCAGCTGATCGATGACATCGGTCATCCGGACGGCGTGAAAGGCGGTCGCCTGCACCAGACGGCGGGGCTCTATGACCTGATCGAGCCGAGCGAAGAGAAAAAGGTCAATCCACCCGGCGAATGGAATTCCAGCCGCCTCGTCGTCAACGGGCAGCACGTCGAACACTGGCTCAATGGGCTGAAGACCGTGGAGTTTGAAATCGGCAGCGAAGATCTCAAGGCGCGCATCGCGAAGAGCAAGTACGCGAAGATCGCGAAGTTCGGCGAGAAGGCGGCGTCGCCGATCCTGCTTCAGGAGCATGGGGCGAAGATCTCATTCCGTTCGATGAAAATCCGGCCTTTGCCGGCGAAGTAGCGCGTCGCGTGGACGAGGAGCGGCTGCGCGACTTCATGGCCGCGGATCTCGCGGACATCGCCACCACCCGCATGCCCTTCGGCAAATTCGGTCCCGCTCACTTTCCGCCGCGCGGCGTGCCACTCTACGATTTGCCGGTGGAATACCTCGCGTGGTTTGCGCGCAAGGATTGCTTTCCCAAAGCGCGGCTCGGCGAACTGCTCCGCATCGTTCACCAGATGAAAGTCGACGGCCTCGACCTCGTCTTCGACGAAATGCGCCGGCGGGCTGGTGGCCGCACCCGCCTGCGTCCGCCGCCCGGCCAGAAGGCGTGGCACTTCGGCGACGGAGATTGATCAGCGCGCGGCGGGTTGCCGGGCGATGAGCACATTCGCGATCGTGATCAGCGATCCCCCGATAATGAGATGTGTCGTCGCCGTCTCATTGGTGATGCCACCGAGGCCGATCGCCGCCGCCAGCAGCGTGGGAAGAAAAAGCGCGAGCACCGTGGCGTAGAGCGGCTCCGCGCAGTAGATGATTCCGGCCGTCGTCGCGTCCACATCGGGCTGATAGCGATTCATCATCAGGAACGCGATCAGCGAACAAAAGAGCGTGAGCCCCGCGAAGATCGCGAACAAGGGAACGCTCGCAAAAACCGCGAGCGCGTCGGCAGGGTGGTGCGCGTGCCAGAGGAAGACGGGCGCGTTCACCGCGGCGATCACCGCGAACATCACCAGCGAGACGCGGCCCGTGTGATTGCCCCGAAAGATGGGAAGCTCCAGCCACAGGATCTGCGCGGAAAAGAAAACCGTGCTGACCAGCGTCTCGAGTTCGCCGCGCCCGACCTGCAATGTTTGCCAGTTGAAACGCCCGAGCACCGCGACGCCGGCCATGACGAGCAGGACACAAAACATGGTGAGCGGAGACGGCACCCGGCGATCGCGGATCGCGGTGTAGATCGGTACGAGCACGGCGGAGAACTGGGTGAGGAACGCGGAGGTGCTCGCGGCCGTGAAGGTCAATCCATCCATCTGCACGAGCGAGCCGAACCCGCAAAGCACGCCGAGGCCGACGCCCTGCCGCCACTCGCTGGGCTTGAGTTGCGAGAACGCCCGTGGTTGGAGCAGCCACAGGACCAGCGCTCCGAGCGTAAAGCGCCCGCCGATGGTCAGTGAACTGAAGACCCAGCTACTGCGACCGGGCAGCTCGCGCGCCAGCCCGGCCATGAAGACCTTGCCGCCGGGAAAGCTCAGCCCCCACGCGGCGCAACTGAGCGTGAGCATGAGGATCGCCCGCGCCCGCCTCGCCGCGTCTGGTGAAGTCATGCGCTGCCTGGTCCCGTGGGGCCTTCGCCCAATGCTGCGCGCATTTTGACGAGCTGCGCGTGCTTCTCCGTCCAGTCCGCGAGCCGCTGCTTGTGTTCGGTCAGCACGTTCGCCGGCACTTTGCCGGCGAAGTTCGGGTCGGCCAATTTCGCGCGCACCTTGAGTAGCTCGGTTTCCACCTTCGCGATCTCCTTGCCCAGCCGGTCGCGCTCGGCGCCCGCGTCCACCAGACCTTCGAGCGGCAGGAACAGCTCGCCCAGAGGGGTGAGGATGGCCGGTGTTCCCTTGGGGGCGGCCCACTCGGGCTCCACCACTTCGAACGGTTCGGCGTTGAGCAGGATCTTCAACACCGCGAGCTCGTGGGCGGGCAGGGGATTCGCTGAGCGGAGGACGAAGCGCGTGCGCTTGTTACTCGGGATGTTGTAGTCGCGGCGGAGCGTGCGCCCGCGGTTCACGGTCTCGTATTTTTGTTCGGCGATCTCGGTATAGCTCGGGTCGAGGTCGTAGAAGTGGAAGAAATCATTGCCCAGCAATTCCGGCCAATGCGCGGTGCTGATCGTCTTCCCGCCCTGATCCTCGGGCAGTTCGCCGGCATAGCCCAGCCCATGCCAAAGCTCCTCCGTGATGAATGGGAGAAACGGATGCATGAGGCGCAGCGTGTGCGCGAAGACGAAGTCCAGCACGGCCAGAGTGGTCGCCTTGAGCGCGGCATCGGTGCCGTTCAGCGCCGCCTTCGCCGCTTCCAGATACCAGTCGCACAGCTCGGTCCAGAAGAAGCGATACAGCGCCTGCGCCGCGTCGCTGAAACGGTATTGATCGAGCGCCAGCGACACGTCGCGCGTGGCGGCGTTCAGCTTGAGCAGGATCCACTTGTCGTCCGTGGTCAGCTTGCGGGGATCCACTTCTCCCTCGATCGCGCCGCCCTGCATCTGGCGGAAACGGGCGGCGTTCCAGAGCTTGGTGCAGAAGTTTCGCCCGAGCTCCACGTTCTTCTCGTCGAAGAGAATATCGGCCCCGAGCGGCGCGCTGCGCATCACGCCGAAACGCAGCGCATCGGCGCCGAACTGCGCGATCAGGTCGAGCGGGTCGGGTGAATTGCCGAGGCTCTTGCTCATCTTGCGACCCTGCTTGTCGCGGATGATTCCGGTGAAGTAGACGTTCTTGAACGGCAACTCGCCCATGTATTCGTAGCCCGCCATGATCATCCGGGCGACCCAGAAGAAGATGATGTCCGGCCCGGTCACGAGGTCCGTGGTGGGGTAGAATTTTGCGAGCGTCTCCAGCTTGGCGTCGGTCTCCTTGTCTCCCGTCCAGCCCATCGTCGCAAAGGGCCACAGCCACGAGCTGAACCACGTATCGAGCACGTCCGGGTCTTGCGCCCAGCCTTCGCCTTCCGGCGCCTCGATGCCGCAGAAGATTTCCTCTCCACGATACCACACCGGGATGCGATGCCCCCACCAGAGCTGGCGCGAGATGCACCAATCCTGAATGCCCGAGAGCCAGTGATCGTAGACTTTCGCCCACCGCTCGGGGAAAAACTTCATTTCACCGCCCGCCACGACTTCGCGCGATTTTTCCACGCTCGGGTATTTCAAAAACCACTGTTCACTCAGCCGCGGTTCGATGGGAACCTGCGCTCGCTCGCTGTAGCCCACGTTGTTCTGATGCGGCTCCTCCTTCTCCAGCGCCCCGAGTTCGCGCAGGTGCTCCACGGCGACCTTGCGCGCTTCGAAGCGATCGAGGCCCACGAGCGACTCGCCGGCGAGCGCGTTCATCGTCGCGTCCGCGTTCATGATATCCACCACGGGAAGCTGATGCCGCTGGCCGATCTCGAAGTCCGCTTTGTCGTGCGCGGGCGTGACCTTCAGCACCCCGGTGCCGAACTCGAAGTCCACGTGATCATCGCCGATGATCGGGATGAGCCGCTGCTCTGATGGAAGCTGCACGGGCAGGGGACGCACGGCGTACTGGCCGATGAGGTGCGCGTAGCGGGCATCCTTGGGATTGACCGCGATGGCCGTGTCGCCGGGGATCGTCTCCGGACGCGTGGTGGCGATGGTGAGGAACGTGCCGGGGTGGCCGGCGACTTCCACCTTGAAATAGTAGAGCGTGCCTTGCTGTGGCTTCATTTCCACCTCCTCGTCGCTCAATGCCGTGAGCGAAACCGGGCACCAGTTCACCATGCGTTTGCCGCGATAGATCAGTCCTTTTTTGTAAAGGTCCACAAAGACGCTCTGCACGCAGCGCGAATACTCCGGGTCCATGGTGAAGCGCTCGCGCGACCAGTCGCACGAGGCACCGAGCTTCTTGAGCTGCTGAATGATGATGCCGCCGTATTTTTCCTTCCACTCCCAGATCTTGCCGACGAGCGCCTCGCGGCCGAGATCGTCGCGGTGCTTCATCTCGCCGGCCTTGCGCAGTGTTCGCTCCACCACATTCTGCGTGGCGATGCCGGCGTGATCGGTGCCAGGGAGCCAGAGCACTTCCTTGCCGAGCATGCGCGCGCGGCGGGCGAGGATGTCCTGGATGGTGTTGTTCAGCACGTGGCCGAGCGTCAGGACGCCAGTGACATTCGGTGGCGGGATGACGATCGAGTAGGCCGGGCGATCCGCGGAGACGCGCGCCGGATCGGCCTTGAAGCATTCGTTCTGGAGCCAAAATTCATACCACTTCGCCTCGACGGCGGTGGGTTCGTAGGTCTTGTCGATCTCGGGCATGGGGGGCGGAATTTGCGGTATCGCCGGGCGCTTGGCAAACCTCCGTGCATCTTGCCTCCGAACTCGGGACGAGAGGCGGTCGCTACGCCCGGTCAGTGAGCTACGGCGCGATCGCGCCCGTCGAGGCCGAGCCGCGAAAGCGTTCGCGCACCCGCACCTGGTCGAGCGATCCAGCCGCGTTGTCCGTGGCAATGAACGGAGAGCGGTCGCCCACGTTTCCATCGAAGATCGTCATCCGCAGCGCCGGCGGGCCGGGCGAGATCTGGTAGGCGAAGGCGGTGGCGCGGAGGCTGGAGAAGCGGTTCTTGCGGAAGAGATTCCCGAGCATCCCCACGTCATCGATGTTCGGCTCGTTTGGTTCCCAGCGCTTGACCAGATTCAGCACGCCATGGCGGCAGCCGCTGAAGCGGTTACCCAGGAATTCGTTGAAGTAGTTTGGCTGGAGCACGTGTTCGCTGCCAAAGCGATTCGTCATGCTCCAGTTCGCGATGCCGTTGCGTAGCCGCTTCAGCGTATTGCCGGCGACCACCAGCTCCACGCAGCCGCCGAAGGGCTGAACGCCTGCTGACGCGATGTGCGATTCGCTGGACGCGGCGCGCGGTTTGCCACTCAACGAATTCCCGTAGACGGCCATGTGCGACATGTATTGCCCGACCACGATGGTCGTCGTGGCATCCGGCGCGACGGTCCACGGGCGATCGATAGTCAGCTTGCCGAGCGTCCGATCGAAGGCGGTGATCTGCCGCGTCTGCCCGAGCCCCGCCCCCGCCACGACCACGAGAATCTGCCCGGTATAATCGTCCGTGAAGCCATTGAAAGTCAGCGAGTCCGCACCGACGGAATCTGGGGTGCCGCGGATCAGCGTCTCCATACCTTCGAAGAGAAATTGTTCGCCCGTGTTTTGTTCGGAATGCGTGGGCCGCACCGTCAGGTCTCGCGTCTGATTGCCCCCGAAGTAGACATCGCGGCAGGCACCCCACTTGCCCAGACCGGAGAGGAAACGGCCCTGGGCCCAGCCGTGGCCGTCATTCAGGTCGCGATTGTCGAAATCCGCCGCCGTGCAGCGCGTGACGCTGATCCCACGGCCACCCCAGAGGTAGATGAACGCGCCAATGTCGTTCAGGCCGCGGAAGCGGCAGCCTTCGAAAAAAATCTGTCGGCTCGTGCCGAGAAAGATGCCGCCCGAAGCGCGGAAGTCGCAGCCGCGCAGCGTGACGTGATCGCAGAGGTGCAGGTCGATCGGCGCGGCGTCGCTCTCGGTGAAATCCTGCTCTTGCGTGAACCGCACGCGGTCAAAAAGGACGCGGGAGCTGCCGCGGATGTTGAGCAGATTATTCCCGAGCGCGGCATCGAGGATGCCGGCGGTGTCGAAGGTCAGTTCCCGGATTTCCACCCGTCGCAGGGCGGAAAAAACGAGGCCGTTATTGCTCGCAGCGAATCCCGCCAGCGGTCGGATGCGGCTCTGGTCTATGCCCGCCCCGCGCCAGCGCACCCGCGGCGGCAGGCCCGTCAGCGTGGTGCCGATCGCATAGTTGCCGGGTGGAAAAAATACCGTCGAGCCCGGCATCGCTGCCGCGGCAGTGAACGCCGCGGCGATGGCGAGATAGTCGTCCGTGTTGCCATCGCCCGCGGCTCCGTAGCTGCGGACGTCGAACTCCGGCCCGGTCCACGACGTGCCGTCATCCACCGTGAGCGTGAGTGGTCCCGCCCAGCCCAGCACGCCGCCGAGACTGTTGTGCGCCCACACGCGGTAACTGCCGTTGGCGAGGTCGTCCGGGACGACGAATTCCGCGCGGTAGGGATTGGCCATGCGGGAACTCATCCAGCGTCCGGCGCCGCTCTCCGCCTGAAGGTAGACCCAGCTCCTCCGCTCCGTCGCAGTCGCCGTCAGATTGCGCCCGTGGACGGCGAAGGAATCACCGCGCGAAGCCACGTCCGATCCGAGCCACCAGGTTTCCGTGGCATTCAGGATCGCCGGAGCGCCGAAGCCGACGGCGTTGCGCGGCCAGACGAGATACACGGAACGGCGGGGCAGGCTGGCTGGGAGCGCGATGGCGGCCTGATTTCCCGCGAGGCGCTGCACGGTCGCGTCAGCCTGCACCTGCCGCAGGCCGGCCTGCCCGAAGATCACGAAACCCGTATCGGTGCCTGCCTGGGCGGCATCCAATGCCGTGAGCCGGCTGCCGGTGACGGTCAGTGAGTCGCCCGGAGCAGCCGTCCGATTCCACTCTGCGATCGCCGGCGTGCCCGCGGCGGGCGGGGAAGAATCAGCGGGCGGCGAGAAAGCGGCGAAGGTTTCCGGAAAGTCCGGGGCGGGAATCGGACCGACGGGGAGACGCGCCGCAGGATACTGGGCTGTCGCGCCAACGCCCATGGCGATGGACGCGACCGTCGCGGTGAAATGCCGTTTGAGTCTCGTACCGTAGGAATGGTGTGCGGTCATGGACGAAGTGGCCGGAACGAAGATGCCAATCTATCCCCTTGGCGCAATCCTCTTCCGAAGTGCGTGTCGCGCCGCCTTGCTGCTGCTTTTGTAAGTGCTCAAACGATTTGCCTTTGCGATCGAGAACGATACTTTCCCGCCCCGATGCGACGCCGTCTCATCCTGCTCTCCTTCCTGATCTGCTTCGCCCTATCGGTCGGAGCGGCGGAGTGGCAGGTTGTAAAGATCAATGGCCGCGACTTCCTCACCTTGGATAATGTCGCGCAATTTTACAACTTCGGCGGAGTCGAGCGTTCGGGAAGTGCTTTCCTTCTCCGAGCCACCGGGAAGAGCCTCCGCGGCGAGGCTAACTCCGTCGAATTCCTGATCAACGGCCTCAAATTCAACCTCAGCTACGCGATCGCCGAGCATGATGGCCACCTCTGCGTCTCGCGCATGGATCTCACCAAGCTGATCGAACCGGTGCTCCGCCCCTCGCGAATCAAGAACACCGAAAGGATCAACACGATCGTCCTCGATGCGGGCCACGGTGGGCACGACAATGGTGCGCCATCTTCCTACGGCCTGGAAAAATCCTACGCGCTCGACGTGGTCTTTCGCACTCGGGCGCTGCTCCAGGCCGCGGGGTTGAATGTGGTGCTCACCAGATCTTCCGATGTCTTCGTCCCGCTCGAAGAGCGAGTCCGGATCGCCAACCAGTATCGCAACGCGCTCTTCATCTCCGTCCACTTCAACAGTGGCGGCAGCGGCACCGGTCTGGAAACCTACACGCTCGCGCCGCGCGGCGTACCGTCGATGATGGCCGACGGCCCGCGCATCTCCGATCTCGACCCGCTTCCCGGTCACGCGTGCGATTCGCAAAACATGGCGCTCGCCACCGCCACCCATGCCGCGCTGGTCGTCCGGTCGCAGATGCATGATCGCGGAATCAAACGCGCGCGATTCGTCGTCATCCGCGACATCACGATCCCCGGCGTGCTGATCGAAGGCGGGTTCATGAGCAACGGCTACGATGCCCGGATGATCGCCAACGCCACCTACCGGCAGACCATGGCGGCGTGCATCGTGCAGGCAGTGCAAAATTATCGGCGCGCGGTGGGAACGTCGTTGCCCGACATGGCGCGGACGAATCAACCGGCCGCGGATGGCACCGCTCCCGCGCCCACGGTGCAAACCAACGGCGGGCCGGCCTTTCGTGCCACCGACGGACTTTAGTTTGCGATGGGTCAGGTCACGCCCATCGGCGTCTTCGATAGCGGCTACGGTGGCCTGAGCGTTCTCCGCGAATTGCGCCGCACGCTGCCCGCGCTCGACTACTGCTACCTCGGCGATTCCGGACGCGCACCGTACGGCGGGCGCGACATCGATACCGTGCTCGATTTCGCGGAGCAGTGCGTCGAGCGGCTCTTCGGCGAAGGCTGTCGCGTGGTCGTGGTCGCCTGCCATACGGTCTCGTGCATGGCGCTGCGGCATCTGCAACAGCGCTATAGAGGAGGTGATCGCCGCATCCTCGGCGTCACCATCCCGGCGGCGGAGGATGCAGTCGCCGCCACGCGGGGGCACATCGGATTCATCGGCACGTCGCGCACTGTCGCGTCGCATACGTTCCGCACTGAGGTCCACAAACTCGCCCCGCAAGTCCGCGTCACCGAAGTGGCCGCGCCGCTGCTCGCGCCACTCGTCGAGGAAGGCTGGGAGGAGAGCGATATCGCGCGGCTCGCGGTGGCCCGCTACGTCGGGCAGTTCGGCGACATCGACACGCTCGTTCTCGGTTGCACGCACTATCCGCTGCTCGAGCGGGCCTTCCGCCAGTGCGTCGCACCCGGCGTCGCCGTGCTGAATCCCGCGCCGCATGTCGCCGCGCGCTTTGCCGATTGGCTCGCGCGGCACGCGGAGTTCGCGCCGACCGCCACGGGCACTCTGCGCGTTCTTTCCTCGGGTGACATCACGCGTTTCGCCGCGCACGCCGGGCGATTCCTCGGCGAAGAGCCGCCGCCCATCGAGCGGGTCGCCGAGCAGAACGGCCGCCTCGCGATGGCTCCGCAGTCCAGCGAGCCGAGCGGCCAGGTCGTTCGCGAGATCCGCCCGAAAGCTCCGGCCGCCGCGCAGCCGTAGCCGCTCAGCCTTTCGTGGCCGCGACGTATTCCGCGACCGCGCGCCGGACCTCCGCCGCCACGTCCGCGCGGGGCTTCGCAAATTTCGGCGTGAACCACGGGAAGGCGCCGATGAGGTCGTGCAGGACGAGCACCTGTCCGTCGCAATCGCGGCCCGCCCCGATGCCGATGGTGGGAATCTTCACCCGCTCCGTGATGCTGCGGGCGACCTCCGGCACCACGAGTTCGAGCAGAATGCCAAACGCGCCCGCCTCTTCCACCGCCAGCGCATCGGCGATCAGTGCCTCCGCCTGTTCCGGCGTCTTTCCCTTAATCCGGTAGCCGCCCTCGAGGCGGACGTTCTGTGGCATCATTCCGATGTGCGCCATCGCCGGAATCCCCGCGCCGACGATCGCGCGGATCTGCGGCACCCGCGTCAGCCCGCCTTCCAGTTTCACGGCGTCCGCCCCGGCGTCGATGAGGCGCTGGGCATTCATGAGCGCGTCCTGCGCCGTGTCGCAACTGCGGTAAGGCAAATCCGCGAGGATGAGGGCCCGCGTCGCGCCGCGCGCCACCGCCCGCGTGTGGTGGACCATCTCGTCCATCGTCACCAGCGTCGTGTCCGGATAGCCGAGCATCACCATTCCCACGGAGTCGCCCACGAGCAGGACGTCGACGCCACCTTCATCGAGCAGTCTCGCATTCGGATAGTCGTAAGCCGTGAGCATCGCGATCTTTTCCCCGCGCAGTTTCATCGCGCGAAGTTGCGGCACGTCAGGAGTTACGCGTCCCATGTGGTGGAGAAGATGGTAACCCCAGCCGGGTCCCGCAATGCCGCAAGCAATGCCGCCACGCTCTGCTGCTGGCCCGGGAGCACGAGATCGGGCCGGATGTCGGCGAGCGGCGTGAGGACGAAGCGGCGCTGGTGCAGGCGCGGGTGGGGGATCACGAAGTCCTGATTGCTGAGGACGAGATTGCCAACGTAAAGGATGTCGAGGTCGATCGTCCGCGGTGCATTCCGCGGCCGCTTCGAGGGCCGGCCGAACTCCGCCTCGATCGCCTGCAATCCATCGAGCAGCGCGATCGGCTGGCCCGCGTATTCGACCTCGATCACCGCGTTGAGGTAGGCGCCAGACTCCGGCGTGGAATTCACGGGTTCGGTTTCGTAGATGCGCGAAGCGCTGGCGGCTCCCGTCACGCCGCCGATGCCCAGCACTCGTTCCCGCGCTGCGCGCAAGTTTGCCATCCGGTCGCCGAGGTTCGACCCGAGCGCGATGCCAGATCTCATCGGGAAAGGATGGGGGATGAAGGATGAAGGATGATGAAGGTGGAGGCAGCGGGGTGCTTCGCACTGCTCCTCACACACTTCTCTTCATCCTTCATCCTTCTACCTTCTTCCTTCATTTCAGCCCGAGCACGTCCTGCATGTCGTAGAGACCGGCCGCCCGGCCGTGAGCCCAGAGCGCGGCTCGGAGCGCGCCGCGGGCGAAGGTTTCGCGGCTGGAAGCCTTGTGGGTGAGTTCCACGCGCTCGCCTTGCGCGGCGTAGATCACGGTGTGGTCGCCCACCACGTCTCCGCCGCGAATCGCATGCACACCGATCTCCGCATTGGTGCGTTCGCCCACGATCCCTTGCCGGCCGTGGCGGGTGTCCTTGTTGTAATCGAGCGCGCGCACCTCGGCCAAAATCTCCGCGAGCCGTTTGGCCGTTCCGCTTGGTGCATCTTTCTTCAGCCGGTGATGCATCTCCACCACCTCGAGGTCGAAAGCCGGTCCGAGAATTTCCGCCGCCTTGCGGGTGAGCCAGAAAAGCGTGTTCACGCCCACGCTGTAGTTTGGCGCGAAGACGATCGGGATCTGGGCTGCGGCGTGCCGGATGGCTTCGACTTGATGATCGGTGTAGCCGGTCGTGCCAATGACGAGTGTCTTGTTCCCGTCGAGGCAGCGGGCGAGAATCGGTTCGATGATCGAGTGATGGCTGAAATCGATGACGGCCTCGGCCTTCGTGATCGCCCCGGCGAAATCATCGCCGGCATCGACTGCGGCCACGATTTCAAGTTCGGGCATCTCCTTGGCACACTCGATGAGGGTCTGCCCCATGCGGCCTTTGGAACCATTGATGAGCAGGCAGAGTGGAGCGGGCATTTAAGGAATGAGTTGAAGGCTGCGGAGCGTCGCTTCGAGCTTCGCCGCGGTGGCGGATGCCATTTCGCAAAGCGGCAGCCGCACTTCGCGCTCCAGCTTGCCCTGCAGCGACAGCGTGTGTTTCGCGGGAACGGGATTGGGTTCGATGAAGAGATCCTTGAAGAGCGGATACCAGTGGAAGTGCAGCCGGCGCGCTTCCGCAAAATCACCGGCGAGCGCGGCCTTCACCAGCGCGCAGACTTGGTGCGGGATGATGTTCGACGCGACACTGATCACGCCGACGGCGCCCGCCGAAATGAATGGCAGCGTGAGCGAGTCGTCGCCGGAGAGGATTTCAAATGTCGCGGGCAGCGCCGCGCGGAGCTGGCTCACCCGTTCGACCGAACCGCCGGCTTCCTTGATCGCGATGATGTTTCCAAAATCATTCGCCAACCGGGCCGTCGTCTCGACGCCGATTTCCACGCCGCAGCGGCCCGGGATGCTGTAGAGCACGATCGGCAGCCGGGTCGCTTCGGCGATCTTTGCGAAGTGGCGGTAGAGCCCTTCCTGCGACGGTCGATTGTAATACGGGGCAACGAGCAGTGCGGCATCGCAGCCCAGATTCTCCGCTTCCACGGTCATGGCCACGGCCTCCCGCGTGGAGTTCGATCCGGTCCCGCCGATCACCAATACGCGGCCTCGCGCAAACTTCACGCCGAGTTCGATGACCCGCATGTGCTCTGCGTGATCGAGGGTCGGAGATTCTCCGGTGGTGCCTACCGGCACGATTCCGGTGATGCCACCTGCGATCTGCTCTTCGATCAGCCGCTCGAAAGCGGCCTCGTCGATGCGATCATTTTGAAACGGCGTAACGAGCGCCGTGTGAGTGCCTGCAAACATAGAGCCGGCCGTTCTACGCCACGCGGGGATGAGGCGCAAGTGTTCCGGGTTTGCGGCTCGTCCTCATCCTCTGCCTCTTGATCGTCGTCAAAGGCGTCGAGGAAGATGGTGAGGTCGAGGAAGCGGAGGATTAGAGCGCGGTCTGCCCGTCGAAGGTAAAATCCGCCGGACCGGTCAGCGTGACCTGTCGATAGGTCGCCCCGTCCGCCACAAAGCCGATCTCCAGCGTATCGCCGCCGCGCACCTTCACCTGCACGGGAGAAGCAGCGCCGGTGAGTTCGTGAAAGACGAGCGCGCAGGCGACCATGCCGGTGCCGCAGGCGAGCGTCTCGTCTTCGACGCCGCGCTCGTAGGTTCGGATCGTGATGGATTGCGGCCCGAGCTGCTGAGCGAAGTTCGCGTTGGTGCCTTTCGGCGCGAAGTGCGGGTGATAGCGGAGCGCTGCGCCGAGTTTCCGGATGTCGATGCTTTCGAGCGCGTCCGTGAAGACGACCGCGTGCGGCACGCCGGTATTCACCGAGTGCACGGTGAGCGGCTCGCTGGCAACTTCGAGCGCGTCGTTGAGCCGGAGCATGTGCGGTTCGCTCATCTGAATCTGCACCACGTCGCCGAAGAACTTCGCCGTGATCACACCCGCGAGCGTCTCGAACGCCACATCGCCAGTCTTCCCGCTCACTCTCTGAGCGAAGCGCGCAAAGCACCGCGCGCCATTGCCGCACATGTCGGCCTCGCCGCCGTCGGCGTTGAAATATCGCATGCGAAAGTCCGCGCCATTTTGCGCCGGCTCCACGAGGAGGAGCCCGTCGGCACCCACCCCCCGGTGGCGATCGCACAACCGGGCGATCTGCGCCTTGTCGAGGGCCAGTTTTCCCTCGCGATTATCGAGCATCACGAAGTCGTTTCCGGCGCCGTTCATTTTGGTGAAAGTCAGCATAGGGGCCGAAAGGTAAGCACAGCCACGCAGGGCGGTCCAGTCGGGTGGCCCTTCGCTCGGAATGCGAGCGCTTGCGCTTTTTAGTGCAAACGCAGCGAATCTCGGGCATCGCTTGGGTTGCCCATGTATCGACCGACCCACGATGTCTCCGCGTCCATTTCTCGCGCGACGCATTTCTCCTCAACTCCGCGCGAGCTAAGGTAGGGCAGATGCTACGTTGGTCGGATCCCTCATGAAAATCTCGCCTTTGGCTACCGTGCGCTCGGCCGTTCGCAGTTCGGCGGAGGCCTACTACCTGCATCTCGCCGGGGCGCAGCAGGGTCCTTATACCATCCCGCAGATCGATCATCTGCTGAACTCGGGGTTGATCGGCGAGGAGACGCTCTACTGGTGCGAGGGCCTGGACCAGTGGCAGCCGGTGACTTCCCTTGTGGCGCTGCGAAAGCAGCGCACCAATTGGGCGAAACGCGCGCTCATGGCGGGTGTGCTGGTTGCGCTGCTGGTGCCGGTGCTGATCTTCGGGCCCATCTTGATCGACGGATGGCAGGAGGCGAATCAACACGATTTCACGTCGCACGCGGCGTACTGGCGGGCCCGCGATGTGGTGCGCGCGGAGTTGCATGCTCATGCGCAACTTATCCAGTTCGCGGGTAGCGCCGAGTGCCCGGTGGTAATGGGGGCGAATTCCGCGGAGGTCGCGTTGCGCGGTGTGGTCACCGACGCAGCGGGCCACGCCACCCCGACGGAATGGCGGGTCGCGATGGTGTTCGATCCCGAGGCGGAGGAGTGGAGTGGAGGATCGTTCGCACCCGCGACCCGGTAGCAGGGCGCAGTTTTTTTTGACTGATTGTCTCCGTCATTCCCGGCCATGATCCCCTCGCATTCGATGAACAAGGTTTTCTCCGCACTGCTAGTCTGTTTTCTCGGCAGCGCGTCGCTTCTGCAAGCGCAGAGCGCCGCCGCCGGCGACGCCGAAGCGCAAAAGTGCAGCGACCGCATCGTAGCGGTCCGGCGTGATGCGGTCGGGAAATATGCAGACGCTCTCACCGAGTTGCAGACCGCACTCCAGAAGTCGGCCGATTTGGAAGGCGCGCTCGCCGTGCGAGCCGAGCGGGAACGGGTCGCGGCCGAACCGAACCTGAGCGAGAAGAACTACGTGGCCGAGCCGAAGGCATTGCGCGCATTGCAGGTGCAAACGGCCGGCCGGCTCCAGGATTTGCTCACCCAGTTGGTTTCGGAAACCGTGCCGAAGCTGATCGAACTCAAACGGCAACTAACGGTCGCAGGGAAACTCGACGACGCCGTGGCGGTGCGCACGGCCATCGAAAATCTCCAGAACTCCTACCTTCCCGCCGTTCGAGTCGAGAATGGCACCATCGTTGGCGCCGATACGTTGTTGACCGCATACACTGCGGACCGGACGCGTGCGGACCGGATTTACAAGGGACAGAAAATCGTCGTCCGCGGCGTAGTTGGAGGGTTTCGTTCCGATCCGAACGATGCGAAAAACTACCACGTGTTTATCACCGGAGGCAATTCCGGAAGCTGGCTGCAATGCACCTTCAGCGGGAGCGACCATAAATTTCGCGAGGAGAAGGGCGGATACAATGTGCAAATCCTCGTGGTCACTGCGAAAGATGGCGAAGCCGCACGGATCCAGAAGGGCTCGGCGCTCGATGTTCGCGGAACATGCGACGGCTGGGAAGAATCGGTGCGGCTTTCCCGTTGCGACTTCGTCCGGTAGCGGGGGCGCCACCCAATTCGCCCCGCGGGCTGTGACCCGGCTTCGAGATTAGAATGTATGGATGAAGAGCCCGGAGCGAAGCTTTGGCTCAAACCAGGTGCTCTTTGGCGGCATGATCTGCCCCGCGTCGGCGATCGCCATGAGTTGCTCCACCGTCGTCGGGAACATTGAAAAGGCCACGGCCGCGTCGCCTCGATCGACGATTTTTTCCAACTCCTGCGTGCCTCGAATCCCTCCAATGAAGTCGACTCGTTTGGAGGTCCGTGGATCGTCGATTCCGAGCAGCGGGCTGAGAACCCGATCCTGCAGGGCGGAGACGTCGAGCTGCGAGATGGGGTCCTCGTTTTCTGCGGGGTGCCAGTCCAGCCGATACCATGTGCCCGCGAGATACATGCAAATCTCTCCTGGCTGCTTCGGCTTCGGCCCTGACGCTTCCGTGACGGCGAACGACTCGGCGATCTTTGCGAGGAGGCTTGTCTGGTCGTGGCCATTCAGGTCCTTGACCACGCGATTGTAGGGTAGGATCTGCAACTGCCCGGCGGGAAACAGGACGGCTAGAAACCAATTGTAGTCTTCATCGCCAGTGTGGTTGGGGTTTTCGTTCCGGCGCTCCCGGCCGACGCGGCAGGCGCTCGCGGTGCGGTGGTGCCCATCGGCGACGTAGGCGGCCGGTAGCTGTGCAAACGCTTTCACAAGCGGTCCGGAATCGGAGATCCGCCAGACGGTGTGTTGGATTCCATCGGGAGCCGTGAAGTCGAAGAGCGGCGCAGCCGACATCGATGACGAAACCAGCGCGTCGATCTCGGGGCGATCACGGTAGGTGAGAAAGACTGGTCCGGTATCGGCGGAGATCGTTCCGATCAAGCGAGTCCGGTCGTCCTCCTTATCGCGCCGGGTCTTTTCGTGCTTCTTGATGATGTCGCGCTCATAGTCCTCGATGTGACACACGGCCGCGAGCCCGGTTTGCGTGTGCGCGCCCATTCGCTGTTGGTAGAGGAAGAGCGCGGGCGAGGTATCGCGGACGAGGGCGCCGCGTTCCTGCATGGCGAGAAAATTCTGCCGGGCACGATCATAGACGGCGGCCGAGTAAGGATTCGTGCCGGCGGGCAGGTCGATCTCGGCTCGGTCGACGTGGAGCAGGCTATTTGGCAGGCATTCGGCGAGCGCCGCTGCTTCCGCGGAGTTGACGACATCGTAGGGAACGCATGCCACTTCAGAGACCAGATTACGAGCGGGAAGTAGACCTTGAAACGGTTTGATTCGGAGCATGGGAGTGAAGGAGGAAAGGAGAAGTCGATTCGCACGACAAGTGCGAAGACAAAAAATCCGGCGCAGGAGCAAAGCTCACTGCGCCGGATTCCGAAGTTTCCCTGAGGAGTGCCGCTGCCTTAGTTCACGTAGGCAGCCTCATTCGAGAGGAGAAGCGCATGCGTATAGCTTTCCCAAGGGCTGAGTGGTTTGCGGACCACATAAGCGCCTTCGTTTTGGATGGCCTTATAGCCATCGTTGCGCATGGGAGTCGCATCGTCGTTTTCGGCAGACTCCATTTTTTTCTGGAGCGTCTCATTCATTTTCTTCTGCGCGTCGGTGATTTGCGGGAGATTGCGCTCGTCGACGTTCAGATACTGATAGGCGATCTTGATTTCGTCCTGTTTTGGCTGGCGCTGGAACAGCACCCGATAAATCTCGATAACCCGCGCCAAAGGACTGGTCTGGCCAGCTACTTCCTTCCGAGCCACGACGCTGCGCGCAACGTCGACTGCCATTGGGCTGTTCATCAAATACAGTGCTTGCTGCGGCACAATCGTGGTGGTGCGCTTCGAGTTTGTCTGATCGGGCATACTGAAGTCGAAGTTCGACATCAACTCAGGCAGATTGCCGCGGTCGATATAGCCGTATACGGAGCGACGATAGGAGTATGGTTCGTCCGCAAGGTTGACAGGCTGACCACCCACGGCGGTGTCTAGCTTTCCCGCAAACACCAGCAGGGAGTCACGCATCGCCTCGAAGTCGAGGCGGCGGATATTGGCGCGCCACAAGAAGCGGTTTTCGGGGTCGACCTGCTCATATTTCGAATTTGTTTCGCTGGAGAGCTGGTAGACTCTCGAATTCATAATGATTCGATGGAGGTCTTTGACCGACCAGTTTTGCTGGAG
>JANPHH010000321.1:0-3514 GCA_031424375.1 Chthoniobacter sp. | reverse complement strand
CACCGAGCGGCCGGGACAGCCGAGCAAGTTCAAGTTGGACATCATCTCCGGCATCCCCGAGCACGAGCAGATCTCGCTCTATCGCAATGGCGACTTCATCGACCTCTGCGCCGGGCCGCACGTCATGCGCACGGGGAATGTCGGCGCCTTCCGGCTCACCCACGTGGCCAGCGCCTACTACAAGGGCGACGAAAAGAACCCGCAGCTCCAGCGCATCTACGGCACGGCCTTTAAGAATAAGACTGAGCTGGAAGCTTATTTCACCATGCTGGAGGAGGCGAAGAAGCGCGACCACCGCAAGCTCGGCAAGGAACTGGAACTCTTCTGCTTCGACGACGACGTCGGCCCCGGCCTCCCGCTCTGGCTCCCGCGCGGCACGGTGTTGATCGAGGAGTTGGAAAAGCTCGCGAAAGAGACGGAGTTCGCCGGTGGTTACGATCGCGTCCGCACGCCGCACCTCGCGCGGGAGAACATGTATCTCACGAGCGGGCACCTGCCGTACTACGCGGAGTCGATGTTTCCGCCGATGATCCTCTCGGACGGCAACGAATCCACCAGTGACCGGGGAGCACACGCGCCCCCGCGTGTCGTCTCCGGCGCCCCCGCCGGAGACACGAGCTACGGGAAACGCCGCCTCCCGCATTTCGAGCGTCCGTGGGCGAAGTACATGGTCACCTTCACCACCCGCGACCGCCGCATCCTTTCCCTGGCCGAGCGCGACATCGTTCTGCAGAGCATCCTCTTCGCCCACGAACACCGGCAGTATGAACTCTATGCCGCGTGTGTGATGCCCGACCATGTGCACCTGCTCTTTGAGCCGCAGATCAAGGAAGAGAATGAGCACGGCCAGGCGGTCTTTTTTTCGGTTAGCGATATCCTCCAGGGCATTAAGTCCAGCACTGTGCATCGGATCAACAAGGGGGCTGGTCAACATGGGCCGGTTTGGGAAAAAGAGTCCTTTGATCGCGTGATGCGGTCGGAGTCGGATCTGGAGGAGAAGTTTGTCTATATCGTGGGGAATCCATGGAAGTCCGAGGTGGTGGGGCCGGGCGAGAGCTACAAGTGGGTTTGGTCTCCCGAGCAGGCTGCGGCGGGGGCGCCGCAGCCGACACGCGAGGGCGCGTGTGCTCCCCAGTCACCGCGCGAGGAGGGGGATGCGGGTGGAGACCGCTACTACCTCAAAGCCATGAACTGCCCGCATCACCACAAGCTCTTCGGAGCGGTGCCGCGGAGTTATCGCGACTTACCTTTGCGCCTCGCCGAATACGGCACCTGCTACCGCTACGAGCAGAGCGGCGAACTCTTCGGCCTGATGCGCGTGCGCGCCATGCAGATGAATGACGCGCATATCTACTGCACCGAGGAACAGTTCGCCGCCGAGTTTCAGGCAGTGAATGAGATGTATCTCTATTACTTCAAAATCTTCGGCGTCGATCGCTACCAGTTCCGCTTCAGCACTCATAGCGCGGCGGAACTCGGCAAGAAGTATGTCGATGAAAGCGAGCTGTGGCTCAAGACCGAGAAGATGGTCCGCGACGTCCTCATCGCCAGCGGCGCGCCTTACATCGAAGTGCCCAACGAAGCCGCCTTCTACGGCCCGAAGATCGACATCCAAATCTGGAACGTCATCGGCAAGGAATTCACCCTCGCCACCAATCAGGTCGATTTCGCCGTGCCCGCGCGCTTCGGCCTCACTTACAAGGACAGGGACAACACGAGCAAAACCCCGCTCTGCATCCACCGCGCCCCGCTCGGCACGCACGAGCGTTTCATCGGCTTCCTCATTGAACACTACGCCGGTAACTTCCCACTCTGGCTCGCCCCCGAACAGGTCCGCGTCCTGCCCATCGGCGACGAAGCGCCGCTCGTGGACTACGCGAAATCCATCCAGGCCGAACTGCGCAGCCACGGCGTCCGCGCCACCATCGACACCGGCACCGACCCGATCAAAGCGAAGATCGCCAACGCCGAGCAGATGAAAGTCCACACGATGTTAGTCATCGGTCACCGCGACCTGGAAGCTGGCAACGTCAGCGTCCGCATCCACGGCAAAGGCAACGTCGGCGCCAAGCCGCGCGCCGACTTCATCGCCGACACCCTCGCCGCGATCAAAGAACGGCGCGCCTGATCGGAGGGACGCGCTCCTGCGCGTCCCACACATCCGAGGGCGGAGGTGGAGGGAATGACATTGGGAAGCGCGTCCCTCCGGGGTGGGCGAGCCGATCATGGGAGTTTCTCCCGCGCCTCTCCGTCGAGGTCGTGGAAGACGATGCCACCGCCGTCGGGGCCGGCGCCGACCTGCGCGGCCATCGCGCCGTGCGGACCGTAAACGGCGACGCTGCCCGTCTCCGTATCGGCGGCGAGGAAACCCATGAGCTGTCCACTGGGCTCGTGGACACAGACCTTGCCGCCCCGGTTCGTCGCTTTCATCGTGGCGCTGGCGTGGTGCATGGCGTTGGTGGCAAAAATCTGCCCATCCTCGGGAGTGCCGAGCAGAATGACCTGCGGTTTTGCCTGCTGGTCGACGACGTTCACCACGCCGCCGTATTCATTCACCCGGAGTCCGGCGCGCGGATGCCCCTCGGCATCGCACACGCACATCTGGCCGCTGCCGTCGATGGCCTCCGCGAGCTGAAAAATCAGCTTCCCCTCGGCGTTGTGCATCTCGAAGCGAGCGCCATCTTTGCCGATGGAAAGCTCGGCGCGCGTCCGATGGTTATCGTCCTGAAAGGCGATGGAAGCTCCATCGTCCCGCGTGCGCATGATGATGGGAATCTTCATGGCGTGATCGCGCACTGCAAGGCAGGAGGCCTCGATGTGGAGGTAGTCGGGCCACTTTTCATCTTTGTCTTCCGGCCAGATGCCGACCATGCGGAGCAGCTTGTTTTGTTCGAGCCGGAGTTCCTTCAGTTCTGCGCGCAGACCGGCCAATTCCTCGCGCAGGGAGGCGATTTCTTCAGACATGGGGAAGGATAGAGCGAATCGTATTCTGGTTGTCGATTCTCCGTTGTCTTATACGAAACGCTTTTGAAAACCGGACGTTTCTTGGAGCCGGAGGCTCCGCGGAAATTAGCCGGTGGCGTCAGCCACCGGATCACGGAATCAAGCGCTCCGCCCCGGCAGGGGCGCTGGAATTTCTGCCGCCCCTGTCGGGGCTCGTTCTCTTTGTGACTCAAGTCCGGTGGCTGACGCCACCGGCTAGTTTCTTTCAGCCCTGCCGGGCCGAATCGTCCGGCCTTCAACTTAGTTTGGTATTAGGCGGGAGCGCGGTGATGTGCCTCCACTCGTGAAACCCAACCGTGGCGGGCGATCCGCATCGGTCAGTGCTTTGCCGGGTCGGATTCCATGCGCCGCTCGATGCGGCGATCGGGGATGAACCACAGCGCGGCGACGACCACGTAGAGGACGTTGGCGATCCATTGATTCACAAACGCGAGGCCGATCGCGAGAGCGTAGAGCGCGAGCGAAAGTTTTCCTTTCCAATCCGCACCCAGGGCGCGGGCGACACGGGAGT
>JANPHH010000320.1:0-10901 GCA_031424375.1 Chthoniobacter sp. | reverse complement strand
GGTCGCGGTGGAAAAAAAGCTGTCATCCTGAGCGGAGCGCCGCGTCGGGGCGGTGGGTCTGCGAGGGGAGTGCAGGTGCGGCGCGGAGTCGAGCCGAGTCTGCGAGACAGCCGAAGGCAACGACCTCTCGCATCTCTTCCGGGGTGTTCCCGCCCGAAGAAAAGTTAGAGGTCCTTCGACTGCGCCCCGCCCCGCACACCCCAAAAGTCCTCACCGCTCCAGCCACGCGGCGCTCCGCTCAGGATGACAGGTTGTTTTTGGGACGCTCCGCTTCGGCGCGAGGGCGCATCACCAGCAGGTGGCTATTGAACGGCGTCCGTCCCCACAGCGGTCGCACCTCCACCGAAAACCCGCGCGCCACAAACGGCGCGGCAATCTCTTCCATCGTCGCGAAGTGGACGGCTCCACTTTTCACCCACGAAATCGCGCGGATGAACCACTCCTCCAGCCGCGTCGCACGGAAACGCCACGATGCATCGCGCGGAGTGGCGCGGATGACGCAACAACCTCCCGGCGCGACGTGCGCCGCCGCCCACTCGAGGAGCGAACGCTGCGCGACCGCGGGCAGGTAGTGCAGCACGTCGAAGATCACGACCTGACCGGGGGAAATCTCCGGCAGCGCCTGAATGAAATCAGCCGCGGCAAATTCCACGGCCTCGTATTCCGCCGTCGCGATCCGCGCGGCCAGCGCGATCTTTGCCGCGTCGAAATCCCAACCGAACAGCGGCGCCGGATTGCCGCGTTCCCGCAGGTAAAACTCGAACAACCCGATCCCGCAGCCGAGATCGAGCACGGGCAGCGGCGAATCCTTCAACACCTCATACGCCGCCGCGAAGATCGGATCACCGCGCAGCTTCCCGCGCACGTAGCCCCGCAGCCACCGGCCTTCGAATCGCCGCGCGATGCGGTCGATCACCGCATGCGGGCCGTCGCTCACCGGATCGCGAGCTCGGCGGGATTCGCCTTCAACATCGCGGGCCGGGCCATGAATTGCAGCATGCCGTGTCCGTAGCGCGAGCGGGTCGTCGCGCCGGATGCCATGCACGCGATGGTGTGATCGAAGTAGCGATGCATGAACTGGCTGATCTTCCCCGGATACTTCCGCTCCCACGCGATCCCGGTGTGATACATCGCAAACATCCGGCCATCGTAGAAATACTCGATCAGCTTCATCCACGACCCAATCTCCGCGCGCATCTCGCGCTCGTAGCCCGCGAGGTCGTCGAGCCGCTCGGTGAGCAACTCCGCCGAATGCAGCGCGAGCCACATCCCCGGCGAGAGCATCGGGTCCACGAACCCAAATGCATCCCCGCTCATCACCCAGCCGGGGCCGTGGCCGAGGTCGGAGATGAGCTGGTAGTTCGTGTAAGTGGCGACGTCGGTCACGCGGCGGCGATTGAGTCCGGCGCGGGCGAGCACCGGGTCACGGGCGATCAGTGCTTCGAGCCGTTCTTCCGCTGTGGTGCCGAGACGCGCGGCTTCGTCCTTGTTCACGACGATGCCCACCGAGATGCAATCCGGCAGGGGAATGCGCCAGCACCAGCCCGCTTCGAGGCGGCCGATGATCACCTGTCCTTTTGTCTTGTGATGATCGAAGCCCTCGTAGTGCGCGAAGTAAGCGACATCCTTCCGCGGCCCGACCTGCGACGGGATCTCCAGCGTGCGGGCGAAGAGCCGGCTGCGGCCGGTGGAATCGACGAGCAGATCCGGCTGGCGGCCATTCAGCCACGGCGCCTCGGCGAGCGTTTCCGCGGTGAGGCGCAGTCCGTTCTCCCCCACCCGCTCGACTTTCGCGCGGCAGCGCGCCCGCTTCGCTCCGAGCTCCGTCGCCCGCTCGTCGATCAGCCGGTCGAACGCCGGGCGCGGTGCATTGTAGGCATAGGTCGGCATCGAACATTTCGCGACGGACTCGAAACAAAAATCGATTTCCTCATCGACGCCGAACGTGAACGAAACGCCCGGCTTGTGCTGACACACCGCCTTCACGCGATCCTCAATGCCGAGCTTCCGGAGGATCGGGATGATCGAAGGAATCAGCGACTCGCCGACGATCAGATCCGGCCGGCGACCGTCGTCGAAGATCGTCACATCCACCCCGCGCATCGCGAGCAGCGAGGCGAGCGTGGCGCCGGAAGGCCCGCTGCCGATGATGCCGACGGTCTGAATGCGTTTGCTCATGATGATGAGGTCTTATCTGGAGCGTGGACCGAAAGGGAAGAAAAGCCTGTCATCCCGAGGGTCCGAACACGCGGGCGTGATTTTCGGGGCGGGATGAACTTTCCAAATAATCGATGTCATCCCGAGCGGAGTTTAACGCCGCCGAGGGACCTCGGCCTCCGAAGGATCATGGATCTCTCTGCACCCCGAGGTCCCTCGACTTCATTCCGGTCGCTTAGGCTCCCTCCATTCCGCTCGGGATGACCGGCGGATTTGAAATGACGGGCTGATTTGAATTCAGGGATTCATCTTCAGGCACCGCCGCCCGTGAAGGCACGCGGGATTTCGCCCCATGTAACCGAGGCTCGCACCGTCGCGTCTCCCACTCTGAATCTTCTCACCCCCAATGAATCTCGCCGACGTCTTCACGTTCCTCTTCAGTATCCTCGGCATGCTCATCGTATTGGTCGGCTACTGGCTGCTCGCCTTCGCTCTCGCGCCGCAGTTTGTGGAGCGCTCCGCGCAGCGAATCACACGAGCCCCGATCAAGACAGGCCTGCTCGGCGCCGTGACGCTGGTGCCGCTGATTCTCATCGGCCTCACCATGAGCGGCAAGGCATCGAACGGCGGGCTGAAAATCATCGGCATCGGCCTCGCGCTGGTGGCGATCCTCGGCGCGCTGCTCGGTTCGTCCGGGCTGGCGTTGCACATCGGGAAAGGGATGCTCTCGCCGCGCGATGAAAGCGAACCGTGGCGGCGCGTGCTCCGCGGCGGCGTCGTGCTCGGGCTGACGTTCGTGCTGCCCTTCATCGGCACTTTCATCATGCTGCCGGCGGCGCTCTTTACGGGCTTCGGCTCGCTGCTCTTCCAGCGTTCAGCGGCTCCGGCTCCGGTCGCTACGGTGGTGCCGCCGCTTCCCACGACCGCGTCGTGAATACCTCGCGCCGCCACTTCCTCGCGCTCGGTGGCTCCGCACTGGCGGCGGGACTCGCGGGCTGCGATGTGCGGACCGCGTCCACGGATCTCCTCCGCTGGTATGGCCGGCCCACGCATCCGCCAATGGAAGGTCCGTTCGACGCCCCACAGAGCGCGGAAATCGACGAAGTTTCACACGCCCTGAATCGTCTCACGTTCGGCGCGCGACCCGGCGACTATACGCGGGTGGCGAAGATGGGCGTCGAAGCGTTCATCGAGCGGCAGCTCGATCCCGAGCGCGTCGAAGACACGATGTGCGAGCGGTTGATCCGGCATTCCTACGGCAGCCTGGAGGATCCGGAAGGCAGCCTCTTTCCCCGCCAGGCGAACGACCAAGATCCGCTCCAGGCGATCTTTCCCCAGCTCAAAGATCACGGCGCGCGGGTCGGCGACCTCTACGAATACAAAGAGAAGCCGCTCCTCCAGCAGCTCACCGCGGCGACGATTCAGCGCGCGGTTTATAGCCACCGCCAGCTCTATGAGGTGATGGTTCATTTCTGGAGCGACCACTTCAATATCGACCCGTCGAAGGGCGAGTGTAAGTGGCTGAAGACGGCGGACGATCGCGATGTGATTCGCGCGCATGCGCTGGGAACTTTCCGCGAGATGGTCCGCGCCAGCGCGGTGAGTCCCGCGATGCTCTGGTACCTCGATGGCCGCGCTAATCGCCGCAAGGACGCGAGCGAAACGCCCAACGAAAACTACGCGCGCGAGCTGATGGAACTGCACACGCTCGGCGTCCACGGCGGTTACACGCAGAACGATGTGATGGAAGTGGCGCGCTGCCTCACCGGCTGGACGGTGCGGGCGAAGAAGAAGCTCTTCAAAGGTCGCGTGGAATTCCACCAGGACCTCCACGATGACGGCGCGAAAACCGTCCTCGGACAGCAGATCCCCGCGGGACTCGGCGCGCGCGATCTCGATCGCGTGCTGGAAATCGTGACCGGGCACCCGAGCACCGCGCATTACATCGCGTGGAAACTCTGTCGGCGGTTCATCGCGGACGAACCGCCGGCCGGCGCGGTCGAGACGACGGCGAAAGCATTTGCGGATTCGCGGGGCGACATCCGCACGACGCTGCGCACGCTGTTCGCCACCGCGGAGTTTCGTTCGCGGGAAGTGCGCGGCGGAAAATTCAAGCGACCGTTCAACTTTCTCGTCTCCGCACTGCGCGCCACAAATGCCCGGACCGACGCGTCACCGCGGCTCGTCGAATACCTTCAGCGACTGGGGCACGCGCCCTTTCGCTATCCTACGCCCGACGGCTATCCCGAAGAGGCAACGCATTGGCAGAGCACGCTGCTCTGGCGGTGGAATTTCGCCGACGCGCTCGCCCGCAACCAGATCAAGGGAACGCGCGTCGACGAGCGCGATCTGCGCGGACATCTCGCCGACGATGCGCTGCTCGGAACCTTCCTCGGCCGACGCGCGAGCGATGACGAGCGCACCGCTTACCTCGACTCCGGTCGCAGCCTCGCGCTGATCGTCGCCGCGCCCGGCTTCCAACGCTGCTGACCCATGACCCTGCAGGCCATCATCTCCGGAAATCGCGACGAGCGCCGCACCCTGATCGTCGTCTTTCAGCGCGGCGCGGCAGATGGATTATCGCTCGTCCCGCCAATCGAGGATGACCACTACTACCGCGCGCGCCCACGGCTTGGGATCAAGAAAACTGACGCGGTGAAACTCGACGACCGCTTCGGCTTGCACCCCAATCTCCGCCCGCTCGAAGCCGCGTGGAAGCAGGGCGAACTCGCGATCGTTCACGCCTGCGGGATCGAGGACGAAACCCGCTCGCACTTTGAGGCGCAGGATCTCATGGAACACGGCGGAGTCACCGCGGGCGGCTGGCTGGGGCGCTTTCTCCGTGCGCGACCGGCCGGCACGAGCGGGGCGCTGGCTTGCGTCGCGGTGGGCAAGGCGCTGCCGGAATCGCTCCTCGGCGCGCCGAGTGTGACGGTGATGCAGACCCTCAATGACTTCGCGCTCGGCACAGAAAAATCCGACCTGCGCACGCCGCTGGAGCGGCTCTACGCCATGGAACGCGGGCAACTCGGCGACGCCGCGCGCGATACCTTCGAGGCGATCACGCGGATCGAGGCGATGCGCAGCGTGAAGTATCAACCGGCCCACGACGCGACCTACGGCAACGACGATTTTGCCAAAGGCCTCGCGCAACTAGCGCAGCTCATCAAAGCGGAAGTGGGTCTCGAAGCGGCGTCGATCGACATCGACGGCTGGGACTCACATTTCACGCAGCAGACGCAATTGGAGCCCCTGACGAAGCGCCTCGGCGAGGGCCTGGCGGCGTTCCACCGCGATCTGGGAGAGCGAATGAAAAGCGTAACCGTGGTGGTGATGACGGAGTTCGGGCGGACGGTGCAGGAGAACTCCGCATTCGGCACCGATCACGGCCGGGGCGGCGCGATGTTCATTCTCGGCGGCGAAGTGCGCGGTGGGCGGATGCACGGCGAGTGGCGCGGGCTCGGTCAGCTCGAACCGCGCGGGCTGGGCAGCAGCTATGCGGACCTTCCCGTTTTGAACAACTACCGCAACGTGCTCGCTCCCGTGCTGACGCGGCATGGCGCGGGAGACACTCTGGGGGCGGTGTTCCCGGATTTCGCACTGACGCCGCTGGGGCTCTACGCGTGAGCGGGTGGCGACTGGTCCGCGCCGTCGGATCGCCGTTGAAAGCAATGGCTCAGAGGATGTGCCGAAACTCGGAAAACTTTCTCATCCTGAGCGGAGCGTGACGCAGCCGAAGGATATTGGCATCCAAGAGGCTGTGAAATAAGTCGGCAAGGAGGGGAATTGAAGGGAGTTTCTGCGAAACGCCGCGGTGGCTCGCCCAGAGAAAATCCCCGCTCCGGCGTCTGGCACAGACGCCCTACAACCCGCAGCGTGAACTTTTTGCCCAGTCTCTGAGGGTTCATCGATCTTCCCGTCATCCGAGGTCCCTCGACATCATTCTGGTCGCTCAGGCTCCCTCCATTCCGCTCGGGATGACAGCGCGTGAGTCTGCGGAATCTGCGGATTCAAAAGACTTCCGGTCCACCCGCTCGGGATGACGAAAGTTCTGCGGAAAAAATCTTCCCGTGGATCAACGTTGCACCTTCCCGCTCGGCGTGAGCGTGATGCTTTCGACGATGCGGAATTCGAGTGGGATTTTGTAGCTGGCGAGAGATCGTCGGCAGTGGGCGATGAGGGCGGATGGCTTCGGCGGCGCCGCGGGATCAGTAGGCACGATCTCGGCGACGGGGACCGCGCCGACGCGGGCATTCTCCTTGCCGATCACCCGGACGTGCCGCACGCCGGGTAGCTCGCGGAGGACGGCTTCCACTTCCTCGGGAAAACACTTCAGCCCGGCGACGTTGATGACGCTATGGCTGCGGCCGAGGAGGTGGACGTCGCCGTCGGGATCGATCCGCGCGAGATCGCCGGTGCGGAACCACCCGTCTTCCGTGATCTCGCTGCGCGTGCGCCAGGGGACAAGGTAGGCGTCGAGCAGGCCAGGGCCGCGCAGCCAGAGCTCGCCCTCTCCCTTTCCCTCGCCCTCTCCCTCTCCCTCCTCATCTTCATCTCCATTTCCTCCGGGCCGGGATGAAGATGAAGATGAAGAGGGAGAGGGAGAGTTTTGGCGCACCGGGCGCATTTCCGCCGCGTAGCCGGGCAGCGGGCGCCCGACGCTGCCGGGCTTTTCGCGCGGACGGTCGAGGTTGAGCAGCGGCAGGCCGACTTCGATGATCCCCATTCCCTGGCAGAGCGGCGTGGTAAAGCGCCGAGCGAAGGCTTCCGCAGTGGCGAGCGGGAGTGCGGCGGCAGTGGAAATGGCGAGGCGAAGCGTGGGCCAGGAGCGGCCGGAAGCTTCGGCGGCGAGCAGGGCGTGGTGAAAGGGTGCGCCGTAGAGCACGGTGCCGCCGTGGGTGATGCCGGCGCTGAGGACATCCTCAGCGAGATGCGAGTTTTCGATCACGGTCGCCGCACCGTGCAGCAGGTAGAGCATGATCGAGACAGCGAAGTGGTGCGCCATGGGCAGGATCCACACGACGCGATCTCCAGGGCCGATGCGCAGGCCACGGTTCGCGGCGGTGACGCGGGCGAGCAGGCTTTCGTGGGAAAGGATGATCCCCTTGCTGCGACCCGTGGTGCCGGAGCTGAATCGGATGAACGCGGGATTGAGCGCGGCGAGTTTCGCCTCGTCGAATGCGAGTTCGCCGACGGGCACTTCGCGCAACTCCCCTGCTCCATCGAGGATCGCGCCGACGCCAGTTTCGCCGATCACCCGATCGCGCTCGCGGCCCACGAGTTCGCCCGCGATCGGCACGAGCACTTTGCCGGCGCGGACGATGGCGAGCGCGAGGACGACGTGGTCGATGCCGTTCGGACAATCGAGGCCGATGCGGGTGGCCTGCGTCGCGGAGAGTTTCGCGGCGGCGGTGTCGGCGAGGTCGAAGAGTTCGCCGTAGGTGACCTGACGATCGCCGGTGATGAGCGCGACGGCGGCGCGGTCGGCGCGGCGGTGGATTTTTTCGACGATGTTCATGCGGGGAAAGGAAGAGGGGTGATCCGCAGATTTCGCAGATTCTTGATCCGCAAAAATCTCTGAAATCTTCGGGTGAAAACTCGGAGAGTGAACCGGAACTCAAGATAGCCTGTCATCCTGAGCGGAGTGTAACGGAGTCGAGCCGAGTCTGCGAGACAGCCGAAGGCAACGACCTCGGCCTCTCGGCGGATCATGGATCATTCTGCATTCCGAGGTCCCTCGACTCCATTCTGGTCGCTTAGGCTCCCTCCATTCCGCTCGGGATGACATGCGACTTTTAGGTTCCGGTACATCTGCTCAGGCCCTCATCTCTGGAACTGAACTCGCGCCGCGCGGATGGTGGCGGCGTCGGCCGCGCGATCCCCGGCCACCAGGGCGGCGGCGAGGCCCGCGGCTTCGCCGGTGGCGAGGCAGGTGCCGATGACGCGGATGCTGGCCTGCGCCTCATGGGTGCAGGAGAGGCAGCGTCCGGCGAAAAAGAGCCGATCATGATCCCGCGCGCGCAGGCTCCGCAGGGGAATCTCGCAGGGGCGGCCGTCTTCGGGGAAACGCAACCGCGGGCCGGTGTGAGTCTCGCGGAGTTCCATCGGCCACGTGGCGAGCGCGATGGCGTCCTCGAATTCCGCGCCGCGCGCGAGGTCGTCGCCGGTGAGGATGTAGCGGCCCTCGATGCGGCGGCTCTCGCGGACGCCGAGGCGCATCGGAAAGGTGCTGAGGTAGCTCGCGGCGAAGCCCTCGACCTCCTCGCACAGAAAATCGGCGAGGGACTCGGCGAGTGCCCGGCCTTCCATCTCGAGCGCGGTGAGACAGGCCGCGGAGGTGGGCTGGTAGTCGGCGCCGCCGGAGAGGTCGATGGTGACGAAGACCTCGCCGGGGCGGCCGCTCTCACGCACCGCGGCACCGAGCGCCGACGCGGGCAGGCGCGTCGCTTTCACTGCGTCGACGAGGCGGCGCGCGATGCGCAAGCGGGCGGCTTCGTCGGCGGATCCCGGCCGCACATTCGCCAGCGCGCAGATGAAGGCGGGGCGCTGCAGGCGGTCCGCGGATTCCTGGAAAAACTCCGCGCCCGCGAGTGCGGCGACATTGCCATCCCCCGTAGTGTCGACGATCGCGCGCGGCGTGATCCGCTCGCGGTGGCCGCGGCAGGTGATCTCCACGCTGGAGAGGTCTTCGGCCACTTCCGTGAGTTCCGTGTGGAAGCGGACTTCGAGATGCGGCGTCTCCTGCGCCATGTCGTCGGCGAGCCGCGCGAAGGCGGGGGGCTGCTGGAGCAGCACATCGACGCGGCCCATGCGCGCCGGGCCGTGCGCGCCGCCGCTGGCGATGAGGCGCTCGGCAAATTCGCGAGCGAAGCCGTCATTGGCAAAGACCGGCGCGCTGTCGTGCTGCGGCAGGCGGTAGAGCCCGCAGATGGAGTGGACAAGCGCGGCCGGCGCCATGCCGCCGAGAACGCTGCCCGACTCCACGAGCAGCGTGCTCGCGCCGAGCCGGGCGGCTGCGATGGCGGCGGCGAGCCCGGCGCTACCGCCGCCGGCGACGAGGACGTCCACTTTCATCCCACGAGATCGGGGCGTGGCTCGCCGAGGCAATCCTCGAGAGCTTGCGCGGCCATGAGGCGGCGCTCGGCTTCGGTGAGACAACCTTCGCGCCACGAGAGCGTGAGGGTCACGCGACCGTCGCGCTCATTGAAAAAAAGCCCGGTGCCCGGCGGCGTGCCGAGGCACGGGAGGTGAAATCCGTTGGTGATTTTCGCGCCGGCCACTTCGCTGATCTCGGGCGCGAATGGTCCGGTGTGCGAGTGGAAAAAGGAGCAGATCTCGCCTTTGAACTGCCAGCGCACCACGCGCATGAAGAGGGACGACGGCAGCCGCATCATCAGCTCCAGCACGGCGCTGAACGACTCATCGAGCCGGGCACGGGTCATTTCGGCAAATTGCGTTTTCATGGCAGCGGCAGCGGTCTCGATGGTGCCGAGTTGTGCGCGCAGGGCGGAGAAAAAAAAGACGGTCACTTGATTGTGAAAGAGCGGGCCCCGTGCGCCCCGTCTGCGCGTCTGGATCGGCACGCTCGCCACGTACCCGGCGGGCTGCTGCCCGCGATGGCGGAAGACGCAGTCGTGCGCCCGCGCGGTCGCCGCCACGTAGAAGGCCATGGGGAAGAGTGCGCCGGTCATCGAGTCCACGCGGGCGCGCAGCGTATCGGAGTCAGCCGGGCTGAGCGTTATGATCTGGTAACGCCCGCGGCCGGCGCGCGGGCGCGGCCCGCTGAGCGAGGCAAAGCGGAGCTTGGCGAGTTCGGAGAAGCGGTTGATCGCCGGTTTCGTTTTGGCGATCAGCTCCTTCACGCCGAGCTGCGGGCGAGTGGGCTCCTTGCTTTCGATCGGGGTATCGATCCCGGCGGCGAGACGGGCAATCTCCGCGAGCAGGAGTTCCGCGCCCTTGCCGTCGATGAGCGTGTGCCGCCACGAGAGCGCGAGGTAGAAGCGGCCGCTCTGGAGTTCGAGCAGGTCGAGGCGGGCGTTGATATGCGCGCCTTCGCCGCTGAGCGGCTCGGACATGATTTGCTCCAGGCGGTCGAAGGCGTTCGCCACTTCGGTGGCTTGCGGCCCGAGCCCGCCGGGCGCTCCGCTTTCCCGCCACAGGCCGATGGGCAGGCTGCGCGGGAGCTGCTCCGGAATCTCCCAGGCCGCGAGCAAGGTGCGCCACGAACGGTGAAGCGTGGCCGCGAGGAGCGGATGCTTTTTCACCACCGCCTCCGCAGCCCGGCGCAGCGCCGCGAGATCGGGCGCAGACTCGAGCTCGAGCACGGATTGCGTGACGTGCGCGCCCTGCCCCGTGCGCCGCATAAAGGCGTCGAGCGCGAGGAGAAAGCAATCGGCGACGCGGACCGGGACCTGCGGCAGCGTCATCGGCGGAGGCGGAGGATGAGGAACCACGAAACAGGCGAAATCGACGAGACGCTGACGGGGAAATTCACGGGTCCTCCTCTTGTCTGTCGCACCGGTTCTGCGGTTGCAAATTTCTCGTCCACGAAAGGCACGAAAGCACACGAACCCGGAGTCTGCTTTCGTGTCATTTCGTGCCGTTCGTGGACCCCTCCGGTGGCCGGTGAATGTGCGCGCTGCCGACGCGGATCACGCCGCTCGCTTCTCGACGATGATCTTCGAGAGATGCCGCACCGTGCTGAAGATTTGCTTCGTGAACACGCAGCAGCGTTTTGAGCAGGT
>JANPHH010000319.1:0-4210 GCA_031424375.1 Chthoniobacter sp. | reverse complement strand
TCGTGTTCGATGCCTACGAGCGCGACCTCGCGTGGGTCCGCGTCGGGCAGCCGGTGGAGATCACTACACCCAGTGTTCCAGGCAAGGTCTTCACCGCGCCGATCACCTTCATCGATCCCAATCTCGTGATGGACACCCGCTCTGCGAAGGTGCGGGTCATCCTGGAAAATCCGCTCGCCGCTGGCACCGACAGCCATCGGCGCGAACTGCTCCACCGCGTTTTCGCTGATGGGAGAATCAAGGCGGAGAGTGAGCCCGTGCTCACCGTCGCCCGCGATGCCGTGCTCGCGCCGGGCGGAGCGTCGCTCGTGTATGTGGTAAAGGCGGAGGGCGACTACGAGCCGCGGCACGTCACGCTCGGGCGCGTTGGCGATGAGGTCTGGGAAATCCTCGCCGGCTTGCAGGAGGGCGAGCGGGTCGTGACCAGCGGCAATCTCCTCATCGACGCGCAGGCGCAGCTCGATCATCCGCAACAGACGCCCGCCCTGCCCGTCGCCGTGCAGCCCGAGCGAGTCGATGCGCAGCAGCAGGCCGCGCTGGAGTTGATCCGCGCGGCGTCCGCGGTCAGCGCCGCGCTTGCCGCCGATGACCTCGCCGCGCATAACGCCAGCATCGCTTCCCTCCACACCGCATCGATGACGGTCGCCGAACAACTCGGCGAGCCAGGCCAGCGCCTGCTCGCCGTCGCGCACGTCGGTCCCGCGAAGTCGCTCGCCGAGGCGCGCAAACAATTCTACCCGCTGAGCATGAGCATCGCCGGCCTCGCCGCGCAGTGGAGCCGCCAGCTTCCCGCGGTGCGCGCGGAGTTGAAGATCTTCGAGTGTCCGATGGCCAAGTCCGCGGTGCCGAGTGCCGACACCAATCAAGGTCGCTGGGTGCAAAGCGCGGGGCCGCTCCGCAATCCGTTCTTCGGTGCGGAAATGCTCGACTGCGGAAAGGAGATCCAGCCGTGATCCCCGCCCTCATCGCCTGGTCACTGCGCAATCGTTTCCTCGTCGCCTGCGGTGTCCTCTTCATCGTCGCGCTCGGCATCTTCGAGCTGCGCCGCACGCCCATCGACGCCATCCCCGACCTGAGCGAAAACCAGGTCATCGTCTTCGCCGACTGGACCGGACGCAGTCCGCAGGAGGTCGAGGATCAGATCACGTATCCGCTTTCCGTGAATCTGCAGGGCCTCGCCGGCGTGAAGACGGTGCGCGCCAATTCGATGTTCGGCTTCTCGCTGCTCACGATCATCTTCGACGAAAAGATAGATAACTACTTCGCTCGCACCCGCGTGCTGGAGCGGCTGAACTACCTCGGCGAACTTCTCCCCGCTGGCGTCGTCCCCAATCACGGCCCCGACGCCACCGGCCTCGGCTGGGTTTATCAATACTACTTCGACGTGGAGCCGAGTCGTGGGACAGGCATCCTGCCTGTCGCTCCGGGCATCTTGCCCTTAACTCCCGGAGCCACGGGCGAGACGCCCGCTGCGACAGGCAAGATGCCTGTCCCACATCGCGGCTACGACCTCGGCGAGTTGCGCGCGCTGCAGGATTGGTTCGTGCGCTACCAGCTCAACGCCGTCCCCGGCGTCGCGGAAGTCGCGAGCATTGGCGGCTTCGTGCGCCAGTATCAGATCGAGGTCAGCTCCGCCAAAATGCGCAACGCCAAGGTCACGCTCCAGGACGTGATGGACGCCGTGGGCCAGAGCAATCTCAACGTCGGCGGCAAGGTCATCGAGGAGAACGGCATGGAGTTCGTCGTCCGCGGACTCGGGCTCGTGCAAAGCGCGGCCGATCTGGAGAAGACCGTGCTCACCGCGCGGGAAGGCACGCCGATTTATCTCCGCGATATCGCCACTGTGCAGGTCGGCGGCGAGTTCCGCCGCGGCGCGCTCGACGTCGCCGGCCGCGAAGTCGTCGGCGGCATCGTCGTCATGCGCACCGGCGAAAACGCCCACGCCGTGATCCAGCGCGTGAAGGAAAAGATCGCGCAGATTTCCCCCAGCCTCCCGCCCGGCGTCACCATTAAGAGCTTCTACGACCGCAGCGAACTCATCGACCGCACCATCGACACGCTGAAGCACGCGCTCCTCGAGGAGATCATCCTCGTCACGCTCGCGCACATCATCTTCCTCTTCCATTTCCGCAGCATCCTCATCGTCACCTTCCCGCTGCCCGTCTCGATCCTCATCTCCTTCATTCTCATGCGGCAGTTCGGCATCACGTCGAACATCATGTCGCTCTCCGGCATCGCCATCGCCATCGGCGTGCTCGTCGATGCCGCGATCGTCATGACGGAAAATGTCATCCGCCACTGCGAGGAGGAGGAGAAGCGAAAGGGCTCCGCTTTGAGCAAACAGGAGACTTGGCAGGTCACGCTCGCCGCCTCCCAGCAGGTCGGCCGCCCCATCTTCTTCGCGATGGCCATCATCATCCTCGCCTTCGTCCCGGTCTTCGCGCTCGCCGGGCAGGAGGGGAAACTCTTCCACCCGCTCGCCTTCACCAAGACCTTTGCGATGATCGGCTCCACGCTCCTCGCCGTCACCATCGTCCCCGTGCTCTGCGCCACGCTGGTCCGCGGGCCGTTCCATTCCGAAGATCGCAATCTCGTCATGCGCCTCCTCCTGCGCATCTACGATCCCGTCCTCGACTGGGCGCTCGAGCACCGCCGCACCGTCCTCGCCCTCGCGGGAATGTTGCTCGTCGCCGCGCTCGTCGTCGCCTTCGGTCTGCCGCGCGCCATCACCACGCGCGTGCCGCTGCTCCACCGCGTCACCGGCCTCGGCAATGAATTCATGCCGCCGCTCGAGGAGGGCTCGCTGCTCTTCATGCCCGTGCTCCTGCCGCAGACCTCGCTCACCGAGGTCAAGCGCATCATGAGCTGGCAGGACCGCGTCATCGCCGCCACGCCCGAAGTCGTCTCCGTCGCCGGCAAGCTCGGCCGCGCCGAATCCGCCACCGATCCGGCGCCCGTCGAGATGATCGAGACCACCATCATGCTCAAGCCGCCCGCCGAGTGGCGGTAGGGGATGACCAAGGACGCCCTCGTCGCCGAGCTTTCGCAAAAGCTCTCCCAGGTCCCCGGCTACGTCCCCGGCTTCCTCCAGCCCATCGAGAACCGCATCCTCATGCTCAGCACCGGCATCCGCGCCCAGGTCGGGATCAAAATCCTCGGCGACAACCTCGACGCCCTGCAAAACAAAGCCTTCGAGGTCGAACGCATCGTCCGCACCGTCCCCGGCGCCGTCGGCGTCGCGCCGTCCCGCGTGCAAGGAAAGCCCTACCTCGAGATCGCCGTGAACCGCGAAGCCATGGCCCGCTTCGGCCTCCGCGCCGCGCAGCTCCTCGACGTCGTCGAGACCGGCATCGGCGGCAAGAACGTCACTACCACCATCGAGGGGCGGCAGCGCTTTCCCATCCAGGTCCGCATGGCCCGCGACGAGCGCGACGACATCGAGCGCCTCGGCGACCTCCTCGTCTCCACCCCCGCCGGCAAATACATCCCCCTCGGCCAGCTCGCCGACATCCGCCGCAACCTCGGCGCCAGCGAGATCGCCAGCGAGAACGGCCGCCTCCGCGTCTTCGTGCAGGCCAATGTGCAGGGCCGCGACCTCGGCGGCTTCGTCGGTGAGGTGAAACAGCGACTCGCCGCGGAGATCACGCTTCCCGGCGGCATGACCATCGAGTGGAGCGGCCAGTACGAAAACCAGCTCCGCGCCCGCCGCACGCTCCAGCTCATCGTCCCCGCCGTCCTCTGCGTCATCGTCCTCCTCCTCTACATCGTCTATCGCGATGCCAAGGAAGCCGCCCACGTCATCCTCGCCGTGCCCTTCGCCTTAACGGGCGGCGTCTTCCTGCAAGCCGCGCTCGGCTACAATTTCAGCGTCGCCGTCTGGGTCGGCTACATCGCCCTCTTCGGCACCGCCATCCAGACCGGCGTCGTCATGGTCGTTTACCTCGAAGACGCCGTCAAAAACGCCCTGACCGAAAAACGGGCCCGCCTCGCTGCTGATTCCGGCTCTCAGCTCTCAGCTCTCAGCTCTCAGCTTACGCATGACGAACTCCTCGCCGCGATCAAAGCCGGCGCCCGCCTCCGCCTCCGCCCGAAAGTCATGACCGTCGCCACGGCCATCGCCGGCCTGCTCCCGATTTTCTGGAGCACCCGCACCGGCGTCGAAGTCATGCAACCCCTCGCCGCCCCCGTCGTCGGCGGTATGCTTTCCTCG
>JANPHH010000318.1:0-27051 GCA_031424375.1 Chthoniobacter sp. | reverse complement strand
CGCTGCCGAACGCCGCGAGCCGGTGACGATCTGCAACCTCCAGACTGACACCTCCGGTCAAGCCCGGCCCGAAGCGAAGAGCACCGGCATGGAGGGATCTCTCGCTGTCCCGATGCTCGTCGCCGGCGAACTCCGCGGCGTGCTGGGTATTGCCAAAGCCACCGCTCACGATTGGACCGCCGCCGAGCAAAACCTCGTCCTGGCCATCGCCTCGCGCCTCGGGGAAACCGCCGCTTGAACGGAAAAAATTCCGCTTGCACCACACGGACCACCCCACTAAATATCCCGCCTCGCTAACGCGGGATATTTAGTGGGACGCCCGATGGGGTGCAAGCGGAATTTTTTCCGTTCAAGCGGCGGTTTCCCCGAGGCGGGAGGCGATGGCCAGGACGAGGTTTTGCTCGGCAGCGGTCCAATCGTGAGCGGTGGCTTTGGCGATACCCAGCACGCCGCGGAGTTCACCGGCGACGAGCATCGGGACGGCGAGGGATCCCTCCATGCCGGTGCTCTTCGCTTCGGGCCGGGCTTGACCGGAGGTGTCAGTCTGGAGGTTGCAGATCGTCACCGGCTCGCGGCGTTCGGCAGCGAGGCCGGCGATGCCTTTGCCGACCGGGACGGTGGCGGCGAGCGCGGCGATGTGCGGCGGAATACCGTGGTGGGCGACGAGTTTCAGCACGCCGCCCTGAAGCAGGTGCACGGTGCCGGCCTGGCATTCGAAATGCGCCAGCGTCGCGGCGAGGACAGCGGCGCTGTCGCCGGTGGAGAGGGCGGAGGTAAGGGCGGGAGTCACGAGGAAATGACGCTTCGAGTCAGTCCACGGGCACGCAGGCGCAGAAGAGATTCCGGTCGCCCCAGACGTTGTCGATGCGGCCGACGCTGGGCCAGAATTTGTGGTCGCGCAGCCAGGCGGCGGGGAAGGTAGCCTGCTCCCGGGAATAGGGATGCGTCCATTCGCCGATGAGGCTTTCGGCGGTGTGCGGGGCATTTTTCAGCAGGTTGTCGGTCGCGTCGGCGGCTCCGGATTCCACGGCGGTCATTTCGGCGTGGATGGAAATCAGCGCGTCGCAGAAGCGGTCGAGTTCCGCTTTCGACTCGCTCTCGGTGGGCTCGATCATGAGCGTGCCCGCCACTGGCCAGCTCAGCGTCGGGGCGTGGAAGCCGTAGTCCATGAGGCGCTTCGCCACGTCTTCGGCCGTGGACTTGTGGAAGCCGCGCAGGTCGAGGATGCACTCGTGGGCGACGAGGCCTTCGCGCCCCTTGAAAAGCACGGGGAAATAGCTGTCGAGCCGGTGCGCCATGTAGTTGGCGTTGAGGATGGCGAGCTTGGTGGCTTCGGTGAGGCCGCTGCCGCCCATCATGCGGATGTAGACCCACGAGATGGTGAGAATGCTGGCGCTGCTGACCGGGGAGGCGGAGATGGAGCCGGTGCGGGTATCGGGGCCGCGCCGATCGGCGGTGGGCAGGAAGGGCACGAGGTGCGCGGCGACGCCGATGGGGCCCATGCCGGGTCCGCCACCGCCGTGCGGGATGCAGAAGGTCTTGTGGAGATTGAGGTGGCAGACATCGGCGCCGATGCGGCCGGGTGAGGTCAGGCCGACCTGGGCGTTCATATTGGCGCCGTCCATGTAGACCTGTCCGCCGCGGGCGTGGATGAGTTCGCAGATTTTCACGATCGTCTCCTCGAAGACGCCATGCGTGCTCGGGTAGGTGACCATGAGGGCGGCGAGCTGATCCTTGTGTTCATCAGCTTTCGCGGTCAGGTCGGCGAGGTCGATGTCGCCGTCGTCGAGGCAGCGGACGGTGACGACTTTCATCCCGGCCATGACGGCGCTGGCGGGGTTCGTGCCGTGGGCGCTGGTGGGGATGAGGCAGATGTTGCGGTGCCGGTCGCCGCGCGCTTCGTGGTATTTGCGGATGACGAGGAGTCCGGCGTATTCGCCCTGCGAGCCGGCGTTCGGTTCGAGCGAAATGGCGGCGAAGCCAGTGATCTCGGCGAGCCAGCCTTCGAGCTGGCGGCAGAGTTCGCGGTAACCTTCGGTCTGGCTGGCGGGAGCAAAGGGATGCAATTGCCCAAATTCCGGCCAGGTCACGGGCAGCATTTCGCTGGTCGCGTTCAGCTTCATGGTGCACGAGCCGAGCGGGATCATCGAGGTGGTGAGCGAGAGATCCTTCGCCTCGAGCCGCCGGAGATAGCGCAGCATCTCGTGCTCGGTGTGGTAGCGATTGAAGACGGGATGGGTGAGGAAGGGCGAGTGGCGGGCGAGCGGGCCGAAGCCGGTGGCCGCGTCGCGGGCGAGTGCTTCGACGGAGAGGCCGGGGTCGGCGTCGCCATGGAAGACGCGGAAGAGCGCCTGAATCTGCGCGCGGTCGATCGTCTCATCGAGGGCGATGAGGACCGCGCTTTCGCCGTAGGGGCGGAGATTGATGCCTGCGGCGAGGGCGCGCTGGAGCAGATCCTCGCGATGCCGCGGGTCGAGCTGCACCCGCACGGTGTCGAAGAACGTCGCCGAGCCCACGATGAAGCCGAGCTGGCGCAAGCCGCTGGCCAGTGTGCTGGCGTAAAGATGGACGCGTTGCGCGATGCGGCGGAGCCCGTCGGGACCGTGATAGACGGCGTACATCGAGGCGATGACCGCGAGGAGCACCTGGGCCGTGCAAATGTTGCTCGTCGCCTTGTCGCGGCGGATGTGCTGCTCGCGGGTCTGGAGCGAGAGACGGTAGCCGGGGCGGCCGTGCGAGTCCTTCGACACGCCGACGAGCCGGCCGGGCATGAGGCGCTTGAAGGCGTCCTTCACCGCCATGTAGGCGGCGTGCGGTCCGCCGAAACCGAGCGGCACGCCGAAACGCTGCGTCGACCCGACGGCGATATCGGCGCCGAATTCCCCCGGGGGCGTGAGCACGGTGAGGGCGAGGATATCCGCGGCGACGATGGCGAGCGCGCCGGCGGCGTGCGCCCGGGAGACGAAGTCCGCGTAGTCATGAATCTCGCCCGTCGTATCCGGATACTGGAGCACGACGGCGAAGGTCTTCTCCGCAAAGGTGTAATCGTCTTCATCCCCGACCACGACGGCGATGCCGAGGGGTTCGGCGCGAGTCTGAATCACCGCGATCGTCTGCGGATGGCAGCGCTCGGAGACGAAGATCGTCTTCGCGTCGGCGTCCTTGCACACGGCGTGGGCGATGTGCATGGCTTCGGCGGCGGCGGTCGCTTCGTCGAGCAGCGAGGCATTGGAAATGTCGAGGCCGATCAGGTCCACGATCATCTGCTGAAAATTGATCAGCGCCTCCATGCGCCCCTGCGAAATCTCCGCCTGATAGGGTGTGTAGGCGGTGTACCAGCCGGGGTTTTCGAGGATGTTTCGCTGGATGACGGGAGGGGTGATCGTGCCGCTGTAGCCCTGGCCGAGGTAATTCCTCAGCACCTTGTTGCGGCTGGCGATGGAGCGCAGTTCGGCGAGCGTCTCGTGTTCGCCGCGGGGCGGCGGAAGGGCGAGCGGCTTCTCCATGCGAATGCCGGCTGGAACGGCGCGGGCGATCAGCGCCTCGATCGAACCGAGGCCGATTTCCGCGAGCATCGCGGCCACTTCCTCCGCGCCGGAACCGAGGTGGCGCCGGGGAAAGGAATCACCGGGCGGGAGCAGTTCCGCGGGGGACGGCGAGTGAGGAAGCGTCAGCGTATCGTGCATCGTCGGAGGCTAGGAACGAAGCCCGCGGAATCAAGCGGAATTGGCCGACGGCGGGGCTCGGGCGTGTTTGCTACGCCGCCCGCCGGGAGAGTTTGCCAAATCTTCCTCATCCTCCTCTTCAAGTTTTACCACGGTTTCCCGGAACCCAAACAAGCCCTGTCATCCCGAGCGAAGTGTAACGAAGCCGAGGGACCTCCGCCTTCGGGAGATCGTGCAGTTCCCGGCAATCCTCGACTCCATCCCAGCCGCTCCCGCTCAAAGCGGCACGGGAAGCAGCGGACGGATCGCCTCCGCCCAGACGGCGTAGCCTTTTTCGTTCGGGTGCAAACGGTCGGGCATCAGTTCGGTCGCGACGGTGCCGTCGGGCGCGAGCCATTTTTCGGTGAGGTCGAGGAATGTGACCCGCGGCTTTTTCCCCAGCGGAGCGAGGAGTTGATTGATCTCGGTGATCGCGGTGCGGTGGGGATTCGTGGCGCCCGCGCCGCGGGGAAAGATGGCCATGAGGATGACCTGCGCGGTCGGGCATTTCGCCTGCACGCGCGCGACGATCGCGGTGATCCCCTCGGCGATTTGCGCGGGCGTGCCGGCACGGTATTGCGGCGTGCCAGCGAGGTTATTGGTGCCGATATGGATCACGATCGCCCGGGGCGCGAGGCCGTCGAGTTCGCCGAGTTCGATCCGCTGCAAAACATTCTGCGTGCGGTCCCAGCCGAAGCCGAGATTGAGCACCTTGCGATTTCCAAAAAGCGCCGCCCACGACTCGCGCCCCCGGTTTCCCATCTTCCCGGCGTCTGGATCGCCTCCCCAAAAATGCGTGATCGAATCGCCGATGAGCACGATCTCCGGCTGGAGCGTGTCCTTGATCGCCATCACCGCGGCATGCCGATCCTCCCAGCCATAGCCGTCGTTCTCCAGCTTGCCCACGGGTGCCGTCGCGGGATTCACTCCCGGCGCCGCGGGCAGCGCCGTCTCGATCACCCGCGCCACGCGTTGCGCCAGACGATCGTAGCCGGCGGAGGTAAAGTGAACGTCCTTCGCATTCTGAAACTTTGCGAGGTCCGGCTTTATCCACGCGTAGAGATCGTCAATGACCACGGCCTGCTGCTGCATGACGCGGGTGGCGATCTTGTTTTTCTCGATGATCGCGGTGGTCGCAGCCGCGCCGTCCTTCGTGTCGGGCGGCACCGGAGTGGTCGTGGCCCACACGAGTTTCGCGCCGGTCGCTTTCAGCCGCTGCACGAGTTCCTCGAGGTTCTTTTCGTAAAGGTCGGGCGCGGTCGCGCGGTCGTGGATGCCGAAGTTGAAATGAATCGCGTCCCATTTCTTCGCCGGATCGCCCAGCCACGCGTCGAGATTCTTGAGCCCGCTCGCCGTCGGCCCGCAATTCGCCGGCGCGCGATGCACGTTGACCTTGCCGGCGAGTTCCTTCCGGACCGCCTGAGTGTAGCCGCGCGATACCGGGTCGCCGATGAGCAGCACGCGCGGAAGTTTCGGATCGTCGGCGACGAAGTCCCACGCGTTGGAAGTGCCGCGGACTTTCTCGCGCTTGTGGATCGGCAGATAGAACGCGCCAAGATTCTGCTGCAGCGTCTGCTCCCACGCCTGCTGCTCCGGCGGCAGCTTCGCCACGAGCGCCTGATACTCCGCGTCCAGCGCAGCATCCGCGGCCGCCTTCTTCGACGCGGCCTCGGCAGCGTCCGTGGGTTCCGGCGTCTTCGCTGGTTCGGCAGCGGAGAAGGAGGCGGCGGCGAGTAAGATTAACGCGATCTTCGCGAGGGCCGAAACAGAACGCGGGAGCGGGGAGAAGTGCGGCATGGCAGTGAACCGAGCCTGCCACCCGCATCGCAGCGAAGGCAAATCTTCCGCTCACTCGATCCCTCGCATCGCTCCCGCCTAATCGTTCGCCACCGCGTCGCCGTCGGCTTTTGCAGCGTCAACGAGCTTCGCGCGGAGCGCGGTCACTCGCTCCGGCATGGAACCCGCGAGGTCGCGGGTTTCGTAAGGATCCTTCGCGAGATCGAAAAGTTCGACGCCTCCTCCCGACTTGTCCCGGCCGTCCTTCCGAACGATGAGCTTCCAATCGCCATCGCGCAGTGCCTGAGCCCGGAAACCCGGCGCAGCGGTGTAAATCGCTCGAGGCGACGCGGGTTGTTCGCCCTTGAGTTGCGCCCAGATGTTGGTTCCGTCCCACCGCAAATCCCGCTCCGGCTGGTAGCCCGCGAGCGCACAGAACGTCGGCATCCAATCGCTGATGTGCGCGACTCCATCGAACTTCCCCGGCTTCAACTGACCCGGCCAGCGTGCGACCGTCGCGGTGCGAATTCCGCCCTCATACACTTCCCCCTTTTGTCCGCGCAGCGGAAGGTTGCTGCCGCCCGCGGGACCAGGCTCATAACTATCTTCCGGATACTGCGGATCGTTGTTTCTCGCGGTCGGCAGCCCTCCATTGTCGCTACTGAAAACGACGAGCGTGTTCGCCGTCTTGCCCGACTCATCCAGAGCCGCGAGCAGCTTTCCGACAGCGTCGTCGAGGTGCATCACATTCGCGGCAAATTGGCGCCGGCTCGGCTCGGTGATCTCCGCGGGCACCCGCCGCACGATCTCATCCGGCTCGTGGCTCGGGATGTGAACCGCAGTGAACGGAACGTAGAGGAAGAACGCCCGGTCGGTGCGCGACTTGAGCCAACGAGTCGCCTCCTGCGTGATCAAGTCGGTGACATGACCCCGCTCCTCGATGAGCTGGCCATCGCGGTGCCACGTCGTCGTGAACTCGCCGTGCTTGTAATGATGATCCCAAGGTCCCACGCCGCCCGCGAGCGAGCCGTAGCTATGATCAAACCCGAACTTCTGCGGGCCCCACTCTGGCTTCGAACCGAGGTGCCACTTGCCACAGAGCGCGGTCTCGTAGCCGACCGACTGGAGCGCGCGGGCGAGCGTGACCGTGTCCCAACGGTAGGCGCGTGGGTTCTGCGGATTCGTTACATTGAAACGCGTCGCATAGCGCCCACTCAACAGCGCCGAGCGCGTGGGGCTGCACACCGGGCAGACGTAGTGTTGAGTCAATTCCACACCCTCCGCAGCCAGCCGGTCCAGATTCGGTGTCGGTACCATGCCGTGATGAAACCCCACATCGGCCCAGCCGAGATCGTCGGCGAGAATAAACAGAATGTTAGGTTTCTTTCCCTCCACCCGAGGCTCAGCAGCGTGCAGGCGAGTGAGGGCTGCGAGGAGGCAGAAGAAGATGGCGGGCGACTTCATGACGAATGCTATTGCCCACCGAGCGCTGAGCCAAGGGAGGAAACAGGCGTCCAGAACCCCGTGCTCGGCATGGATGCCGAAGCGTCAATGGCGTGGCTGCACTAATGATCAGGCGGCTTTCCGCTGCCGACGCTCCGCACACGAAAGGTCCCCGGAAGGATCGGCGTGCCGCACCTTGGGCAGCACGGAGAATCCCCACACCCCCGCGGCGAGCATCCACAGATAACTCGCGCCACTGAGCCAGTGCGGACGCGTCGGCAGAAAATCGCCCACGGCGCGGAGCACAGCGCCGGCGATGAGCAGGAAGGTCGCGATTTGCAACGCAGGCAGGCGCGTCTCGAAAAGCGCCTCATTTCCCGAATGACCAAGCACGACCCGCGTGGCGACGGTGAAGGTGATGAGGCTGAAGCCACCGAGGAAGACGACATGCAATCCCGCAATGCGCTGGCCGGGCCAGAAGAGCGGGAAGATCAAGCCGGCGACGAGAGTGAGCAGCGCGAATTGCGCGGTGAACGATGCCGTGCGCAGCGGGAGCGACTGGCGTTGGAATGGGACCATCGCGGCGAGATAGACGATCGCGGCAATGCCGCGCAGCCAGGCTGCCGCGGGCGCGGCGGGGTTGCTCGCTTCGAGCCAGTAACTGGCGAGCAGCACCAGGCCTGTGGCGCCGGAAAAAGCGGCGCGCAGCAGCCAGCCCGGTGAAGCAGTGCGTTCCTCGGCCATCGGGCGCACATCGCGCAGGCGGAGAAAACGCGGGAGAAGAAACGTGCCGATGCCGAGCAGGAGAAAAAGCACAAACGCCTGATTCAGCAGCATCCCGCCAAAGAGCATGACGCGCCCGGACACCCAGCCTTGCAGCCCGCACAGCCACAAGATCGGCCCGATGAGTCCGCTGAGAAAGCCGAAGGCCACCAGCACAAACCCCGGCGGCGGCAGCTCCACCCGCCCGCGCACCCGCGAGATCATGCACGCCCCGAAGGTCAGCATCAGCCCGATGAACGCGAGATCCCCCGTGCGCGGCTGCTCGCCGATGTGCAGTCCGGCGGTGAGGAGAAAGAGCGCGACCAGCGTCCAAAGTTCACCACGCCGCAGCGCCGGCGCGGAGAGCAACCGCGGCAGCGCGGTGCCGAGAAAGCCGAAGACGAAGCCCGCGAGGAAGCCCTCGATCATCAGCCGCGCGTGCATCGGGCCGGGGTAGAACTTGTGCAGCCCTGAGAAGAAGAGCGGCCAGAGCGACACGCCAGAGATGCCGAGCAGCGTGGCGAGCGGAAAGAAAATGCGGAACGGTTCCGAGGGGCAAAGATCGATGAACCGCGGCTTTGCGTCGCTCACAGCAACGGCTCCTCATCGCTCTCCGCGGAAACCGATGCGGTGAAAATGATCTCAAAGTCACCGCCATCGAGTGGTGTGATCTTCGCGGTGAATCCCTGCGCGCCGAGCACGCCGATGAGCGGGCGCGGCTCGAACGGCGCGAGGATGCGGAGTTGCTCGCCCTCGCGCAGGCGCCCGACGGCTTCCATGATCCGCGGGAAGGGCTCCTGACCCGAGCGGATCGTTTCGCGCACGTCCACGGTGATGATCGTTGGTGGCATCGGAGTGATTAGCGTTGCGAGCCACGCGCTGCTTTCTCGATCGCAGCGATGAGTGGCGCAGGTTCTTGTTTCAGGCCGGCGTGCTGGAAGGCGATTTCGCCGTCGGCGTTCAGCAGGGTGATCACGTTGGAATGCGCAAATTGTCCGCGCGCATCCTCCGTGTAGTTCACGCCGAGCAGCGCCGCGAGTTCGCGCACGTCATCGGCTCCGCCGCGCAGCAGGGTCCAGCGTTCGCGGGTGAGCTGACGCTTTTCGCGGAAGACCGCGAGCTCGGCGGGCGTGTCGCGTTTCGAGTCGATGCTCACGAGGAGGAAATCCACCTTGCCGAGCACTTCCGGCGGCAGCTTGCGTTCGATGGCCTTGAGTTCCTCCACGAGGATCGGACACGCGTATTCGCAGTGGGTGAAAAACATCGCCACGACCTGCGGCCGGCCGCGCAGTGCGCCGAGTTTGATTTCGCGTCCGACATCCGAGGTCCACTTCGAGTCCAGGAGATAGAGCGACTTGTCGGTCGGTTGCCCGGCGGCGAGCGCGGGACGGCAACACGGCGGGAGTGCGGCAGCTTTTGTTTCCGCTTTTTCTCCGGCAGTGGCGCACGCGCTGGAGAGCAGAATAGCTGCAAGCGATTCCATCGCGAACGCCACGAGTGAGGGCCAACGGCCCGCAAACAAGCCAGCCCAGGGCAACGCCCTGGGAATGGGATTTGGAAACGAGTCAGCCCTGAAGGGGCTGCACAAAACGCCGCTCCCAGATTTGTCCCGCCCCTTCAGGGCATCTCGCGTTGTGGGTTGGCAAACCCAGGGCGTTGCCCTGGGCTGGCTTGTGGCGCGCCTTTGGCGCTCAAGAGCAGCAGCGACTTCGGAGCGGAGGAATGTGAGTGGAGTTTTCACGGCGGATCTTTCGCGCAGCGGAAGCCGAGGTTGTGGACGGTGTATCCCGCCTTCAGGCTGCTCCGCAGTCCGAAGCGCATGAAGGCCGGGAAGTTCTGTCGGTCGTTCGCGCCGAGCGAGCCCGCGCCGCAGAAAAGCTGCCGCTCGATGCCCGTGTCGCCGCGCGCGTCGCCGGTCACCATCGCGCTGTTGAAATCGCTCGTCCATTCCCACACCAATCCGTGCAGGTCGTGGACGCCGAAGAAATTCGCCCGCCCGCTGCCCGCGTCCGGCAGCACCTTCGGCGACGGCGTGCCATACCACCGCGCGACCGCCTGCCGGAATTCCGCATCCTTCGCCCCATCCGCGATCGTGAAGCCCGCACCCGCCGCGAGTTCCCACTCCGCGGTTGTCGGCAGTCGCTTGCCGCGCGCCACCGCGAATGCCTTCGCGGCGAACCACGAGACGTTCGTCACCGGTTGCTCCGCGCGCACGTTGCCGAGATCGAGATCACCGGCCCAGTGGCTGAGGTAACGTTCATCGGCAAAAAGCCGCTTCACCTGCGAACGCTGCCACTTCGGATTCTCGCCCACGAACGCGAGGAACTCGCCATTGGTCACCGGCCGCATATCGAGCTGAAATGCAGCGATCGGCACTTCCTTCGCGTCTTTCTCGCCGCGAAAGAGCGGGCGGTAGATCCCGACGGGGATCAGCACCATACCGGGGTCCGTCGCGCGCGCGGCGCACAGCGCGACGAGCGCAGCGGTAAGATGCAGCGCGAGGCGCATGGCTACTGGTTCACCGATTCCGCGTGGGCCTTCTGCACTTCCTCCACGGTCACGATGTCGCCGGAATTACCCCACGAGTTGCGGACGAAGGTGAGAACGTGCGCGATCTGCTCATCGTTGAGCATCACCGGCGGCATCACGCCGTTGTATTTCACGCCATTCACCGTCATTTCGCCAGTCTGGCCCTTGATGATGCCGCGGATGGCGCGCGCTTTGTCCGCCATCAGATAGTCGGATTTCGCGAGCGGCGGAAACACTCCGGCCAGTCCCTGCCCTTCCGCCTGATGACATGCGAAGCACGTCTGTGCATAGATGCGTTTGCCTTTCTCGATGAAGATCTCCTTCGACATCGCCGCGATCTTCGGCTCGCCCGCGATCACCTTCTTCATCTCAGATTCCAGCGCGGCCACCCGCACATCGGAGCCGCCAGGCAGTGAGCTGTCCCCGAGATAGGTCGCGTCCACTTCCTTGCCGGAATACACGATCAGATTCTGCGGTCCCTCGACTTTCAGCATTCCGAGTGCGCCTTTGTTGAACGCACGGAAGAGCGCGTGATCGACGAGGATGAACGTGCCGGGCACTTCGAGTTTGAAGTCCACGATCGCCGAACCGCCCGCTGGCACCACGGTCGTCTGCACCTGCTCCTGCGAGATCTTCATCCCGCCCTCCTGATACACATGATCGAAGATCTCGCCGATGACGTGGAAGCTCGACGTGAGATTCGGCCCGCCATTGCCGACGAAAAGCCGCACGCGATCACCGACCTTCGCCTTGAACGCCTTGTCGCCGACCAGCGATCCGACCGAGCCATTGAACACGACATAACTCGGCCTTTCATCGACCGCCTTCTCCATATCGAACGGCTGCAAACCCTCCTCGCCGAATTTTTCCTTCGTATAAAAGTCGCCCTGCATCACATAGAACTCCTTGTCCACCGGCGGCAGCCCTTCCTTCGGCTCGACCAGGATCAACCCATACATCCCGTTCGCCACGTGCATCCCGACCGGCGCCGTCGCGCAATGATAGACGTAAAGGCCGGGGTTGATCGCCTTGAACGAAAACTGCGACTCGTGCCCCGGCGCGGTGAAAGAAGACGCGGCACCGCCACCCGGTCCCGTCACCGCATGCAGATCGATGTTATGCGGCATTTTCGAGGTGGGATGATTCTTGAGATGAAACTCGACGAGATCCCCCTCGCGCACGCGGATGAACAGCCCCGGCACTTCGCCGCCGAACGTCCAGAAGAGGTAGTCCACGCCATCCGCCATGTGCTTTACGACTTCGCGCACTTCGAGATTCGCGATGACCTTTGTCGCGTGCTTGCGCTGAATCGGCGGTGGCACATTCGGCGCGGCGGTGAGCACCGCCGTCTCTTCACCGACGATTTCCGGATCGGTGCCTTTCGCCGCAGCGCCCGGCAGTGGTGCCGTCGGAGCTGTGGGAGCTTCCGCGGAAAAAAGGGACGACATCGCGGCGAAGCCGAATGCCGCGGCGAGGATGGCGGAAGAGATGGACGCGCGTTTCATGGGCTCATCCTGATAGTAAGGGGCCGCTGCGCCTTTGACCCGCGTCAATTTCCCGTGAGATTTCGATCAATCCTCCAGCGTCCGGAGGAGTTGCTGCGCGGCGGGAAAGCCCGGCTGGATCGTGAGGGCGCGGCGGGCAGCGGCACGGGCTTCGGCGGTGCGACCGAGTTGCGCGAGGATCGTGGCCCGCGCGTAGGGCAGACGCGGGTCGTCGGGCGCGGCGTTTTCCCCGCGCTGGAGTGAAATGAGCGCGGCGGCACTGCCGCCCGCGGCGTGCTGGGCGAGGCCGAGATTGTACCAGGCGGGGGCGAGGTGCGGATCGAGCGCCACGGCGCGCTGGAGTTCGACGGTGGTCTGGTCCGGGCGGCCGGTCTCGTTCCACGCGAGCCCGAGATTGTAGTGATACTCGGCGTTGTTCGGATCGAGGCGCACGCAGGCCTGGAGTTGCGCGAGGGCCTCGGCGGACTGCCCGGCGAGGCTGAGCGCGACGGCGTAGTCGTGTCGGATGGGTGGGGAGTTCGGATCCCACTCGACGGCTTTGCGATAGTGGCTGAGCGCGCTGGCCGGGTCGCGGCGGGCGGTGGCGAAGGCGGCGAGTTGCATTTGTCCGATTGGCTGATCGGCATTGTGCGCGAGCTGGTGCTGAAGCTCGGCCATCGCGGGGGTGTCGAGGGGCAATGTTTCGCGCAGCGCCCAGGCAGCGGAGGTGCGCACGCTTCGGTCGCCGTCGGTGACGAGATTGCCGACCATCTGCCGCACGTCGGGGCGCTGCGGGATCACGGGTTCGAGGGTGCGCGCGGCGGCGGCCCGAACGATCGGACTCGGGTGGATCGTCGCTTTCACCAGCGCGGAGACCACGCGCGGCTCGCCGAGCCAGCGTTCGAGCAGGCGGGTGGCCGAGGCCTGCCAGTACGGTGCCGTCGCCGGATCGCTTACCAGCGCGAGCAGTCCGTCGCGACCGGACGCTTCGCCGCGGCGCGCGGCGGCGATGGTCTGCGCGCGCTGCCGCGAGGGACGGTTCATTTTTTCGCCATACCACTGCTCGACGGCGGCGAGCGACCACGCGGCGTCCTTGTCCGTGTGGCAGCGATTGCAGGCATTGGGGATGCCGAGCGTCTGGGTGAGCAGCGGGTCGGGAATGGTGAAGCCGTGGTCGTGCCGCGGATGCCGTTGCATGTAGGTGGTGATCGGCATGTGACAGCTCACGCACTGCGCGCCGGTGCTCTCCGCGCCGTGATGACTGTGGGCGACGGGATCGATCACGGGCGCGGGTTTGGTGATGCCGGGCAGCGGGGCGCCGCCGCTGTGGCAGCGCACGCAGAGCGCGTTGCCGGGCATGAGGATTTTGCCGGTGTGCGGCTGGTGACAATCGACGCAGCGCACGCCCGCTGCGTGCATCTTGCTGCTGTGAAGCGAGCCGAATTCGTAGTCCTCATCACGGATCTGGCCGTCGGCATAATAGAGGTCGCTCTCATCGACGACGCTGAGCGCGTAGTGGTCGGTGAAATGCTCGCCGGGGAAAAAATCGCCGGTGAGTTCGCTGCGGCGGGCGTGACAGGAGCCGCAGGTGTCGAAGACCTGATCGCGAGTGAGCTTGGTCAGCGTGGGGTCGGGCTGCGCGCCCGGACCATGTTGCCGGCGCCAGTCGGTGTGCGCCTTCATCGGTCCATGGCACGATTCGCAGCCAACGCTCGGCCCGGCCATGGTGGTGCGAAAGGTGTCGGTGGCTGCGTCGTAATTTTTTCGCGGCCGCGTGTTGTGGCAGCTCGCGCACATGGTGTTCCAGGTCATCCCGCGCCCGGTCCAGTGGCCCCACTCGCCGGCCTTGCGATCTTCATTGCCGAAGACATCGAACCACTCATTCCGGTGCGGATCGTAGGTCGCCTCCAGCGTCTGCCAACGCCCGCCCGGCGAGGCGACAAGGAACTGCCGGATCGGATCGTGCCCGATCACCCGCGCGATTGGGTAAGGCTCCACCTTCCCGTCAAAGCCCGCCGTCACGACTTCGGGATGCCCATCGCGCATGCGGATCTCGCTCTTCTGCGTGCCATGTTCGAACGTGCGTGCCGGCGCGAAGGCCGCTTTATCCATGGCGTCGGTGAGCGGGCGCTCGGCGAGTCCGTGGTGCGACTGCGCCCACTGCGCGGCAGCTTCCGCGTGACATTCCGCGCAGGCCGTGGACCCGGCGTAGCGGCTGAAGACGACCTTCTCGTCCTCGATGACGGGCGCGGGTGGGAGGGCGGGCCGTGCCGTCGAGACCGCGCCGGGTTTCCATGGCCAGACCATCCACGCGAGCCCGCCGAGCACTGCAAACGCAGCCGCGATGAGCCACGCGAGCCGGGCTGGCTGGGGTGGTTTCGTTGGTGGCGTCGGGCGTTTCTTCGAGGGGCGTTTCAAGGGCAACGCGGAATGGAGTACATCGCAGGGCGAGCAGGAAATCCGGGGTTAATCCATCCGCGTCATCCCGGTTTCGTCGTGGAGAAAAAGGCCGCGATCTCCGCGACCACGGTGCGCTGCTGCTCCTCGGTCAGTTCGGGGAAAATGGGCAGCGCCACGGTTTCCTTCGCGGCGCGTTCGGACTCGGGAAAGTCTCCCTCCACGTAGCCGAGCGAGCGGAAGCATTCCTGGAGGTGCAGCGGCAGCGGATAGTAGATTTCGCTGCCGATGCCGACCTTGGCAAAGTGCGCGCGGAGTGCGTCGCGATGCGGCACGCGAATGATGAACTGATTGTAGATGTGGTGATTCTCCACCCCGCTCGCCGCGTAGGCTTCCACGGGCAGCTTCACGCGATCGAGCAGTCCGAGGCGCGCAAACTCGCGGCGATAAAAGGCGGCCCGCGCCCGGCGGCCAGCGCCCCACGCATCGAGGCGCGGCAGCTTCACGCTGAGCACCGCGCTTTGCAGGGCGTCGATGCGGAAGTTGCCGCCGATCGAGTGATGGTAGTAGCGCGGCTCCATGCCGTGATTGCGCAGCGCGCGGATCTGCTTCGCGAGCGCGTCGTCCTTGCACACCACCATGCCGGCGTCGCCGAACGCGCCGAGATTTTTCGTGGGGTAAAACGAATACCACCCCGCCTCGCCGATCGCGCCGGCCGCACCGAGTGGGTGCCGCGCGCCGAGCGCCTGCGCCGCGTCTTCGAGCACCGGGACGCCGTGCTTTCGCCCCAGCTCCACGATCGCCGCCATGTCCGCGCACTGGCCGAAGAGATGCACGGGGATGATCCCCTTCGGCTTGCGCGTGCGGGCGAGCGCTTCCTCCAGCGCGGGGACGGAAATATTGAAAGTGTCCGGGTCGATATCCACGAACACCGGCCGCGCGCCGAGCCGCGAGATGCAGCCCGCGGTGGCGAAGAAGGTGAACGGCGTGGTGATGATCGCGTCGTCGGGTTCGATGCCGAGCGCCATGAGCAGCACGAGTTGCGCATCGGTGCCCGACGAAACGCCGATCGCATGCGGCGAGCCGGTGTAAGCCTCGATCGCCCTTTCGAATGCGTCCGTCTTCGGCCCGAGCACCAGCGCCTGCGAATCGGCGACCTCTTCCATCGCAGCGAGGATCTGCGCTTTGAGCGGCGCGTATTGGAGCTTCAGGTCGAGCAGGGGTACTTGCATCGGCGCAAAATGAGCGGGCGCTTCGGTGCGTGTCGAGGATGAGTCCGCAGCCGGGCGGGGCAGCGCGGGGGAAATCCGCGGGACAAAGCGGAGCAGAATGCGCACGTTTCCCGGCGCCACCCGGCCCATGCGATTTTTCCACTTCACCCTCGCGCTCGTCGCGGCCGCGCTCGCGGCGTGCAGCACGGTCTCCGAGCCGCGGCTGCCGCCCGGTTCACCGCCGCTCGCCCTCGCCGCGGAGCGTCTGCGCATCGCGCGCAAGACCACGCTCGATCCAGAAAAACGCGCGGCCTATTACCTCTCCGCCGCCGCCACCACCGCGCCCCTGCTCACTGCCGAGCCAGCGCGCACGATCTACAACGACGCCACCGCCGAACTCACCGACCTGCTCCGCGACACCGGCGACGGCAAGCTTTGGAACCGCCCGCTCACCCTCGCCGATGGCCAGACCTTCCGCCTGCGCTTCCAGCCCGGCGCGCCCGGGGGCACGTGGTCGCCGCGCGAGTTCACGGGCTTCCAACCGGCGAGCCAGGTGCGCCGCCGCCATCTCCGGCAGGACTTCGTCCAGCCCGGCGTGGGCGGCACGCTCGTGGGCGTGCAGCGTGTGGACGGCAGCGACGCCCGGCAGCGCGCCCGCTTCGAGCCAAAGCGCGGCTTCGTCGCGCCGGTCACCGCCACGCTGGATTTCCGCGGCTCCGACGCCACGCTCACGCTGCACGACCCCACCCTGCGCCGCACCGCGCGGGTGAATGGCCGCACCTTCCCGCTCGCCGCGGATCTCACCGCGCCGATCGCCTCCATCCCGGTGCGCAACGAACTGATCAACGGCGTGCTCGGCATGATCCGCGTGGAAAAATATCTGAGCAACACCGGCCTCTACCTCGTGCGTCCGTACGACGCCAGCCGCACCCTCGTCGTCCTCGTCCACGGCCTCGCCTCCACGCCGCAGATGTGGGCGAATGTGATCAACGAAGTGGAAGCCGACCCGGACTTGCGGGGACGATTTCAGTTCGCCGCGTTTCAGTATCCCACCGGGAATCCGCTGCTCTACTCGGCGATGCGCTGCCGCGAGGAACTCACCCGATTTCGCCAGCGGCACCCCGGCGCCCGCGTGATCCTCGTGGGCCACAGCATGGGCGGTCTCGTCTGCCGGCTGCAGGTGGTCGACGTTCAGCGCACGCTCTGGGACGCGAGTTTCAAGCGGCGGGCCGACGCGCTTTATGCGCGGGTCCCCGCGGATTCGGTGGTCGGGCGGAGCTACCTGTTCAGCCCCGATCCGCAGGTGCGGCGACTCGTTTTCATCTGCGTCCCGCATCGCGGCAGCGAGCTCGCGCTGGGCTCCATCGGCGTGATCGGCATGCGGCTTATCACCCTGCCGGCCACGCTCGTCACGGAGTTCACCCGCACGCTCGGCGACGCGCTCGAGACCGTGGGCGGCAAGCCGCAGATCCCCACGAGCATCAACAGCCTCTCGCCGAAAAGTCCCACGCTGCTCGCGCTCGACCCGCTGCCCATTCTCGTCCCGCATCACTCCATCATCGGCGACCGCGGCCGCGGTGATACGCCGCACAGTTCCGACGGCGTGGTGGCCTACTCCAGCTCGCATCTCGCCAGCGCGCAGACCGAACTCATCGTCCCCGGTCCGCACGGTTCGCACGAGCTGCCGCAGACGGTCGAGGAGCTAAAGCGCATCCTGCGGCTGCAACTCGGCGCGCCCGCTCGCGCCGCTTCGCGAAAGGCCGCCGCCCGGTAGCGGCGATCTGCGGTTGGGCGAGACGCGGGGAAGTAGAGATGGGGAAAAGAGTGAACGGGAGGAGTGAAAAAGTCGGCCGACGCGCACAGAAAGCTCGCCTGAGCGGGTGGACCTGGAAGTCAAAACAGCCTGTCATCCCGAGGGCAATGGAGGGAGCCTGAGCGACTGGAATGAAGCCGAGGGACCCCGGAATTCAGAATGATCCATGATCGTCTGGAGGCTGAGGTCCCTCGGCTGCGTTACACTCCGCTCGGGATGACAGGGTTTCTTTTGAATTTCGGTCTCCCCTCGGATGGGACGGCGAAATCAAGAGCGCTGTCATCCCGAGCGGAATGGAGGGAGCCTGAGCGACCAGAATGCAGCCGAGGGACCTCGGAATTCAGAATGATCCATGATCGTCCGGAGGCTGAGGTCCCTCGGCTGCGTTACACTCCGCTCGGGATGACAGTTTTTGTCGATCGCTGGCGACCGCGCTTCAGCGGACGAACTTCCCCGGATTCAAAATCCCCTTCGGATCGAGTGCCGCTTTCAACGAGGCGTGGACCTGCCGGCTCACGGGGGAAGTCGCGTCCGCAAACCAGCGTTGCTTCGCGATGCCGATGCCGTGTTCGCCGGTGATCACCCCGCCCCAGGCGAGGACTTGCGCGAAGAGATCATCGAGCGCGGCGCCGACTTTTTTCTTCACCGCGGCGTCGGTGTGATAATCGGCGGCCATGATGTTCACGTGGATATTGCCGTCGCCCGCGTGGCCGAAGCAGGCGATGGGGTAGCCGTATTTTTTGCGCAGCGTCTCGGCGAAGGCGGCGAGGTCGGTGAGGCGGCCGCGCGGGACGGCGATGTCTTCGTTCAGCTTGATCAGGCCGGTGGCTTTCAGCGACTGCGAGAAGGCGCGGCGCAGGCTCCACAGTTCTTCGCAGGCTGCTTCGCCCACCGCCGTCTTCGGGTTCACGGCTTTCAGCTTTTCGAGCAGGGCGAAGAGGGTGCGCGCTTCGGCGGCGACGGATTCCGGCTGGCCGTCGAGATCCATGAGCAGATGTGCGCTGCCGCGAGGCGCGAGCATTTTCCCGAGATACTCGCCTGCCGCGGCGAGAGTGAAGGCGTCGGCAATCTCGAGCGCGCAGGGCAGGAACCCGGCGGCGAAGATTTCCTGCACGGCATTGGCCGCCTGGCGAAAGGTGCGGAAACTGGCCGAGAGCGTGGCGCGCGCGGGGGGCAGCGGGAGCAGCCGCAGCGTGGCTTCGGTAACGACGCCGAGCAGCCCTTCGGAGCCGACGAACATGCCGATGAGATCGAAACCGGTTTTGTTTTTGTGCGTGCGGCTGCCGGTGCGGAGGATGCGCCCGTCAGCGAGGACGACTTCGAGGCCGAGGACGTAGTGGCGGGTCACGCCGTATTTCAGGCAGCGCGGGCCGCCGGCGTTAGTGGCAATGTTTCCGCCGAGGCTGCAATCCTTCAGGCTCGCGGGGTCGGGCGGGTAGAAGAGCTTCCGCTTTCGCGCCTCGGCCTGGAGCACGCCGGTGATCACGCCGGGCTCCACCACGGCCACGGCGTCGGCGAAGTTGATTTCCTTGATCCGGTTCATCCGCGCCAGCGAAAGGACGATACCGCCGCGCGAGGGAACGCAGCCGCCGACATACCCGTAACCCGCGCCCCGCGCGGTGACGGGGATGCCGCGGCGATTCGCAAACTTCAGCAGCTTGCTCACGTCCTCCGTAGTCCGCGCGAAGACGACGGCTTCCGGCGGATGGCTGGCGAACCACTTGTCCCCGGCGTGCGCGGCGAGGGCCGCCGCTTCCGTGCTGACGATGTCCGTGCCGAGGAGCCGGGTGAGCTGGGTCGCGAGCGGCGATGGCGCCAGAGCGGGCGACATCAGCGGCCGCCGAAGATGCGCTGGAAGATGTTCGGCTTTTCCTGCGGCGGCGCCTGCCGCACGGGCTCCGGGCGATTGCGGACGACGTAGCGTTTCTTCGGCGCGTTCGATGGAGCTTCGCGATCCCGCGAACGGGAGCGGGCGCGGCTTTCCTCGTCGTCCTCTTCGCCTTTCAACTTGTTCGGCGCGGGCTCGAGCGGGAAGCCGTTGTGCGAGAGCACCGTGCCTTTGTCCGCGGCCACCACCACGCCGCCGAGCGCGCGGCCGGTCGCATCAATGCAGGTCACATTCCAGACCGGCGTGCCGTCGCTGGCATCCTTGCGAAGCTGGTAGTTCAGCGTGGCCGGGATGGTGTTGTTCGCGAGGGCGTATTGCTGCGCGAGCTTGCCGGCGCGGTCGGAATCAAACTTGAACGCTTCCGGTCCGATCACCTCTTCGGCAGTCAGGCCTTCGGCAAACTGGGAGAGCGCGCGGGACGCGACGAGCGAACCGCGGGCGACCACATATTCGTGCAGCCCGGTTTCTTCCGCCGGATCATGGACGAGAATGTACCAGCGCTCCGGCGTGGGATTCCCCTCGCGCGCTTCGATGCGGGCGATGCGTTTGGCGTCGGCCTTCGGGAGCAGCTTGATCGCGCTGAGCGCGCTGGCTCCGGACTGCGCGTGGACATTTGCCGCGCCTGCGGCGAGCACGGAGAGGAGGAGAAACATCGAGCGCATGGCAAAGGCTGGGAGTGTAACCAAGCGGCGCGCATTTCCAAGTGAACTCTGGCGGTGGCCGCGGCCCAAGGATGTGATCGAATGTGGTGCAGCAAAGTCTGCCGTCCCAGAGCGAGCCAATGGGGTGCAGCAAGGTCTTCCGTCCCGGAGCGAGCCAATGTGGTGCAGCAAGGTCTGCTGTCCCGGAGGGACAGCGGAAATTAGCCGGTGGCGTTAGCCACCGGATCCGCACGTCAAGCGAATCCGCCCCGGTGGGGCGGCGGAACTCTCGCCGGGGATGAATTCCAGCGCCCCTCGCGGGGCGAACTCATTTCTCTGCAATCCGGTGGCTGACGCCACCGGCTAATTTCCATCGTCCCTCCGGGACGGGGGCGCATCCCGCAGCGCACCACATTTAATCAGACCCCCGCCCACCGGGGCGTGGCGCTTCGCTCAGCGCTGGAGCGCCGCCCGCAGCGTCTCCACCCAGGCGGCGAACGCCTCCATCTCCGCCTGCGTGGGCGGGTCGCTGAAGCTGCCGCCGAAGGGCCCCACCGCCTCCGGATTCACCGCCGTTCCAGCGATCGCGCCCTCGAGCTGCGCCAGCGTCACTTCACCGGGTGGCCCTTGCGGCCCCTCCGGTCCGGGCGGTCCACCGCTCGGCCCCGGCGGCCCATCGGGGCCCGGTGGACCTTGCGGTCCCTCCGGGCCGGCGGGGATCGCGTCGATCAGCTCCTTGAGGCCGTTGAATTGATCGCGCAGTTCCCCCGACTCGATCTCCGAGCCATGCAGCGGCAACGCTGGGTCGAATGGCATGGCGCGTCCCTCTTACGGCACCATCCGGCCCGTGGGATCACTCCACGCCCCGGCTCCCGCGGCGCCGATTCCGCGCACCCGCACCCAGATGCGCACCCCGCTGGTCAGCCCGCTCAGGGTCGTCGAAGACCGGGTCGAAGTCCCCCGCGCCACCCAGCCCGTCGAGGCGTTCGGGTCGGTATTGGTCTGCTGTTCGTAGCTGCCCGCGCCGCGCAGGCTGTCCCAGGCCACATCCACCTCGCCGTCGTTGTCGCCCGCGGTCACGCGCACATCCTCCGGCGCCGGCAGATCGCCCACGGGGGCGCCGCCACTTTCCGCGATCTCGAAGCCCGCTCCCAGCATCTTGGTGGGATCGCCATTCGTCACCGCCTCCACCGTGCTCGCCTCCTGGCCGAGCGCGGCGACCACCGCATCCACTTTGGCATCCCGTTCGGCGCGTTTGATTTTCAAGGTCTGCTCCAGAGCGGCCACCTCATCGATCGCCGTCTGCGCTGCGGTGATGACCGTCTGCAACGCGGCGAGCGTCGGCATCGGGCTCGGCACATCGGTGTTGCCGGTCAGGTTGGTGTGAACGAGTTTGGCGGCATCGACACGGGCTTGTCGATTGAGACGGGACCAGTTGCGGCGGATGGAAGCCATACGAGGAGGTTTTTTGGGTGGCGGATCGCTCTGGTCGTATTTCTGCACGGAATCGTAGGTTTTTCCGGTGTCGAAGCGTGGCACAGCGCGGGACCGCGAGGGTTGTAGTTTGTGTGGGGTTGGGGGAACCGCGCGGCCACCACCATGGCGCCGCGAATCTTCGTCTGCGTAGCGCAACGAGCGCGCGGCAGGCAAGCCAAAAATCGCCGAGTTCCACCTCGATGCAGGTGAGCAGTGATCTCGATGCAGATGAACAGTGGCCTCGATGCAGATGAACAGTGGCCTCAATGCATGTGAACAGCGACCGTGATGCAGATGAACAGCGGCTTCGATGCCGGTGAACAGCGACCGTGATGCAGATGAACAGCGACCTGAGTGCAGGCCTGCTTCGGCCCCTTGCGGGTCAAAAGAGGGCACGAATCGCGTGAAAAATGCCGTCTTTAGGTGTTTGCGCCTACGCGCGCGTTCGATGAACCCGGAGGCGACGGGATTGCAGCATTCACAGACTGACCCTACTTCCTATCCTCCGTGCGCCGCCTGTCGTGCGCCGTTCGCATATTACTTCTCATCTGGTCGAGCAGTTTCGGCTTGGCGGGCGTCATTTCTTATTGGAACAACAACGCAGTTCAACGCCTCCGAGTCCATCCCTACGCGAATCTTTTCCACCCCCTCCTCCGAAACCCTCGATTCGCCGAATTCAGATTTCGGCGACTCCGCACATCTAGCCATAATCTCATCGAAATTATGGATCAAATCACCGTGACAACTGCCCTCATCGCGCTGCTACTAGCCGCTTGCGATAAAGCAACATCAGGTTCCTCCTCGAAGCCACAATCAGACCAGCCGTCTGCTCCACAGTCACAGGATGATCAGTAGAGGAAGGCGATTATTGGCACTTGGCGTGTTATCGAGAACGCCCCGGGAGTCGTCGCCGAAGGACATACGACCTATCGATCCAACGGGAAGGCGGAAGCGAAAGTCGTTAAGAAGTCGAGCTACTACGGCACCGAACACATAACAGCGCAATTTTCCTGGCACATCACAGACGGTCATTATTACGGCACCGTTGAAAGCAGTAATAGGACTGACATCTTTCCCGTCGGACAAACGATAGCAGTTCGCATCATAAATATCACCCAACGTGACTTTACTTATGTTAGCAACCTGAATGGGTTGACTATTGTCGAAACCCGTGTTGAGGAACCAAAGAAAGGCGGAGGAGCCATTCTGAGGCATTTTCAAGAGTGAATAGCCGTCGCCGAACCATGCGCTGCAGCGCCTATGAAGGATTGTCAAGGGTCGTGATGGGTGCGCCAGCGTGAGGCGGATTTTTGGGAAGAGCTTGGAGGATGTGGTGAGGGCAACATAGTTCCCCCCGAACCGAGACTAACTCGCCGCGGCTTCCCGGAGTCGTGAAGGGGTCAAGGGTGGTTTAGAACATGATGGGGGGTGGAGGGTGCTGAGTGGGGCGAGGCGCCGTGCGGACGGCCTTGGGTTAGGATGCGGAGTCCGAGGACTTCCAAGCTCCTATGCGAGCAGCAGGGGGGCCGCCACCCCACCGCGGCCGCCCAAGGCGTCGCGACGGGGTGGGGCTCTGCGCCCAGTCAGGGAATCCGAGGTCATCGGTCCTGGATGGACCCAAGTGAGTAAGCGCCGACCACTCTAAACCGTCGACGGACGACTGAGTCCGCCAGCTGCAGGGCTTCGATCAGGTGCTTTACCGTTGGCAAGATATTGCGCATCGCGGGTGAGGCGAACAGAGAGACGTTAGCTAGTTAGTTAGTTAGTTGGTGGTGACGAGGCGGGGTGAGTTTGGGTCCGCCGCGACGGCGGCGGGTGCTCCGCGGAAGCCGAGATCGGCGAGGGTGGCGCGCCCGGTGAAGAGCCGCCAGAGGTCGATGAAGAGCAGGCGCACGCAGGCGATCACGGCTTTCTTTTTGCGCACGGTGCTGCCGTGCCCCTCGCGGATGACCGCGCCCCATTTGGCGAAGCCATGCCAGCCGGGCTCCCAGCGGATGAGCCGCCAGATGGCTTCGGTGAGCAGGCTGCGCAGGCGCCGGTTGCCTTGCCGGTCGATCTGGCCAAGGAGTTGGCCGGGGCCGCCGGTGCTGTTTTCGCTCGGGGCGCAGCCGATATAGCTGCCGACTTGTTTGCGGTTCTGGAAGCGTTGCCAGTCCATGACTTCCAGGCAGGTGGTGAGCGCGGTGAGCTGGCCGAGGCCGTGAGGCAGTGGCACGGTGAGGGTCTGCGCGGCGACCACGGCGAGCCGGGTGTCGAGTTCGAGGATCTGCGTTTGGAGGGCCTGAGCCATGGCCCGCTGGGGTTCGAGCGCTTCGCGCAACCAGTCCTCACCCGCCGTGGTGAGCTGCGCGGTGAGGCGCGGCCACATCTTTTTGCCCCACCAGCATTCGGGAAAATCGAGCCGCCCGAAGTCGAGCATCAGGCCGCGGCCCTGCGCCTCGATCTTGCCCCGCAGGGCGATGAGCTGCCCCCGGTGCCGGCTCAAAAAGCGGCGCTGTTGTTCTTCCGGCGAGGGTTCGCGCACGACGCGGTTGCTCTTGGTATTGCCATACACGGCGCGGTCGCCGACGAGGCGGGCGAGCGCGGCGGCATCGCGGGGGTTGGTCTTGCGCCGCCCGGTCAGCGCCTCGGTGGCGAAGGTCAGGACCTCGGCGCCGGCCGCCCGGAGCTCGCGCTGAAAGCGCCAGCCAAAGCCGCACGCCTCCATCCCGACCACGCAGCGCCAGCCCCGCGCCTGCAAGGCGGCGATCAGGCTCAGGACGCTCTCGCGAGTCAGCGTGCCCAGGTGCACTGGTTCGGAGAGTCCGCACTGCACGGCCAGGCAGGCCCCGGCTTTTTCGAGGTCGGCTCCGAGGCAAAGTACGCGCGGCACGCTGGGCATCACCGGAGTGCGTTCCGCGCCCTCCAGGCGCTTGCAGAGCGCGGGAAAGCGTTTCAGGATGTCGTCGGTCTTGGTGTCGAGTTGGTATTTTTTCATACAGAATGCACTTTGCGCCAGGACCCCCTTTTTGCTCCCAGTTCCGCAGATGACGCTCGCTTCCTCCTTCATCCCTCTGACTGCTCCGCGCGTCACGCTGGCTGCTACGGAAGGCCCCGCCCCTTCGCCCATCTTTTTAACCGCCTTACGCAGCGAGCGGTCGTCGGCAGCACCGACGTAACCGCTCAACACCCACCCACGTTAATGCCGATAGCACCTCAGGACTTCTGGGATTTTGACGACTGGGAACGGAATCCTCCACTTACGGCTTCGATGATCGCCAATGCTCAGCAGCAACTTGGCGTTACGCTGCCTCCGGAGTTTATCGCGCTTCTTCAAATTAAGAACGGCGGCGACACTCGTCACTTCGGTTTCCCGATGGACCAGCAGACGCGGTGGGCTTCGGATCACCTGATGATTTACGACCTTAATGGGATTGGCATTCCAGATTCGGACGACACTCTTAGAAGTATTCTGGATCGAGATGAGATGAGCCAATATTGGGAGTTGCCTGCCAGCCAAGTCTTGCTGACAGGTGAGATGCATTGCTGGATCACGCTGGACTACAGACTCCGCGCTGATCCATGCGTTAGCTGGATCGACGTTAAAGCGGGTCAGGACATTGTCATTGCCAACTCGTTTGCGGCGTTTTATGCGAGGCTCCGCCCGCTGAAAGAGTTCTAACTATCTTCATGTGGCTACTTAATAGCACCGCAACGCCGAACCAGAAGTGGGGTCAGTCTGTGAGTCGTGCAGGTGGATCGGCATCGACATCACGCACCTCGCCATCTCGCTGATCGAAAAGCGGGTGAAGGATGCCTTTTACGATCAGGCGAAGCAGCCCTCCGGGCTGACGGATATTAGCCGGGGGTCGAGCGAAGCGAACACCCCCGGACTTCGCGTTCCCACGGCCGCGCCCCGGCAGGGGTGCGGGAGATTCCGCCGCCCCTCCGGGGCGGATCGTGTTTGGGATCCGAAACCCCGGGTTGCACCCGGGGCTAATTTCCTCCAGCCCTCCGGGCTGCTGAGAAGGAAGCGACCGGCGGGCAGCAGGGGCAACTGCTGTAGAAGCACTCGCCGCCCGGCGCGTCACTCGCCGCCCGCGGCGCCGCCCGGCCCGCCGCCGGCGAGCAGCCGATCCACGGCGGCGACGATGTCTGCGTCTGCCGCCCCTTTGCGCACATACCCGATCGGATGGCCGCCCGGCGCGGTTCCCGGCGGGATCTCATCCTCCGCCACGCCGGTGAAAAAGATGATCGGGCAATCCCGCAAACGGACCTCTTTTTGCAACCGGGCGGCGAGTTCCACCCCGTCGAGGCCGGGCATGACCACGTCGAGGATGAGGAGATGGGGACGAAAGATGCGCGCCGTGGCGATGGCGATCTGCGGGTCTCGCTCCACCTCGATCGCATACCGGCGCGTCGCTTCAAACACCGCGGTGAGCATGGATCCTACGTTGGGATCATCGTCGATGACGAGGATGCGCGGCTTGAGTCGCTGCAAGGAATGACCGGACTCAGGCATGGCTGGGTGCATACGCGGGTCGTGATCGTTAGGACGCGGCGGGCGATCATGCAAGCCTCGCATGCACCTTGCGGATCGCAGTGCTCAGGGCGTCGAGCGGGAAAGGTTTGAAGAGGACGATGGCATTCACCCGCTCGAAGAAGCTCCGCAGCTTGAGATCCATTCGGTGTCCGGTGAAAAAGATGAAGCGCTGGGCCGCGGCGGGCCGGACGCGCGTGACCGCCCAGTAGAACATCTCGCCGCCGAGCTGCGGCATCATCATATCGCAGATGATGAGGTCGAAAGGATCCTTCACGATCTGGCGCAGACCTTCCGCCCCATTGGCCACGGAGGTGACGGCATAGCCGGAGGAGACGAGGAATTCCCGCATCACCTCGCGAAAGTCATCGAGATCATCGAGGAGCAGCACGCGCGCGGCGGGCCGGGGGGGCGGGGCGGGAGGAGGCTCCGGCTCGGTGGGCGCGGGCTCTTCGGCGGCGATGTCGAGCGTCTGCGACTCGACCGCATAGGAATTTCGACGCCAGTTCATGGATGGTGGCTGAATGACCACGATTCGTGCCGCGATTGCCCTTTTTGCGCCTCGGAGCGCGATGCGCACGCTCGCCTTGCCCAAGGCACAAAAAGTTGCTTACAAGGAAATTGCGCAATGAACGATCTTCCTTCCAACTCCCGCCCGGCGACTCGGCGCCCGCGCCTCTCGGCCGACTGCGAGACGTGCCAGCGGTCGATCTCCTATTCGCGGAGTGCCTGCGTGCCGGGGATGAAGCTCGTCTGCCGCCACTGCGGCGGCCAGATGAATGTCCCGACCCCGCAGACGCGGCTGCTCAAGCTTTCGATCTTCATCTTTTTCCTGGCCACCGTCGCGATCCTCGTCGCCGCGCGATTCCGGCCTCACTGAAATCCGCCGAGCCTCCACATCCCAATGTCCGATTTCTTCCCGCTGATCTTTATGGCCGCGATGTTGTTCATCGTCTTCGTCGTCCAGGGCCGCGGGAAGCCGGGCCCGCCGCCCGCGCGCTGGAAAGTGGTGGCCGCCGTCCTCGGAGCCTTGCTGGTCCCGGTGGCCGTCTTTGCCGCCCGCTTCCTGATGGCGCGGCCCTGATGCTTTCCTCCCTCTCGTGGCGCAGCCGCAGGTTGTAGGGCGGCGGGGTCAGACCATCTCGCAGAATAGCCCGGACTCTCGTCCTCGTCCTTGAAACATTCCGAGGACGAGGACGAGGACGAGTAGGAGTAGGAGGAGGAATCGAGCGTCTGGGTCATGGGCTGGGGAGGAATGTCTTTACCGCGTCGGCGGGGCTTTCGCACAGTCGCGGGCATGATCATCAAGCCCAAGACTCGCGGATTCATCTGCCTCACGGCGCACCCGGCCGGCTGTGCGGCGCATGTGGACGAACAGATCGCCTACGTGCGGAGCAAGGGGGCGATC
>JANPHH010000317.1:0-20996 GCA_031424375.1 Chthoniobacter sp. | reverse complement strand
GCGTTGGAATTCAACCGCCTCGACCACTCCACCGCTCCTCCGGGGCGAGTTCGCTCCACCTGCGGTTCCGGTGGCTGACGCCACCGGCTAATTTCCATCGTCCCTCCGGGACACCGCGCCCATCCCGCATGGCACCACATTCAATCACACCCGGAGAGCACCGGAACGCGGCAAACTGCTTGCCAAGGTGGCGGCGGCACCGAACCATGCGCGACCCTTGAAAATCCTCGATCGCTACGTCCTCCGCCAGGTGCTGATCACCGGGAGCTTTGCCGTCACGATCCTGAGCGTGGTGCTGGTGCTGGGAAACATTTTCAAGCAGCTCCTGGAACTGCTGGTCAATCACGACGCGCCGCTGGAGCTCATCATCAGCTTCATCGCCTACATCCTGCCGTTCTCGCTCACCTTCACGATTCCGTGGGGCTTCCTCACCGCGGTGCTGCTGGTCTTCGGCAAGATGTCGGCGGAGCATGAACTGATCGCGCTCCGATCCAGCGGCGTGAGCATTCCCCGGATCTGCGTCCCCGTGTTCATCGTCTCCTTCATCTGCGTGGGCATCTGCCTGTGGATCAATGTGGACGTCGCCCCCAAGGCGCAGATCAAAATGAAGGACGCGCTCTACAACATCGCGACCAACAATCCGCTGGCCATGTTCGGGAGCGACCGGGTGATCGACGATTTCCCGGGCCGAAAGATCTACGTGGAGCGGAATGAGGGGGCCGAGCTTTTCAATCTCCTCGTCTACGAGATGAACGACACCTTTGCTCCCATCTCGGTGGTGCAGGCGCAGCGTGGCCTGATCGAGCCGGATCGCGAAAACAAACGACTGCTGCTGCACATTTACGATGGGCGCTTCGAGCAGCGCGACGACCAGGCGCCTGAAGACCTCATGCGGATCAAGCAGGGGATCACGATGAGGGAAAGCACGCTCACCATCTCGCTGGCGGAGCTCTACGAGAAGAACAAGAAGCGCAAAGGCATGGGCAGCCTCACCGCGGGGGAGCTGCTCGATCGCCTGAATGCGCGGGAGCATTCGGTAGTGGCGCCGGATTCGAAGGAAGCGCGCGCCGACCGCTCGTCGCTGCGGACCGAGGTGAACAAGCGGTTTTCGTTTTCGCTCGCCTCGTTCGCCTTCGCGCTGATCGGGGTGCCGCTGGCCATCACCGCGCATCGCAAGGAGACCTCGGCCGGATTCCTCCTCAGCCTGATCGTGGCGTTCGTGTATTTCTTCTTCATCATTCTGGCCGATACCGTGCGGGCGAATGAGGCGCTCCGCCCCGATCTCCTGATCTGGCTGCCGAACGTGATTTTCATTGGGCTCGGTGCGTTCCTCTTCTTTCGCCTGAGTCGTCGATAGGGGCTTGGCTCGACCTAATTGGCGCTTGCGCGGTCCGCGCGAGGTGGGTAAACCTCCCCGAAAGTTATGAGGAACGATGCACCGATGGATTGGTTGCGAATCGATAGCCTTTCCGCGCTAGACGCGCTGGTGGGCCGTTACATCACGTCTGAAACCCCCGAGGTTCACTGGGAGGATTCGTATGCGCACATGCGTTTCGAGTCGGCGGACGAGGCGCTGGAGGCCATGCGTGATCCCTATTTCCAGCAATTCATCCCCGTGCAGGTTCGCCCGCACACGGTTCTGCGCGAGGTGCGAAACTTTGCCCCGTATTCGACGGACCTGAAAACCGCCTGGGAGGTGGTGGAAAAGGTGGCAACGCCCCGGCTCCAACTGAACATGTGGCGGGACCGCGATTTCTGGTGCGCCGCGTTCGGCGACCACGTGCCGGTGGTGAGCACGACCCCGGCCATCGCCATCTGTCTCGCGGCGCTGCGGGCCAAGGGCCTTGAGATCGTCCTGATGATCGAGGATTCTGACGACGGCCCGAATATCAGCGTGGCCTGAGGGCGCCAACCGAATCTCAAAAGGCCCTGTGATCCCGAGGGACCCGACCCGCGGACTTGATTTTTGGGGTGGGATGAACCGGCGGGCGGACAAGGAGCGGCGAACTCCAGTTCGCCGACCCCAAACGCGCGCGACTCCGAACGGCTTTGGAAATCCTGCAGGTTCATTGGCAGCAGAGGGTAACGGAGCCGAGGGAACTCAGCCTTCGGGAGATCGTGCAGTTTCCCGTCATCCGAGGTCCCTCGACTTCATTCTGGTCGCTCAGGCTCCCTCCATTCCGCTCGGGATGACACCGTTTCGCCGTTTGCGACCCATCCACTGAGGGCACCGACCGGCCGGGGAAAATCGCCGGAGGTTCTACCCGGCTCGGACGCTATTCCCGCGAGCCGAGGATGCGGCGTGACTCGCTGAGGACCACACCCTGGAAGCGCATCTTCAGCGCCTCGGGATTCGGGGCGTGATTGAGCGCCTCGGCTTGGGTGATGCGCCCGGCTTTCACCATTTCGTGCAGCGCCTGTTCGAACGTCTGCATTCCGTCACCGTCGCCCATTTCGATGGCGCCCGGCAGCTTCTCCAGGGAGCCGGACTGGATGACTTTCGCCACGGAGCCATTATTGATCAGCACTTCCACCGCCGGGAGCAGGCTGGCGCCATCCTTGGCGGGTACGAGTTTTTGACAAATGACGGCGTGGAGGGTGGTGGCGAGTTGGCGGCGGGCGGATTCGCGGTCTTCGCTGGGGAAGAATTCGAGGATGCGCTGGATGCTTTTGGCGGCATCGGCCGTGTGCAGCGTCGAGATGACGAGATGCCCGATGTTCGCCGCGCTGATCGCCGCGGAGATGCTTTCCGCGTCGCGCATTTCGCCGATGACGAGGACATCAGGGTCCTGGCGCAGCACGTTCTTGAGCCCGCTGGCAAAGGTCGCCGTGTCGAGCCCCACTTCGCGTTGCTCGATGATCGCAAGGCGATCGGTGAAGACATACTCGATGGGGTCTTCCAGCGTGATGATGTGACGGCGGGCGGTCTGATTGATGTGCTCGACGATCGCGGCCAGCGTGGTCGATTTCCCCGAACCGGTGGCGCCTGCGATGATCACGATGCCGCGCGGCGTCTCGGCGATGCGGCGGGTGACCTCGGGCAGATTCAGCGTGCGGAAGTCGCGCGTGACCACTTTCACCACGCGCAGGGCGAGGACGTAGGTGCCGCGCTGCTGGAAGACATTGACCCGGAAGCGACCGATCTCGGGCGGGGCGTAGGCGAAGTCGATCTCGTGCTCCGCCGCCAGCTTTTCGCGGAGATGCAACGGGACGATCTGATTCAGGATGCGCTCGATGAACTCCGCGGTGGGCTGCTCCGCTTCGACCGCGATGAGTTCGCGGGTGACCCGGAAGGTGATCGGCGCGTCGGGCTTGAGGTGGATGTCCGAGGCCCCGGCGGCGATGGCTCCCCGCAGGATCTGCTCGAAGAGGTGCATGCGGCGTTACCGCGCAGCGGCGGTGGCGAGGAGTTGGTCGATGCCGTCGAGGCAATACTGCGACCACGTCTCCAACGAATTGCGGCGGGTGCGCAGTTCGTCGATCGGCACGAAGCCCGCCTCGGTGATCTGCGCCTCGCGCTTGCGGGCGGCATCGCTTTCGAGCTGGAAAATGTGGACGACGCCGAGGTGGACGCGACCTACTTCCGTGGCGTCGTCATTGATCAGCGCGACGGCGCAATTTTGGAATTTTGCGGTGAGGTGAATCTCTTCGTGAACCTCGCGTTCAACCACACGGTTGTAGTGTTCTTCGTCTAGGTTGAAGAGGCCGCCGTCGCCGTCGTTCATGTGTCCGCCGATGCCGAGCGACCCTTTGGCCACGAGCCGTTGCTCGCCGGATTTCTTGCCCCGCACGTAATGAAAAACGCGATCGCCGTGGACGAGCAGCACGTAGGGGATGATCTGCTTCAGCGCCGGATTTGTCTCCGCTGGCGCGCGCGGGGTGAAGAAGTTGTTTTCGCGCGCGAGGAGCGCAGGGAGGTAGCGGTCGACTTCGAAGGAAAGCCCTTGAAAAAGCCCGAGGCTTTCGAGGAGTTCGCGACGCACGACCAGAATGTTTTCGTCCGGCATGGGCGTGATCTAACGAAACGCCGCGACGCTTGGCAATGGCATGTGGGACCGGCGTCCCGCCTGTTGTGGGACAGGCGTCCCGCCTGTCGCCGCGGGCGTCCCGCCCGTAACTCCAAGAACCCCGCGAATCCCATCGAGCGAACCGCTCAGCTTTCCACCGCCGGCACAAAATCCGTCGGCTCGATCAGCTCCGGGCGGAAGCTGTTGATCGAGCCATTGAGGAATTTCACCGTGATCCAAAGCCCGGGCGCGAGGGTTCCCACCGAGGTGATGCGGCAGAGTTCGTCCGCCGCCGGCGTCTCTCCCCGCAGCTTGCGCAGCACCATGAGACTGCGGCCGTAGAGCGCCCGGTATTCTTGCGAGGAAAGCGCGGGGACGACCGTTTCGGTCAGCAAGAGATTTTCCATCCGCCACGATAGATGCAATCCGGGCAGTCCCTAGCGAATTCTGTTTCTCCGCGTCCTTCAGCCGGCTGCCGCGGCCGCACTCGCGAAGCGATAAAACGCTGCGCACGCGGCGACGGGAAAGTCCCGTCGTGCAAAATTGAACTTAATCCCGCCGCGAGCAGACCGGTGGCATGAGCACTGCTAAATAAGACGGTGCGAGCCTGGGAGTCACAAAGTCCCAAAAATACCTTACCGTTACATCCCGCAGCTCCGCCGAAGCGCGACCAGAAATGGTCGCGCTTCCTTTTTGTTCCAAGCAACAGAACAGCTTGTGATGGAAGGAAATTCCCCTCGAGACTCGGCGCTCGCCGGAGTCCCTCGTATTTGCTGGCTTCGCGAGGTGACGTTAAACGGCAGCGGCCTTGGCCTTGCTCTTCGCGAGCACGAGGGCTTCAGCTTTTTTGCGGCGAACCGCGCGCTTCTTGACGTTGTCTTTGCCTTTGCAGTGTCCCATAGGATTCGCACCTGACACGGGCCGCGCGACGATACCAAGAGGAATCGCGGAAATCTTGCGCTTGGCTTATGCGATCCGCAGATCGCAGGTCAGCAATTCGGGCTGGAGTTTGCGGCAGGAGTTCGGCGATTCAGGCGGCTCGTTCTCGCCGATTGTGCGGACGAATTGTCGCTGATCCTGCTCGAGCTTGTAGAGCACCGTTTTCCCCTCGGATGTGATCCCGAGAATGAGCGGCATGTGGGGCGGAATACCGGGGTGGAGTGACGGATAAAGTGCGGTGCGGCGGTAGCGCAGGCCCACGCCGTACTGACCATCGGGCAGTTTCTCCAGCGGAAGCAGCCGGCCCTGCACGCGGACCTCGCAGTGCGCGGCGAACTTCGCGCTGGCGATGAACTCCAGTCGCTCGATCGACGTGTCGACGAAGCGGCTGGTATTGCCGCCCTCCAGCGGTTGCTCACACAGCAGCGGCCAGCCCTCATGGGCCCGGCGAATCGTCAGCGTGGCTCCAGCTTCCCGATGTTCCAGCATGGTGGGAAAGCGCCAGTCGAGGATGGTGCGATACGTCTCCGCCGGGAGATCGAAACCTGCGGCGTGCAGGTCGGCGAGGATCCGCTCGAAGTCCGACCACAACCCTGCGGGCAGGTAATACCAGTCGTGCAACTGGTGGCCGAAGGAAACGAGCGGCGCGGTGAAAGGATGCTCGAGCAGGTAGGCGGCGAGCGTGCGCCAGAGCAGGGCGACGGCGGACATCCATTCGGCGTGCGGCAGGGACTCGATGGCGCGAAATTCCACGAGGCCGCGGCAGCCGCCATCGAAGTTCACGTTCCAGAATTTGTCGAAGCTCGCTTCGCTGCGGTGCGTGTTGCCGGAGCTGTCGGTGTGCAGATGGCGCAGCGTTTCGCTGAGGAGGTAGCGGTGATCGCCTTCGCCGAGTTGCTCGAGAAACTGATAGGCCATCTCGAGGTCGTAGAGGCTGCTCACGCACTCATCCGGCCGCGGCGCCTGCGATGACGGGCCGACATAGATGCCGGTGAAAAGATACGCGAGCGAAGGGTGATGCTGCCAGTAGCGGAGGATCGACGTGACCCAGCGCGGATGGGTGAAAAGCGGATTTTCGTCGAGTGTCGGACCGCCGAAGAGAATGTGATTGCCACCTCCGGTGCCCGCTTCGTCGTTGGGTTCCCGACGTTTGAAGGAACGCAATCCGGCCGCGCTCGCCGCGTGTTCCAGGTGCTGCAGCCACTCGGCATATTCGGTCCACGTCAAGCAGGGTGGCAGATTGATCTCGAGCACGCCGGGGTCTGCGGCGATCGCCAGCCTGACCCAGGTGCCGAGTTCATCCGACGGAACGTAGCCGCCCCATACGATATGGCGGCTGGTGACCGCGTGGCAGACGGTCTGAAGGATGGCGAGGATCGGCCCCTGGAGCAGCGGCGGGAGAAAGACGTGCAGCTTGTCGTCGAGGATCTCCAGCGTGAGCGCACGGCGGCTGACCTCGGTGGGGACCTCGCTCAGCGGGAGGCGCAGGCCGGCGGCGCCTTCTGCGCGGAGGAGCGTGATCGAGTCGCCCATCTCCCAGTCGGCGGAGAGAAAGCGGGTGCCATCGTGATCGAGCGGGAGCACGGCGACGAGGTGCGTCTCATCCACGGGGTCGATGCCGCGGAGCCAGTGCGGCGCTTCGATGAGGGCGGTGAGCGAAGCCTGCGCGCGCTCCAGTGTTTCCGCCGTGATCGCGCGATCGTCGCGGTGGAGCAGCGCCGGGACGAGCGGCGTACCGTCGCGATTCCAGATCAGGTTGATTGCCCAGCGCGCGTTGACTTCTCCCGGATAAAACTTCCCCGGCGAAAGAATCGCGACGGCTTGGGGCAAGGTCTGCGCGATGAGCGCATCGGCGAGTGCGTAACCGTATTTCAGCTTGTTTGGCCCGAGCGCGGTGATGCTCCACTCCGCGCCGGTCGGCTCAAATGGAACATAGGTCGGTTCGCCGCCCATGGTCAGCTTTACGCCGTGTTTTTCAAAGGTGGCTTCGACCTTGGCGGCGACGGCGGCGAGGGAATCAGGGATGGACATTGGGGATGATCTGGAGCGTGGCGCTCATCGTGGAGGGGATGTGCCGGTTGCTGTAGTAGTTTCCAAAAACCGGCGAGATATCGTCGGGCGTGAGACCGACCGCGGCGGTGAGATGATGGTGATCGCAGAAAGTTCCGTTCGTGGGATCCATCCCCACCCAGCCGGCGCCCGGGAGGTAGACTTCGGTCCACGCGTGGAGTGACCCCTCGGCCACTTTCTCACCGTCGCCGAATTCGCACAGGTAGCCGCTGGCGAGCCGCGTCGCGAGACCGAGTCCGCGCAGCACCTCGGCGAGGAGCACGGCGAAGTCGCGGCACGAACCCGCGCCGCGCGCGATCAGTTCCTCGGGCGGGTAGGCGGCCCCTTCGTCGCGGCGCTCGTAGCGAATGTTGGCGTGCAGCGCATCGTTTACTTCCACGATCGTCTCCAGCGTCGACCGCGTCCCGATCGGTGCTTCCCAAAAGGGCAACTCGATCAGCCGTCCGCCCTGTAGGTAGGGCGTGAGGACGCGCAACTCGGCCGGCTGATACGGGAACGGCATTTCGAGCGCGTGCGACGCGACCAGGAAGCCGAAGGCGTTCTTCGGTTCGATCGCGAGGTCGACGTTGAAACTCGCCTGGAGCAGCGCGGACCGCTCCGGGTAGAAGCTGGACGCGATTTCGTTGTCGTAGAGATCGCGCCGGAAGTTGACCATCGCGTCCGCATTGGTCTGAAACTGGGAACTCAGCACCCGCACGTGCCGCTCGGCGCGCGGAAAGAGTCGGAAGACGTGCAGGGAAAATGTGACCGCTTCCGCGTAGGCATACTGCGCCTGATAGAGGATCCGGATGTTCATGCGGCGCGGCTTTTTCCGTTGCGGCGTTTCATGAAAACGCTCGCTTTCATTTTTTGCCCACCGCTGCCCTTGAAGGTGCCGCGAAACGGGGTGGCGTCGCGATAGTCCCGCCCGTAGCTCACCGTCACGTAGCGCTCATTGACCCACTGCCGGTTGGTGGGATCGAACGCTACCCAGACCATGCCGGGCACCAGCACCTCGATCCACGCGTGCGTGGCCACGGCGCCGACCATCCGCGCGATGGTGCCGTCGGCATTCCGCAGCGGATCGGTCTCGATGTATCCGCAGACATAACGCGCCGGCAGGCCCGCGCTGCGCAGGATGGCGAGGCCGATGTGGGCGAAGTCCTGGCACACGCCGGCTTTGTTTTTCCACACCGTGGCGAGTGAAGTGGAGTTCTCGGTCGCGTTCGGGTCGTATTTGAATTCGTGGTAGATGGCGTGGTTCAGTTCCTCGAGCCCCGCGCGCAGCGGACGGCTGCTCGGCAGGTATTTTCGCGCCCATTGCACCGCGTCCCGGCCGATGTCCACGACATCGTTGGGCTGGAGGAAATCGAAGATGTCCGTGAGCGTGGAATTGAGGATCTGCCGCGTCTCCTGGACGGTGAGTTCGAGGCTCGCCGTGGGGAGTTCCGGCCGGCTGGTGCGCACGATCATCTGGTTGCGGATGACGAGGCTCTTGTGGCGAAAGGGGAGCGAGAAAAAACCCACGCGGTTGCCGTAGTGATCGGTGTAGCTGGAGATCGGCACCTCGGGTTCGATCACCACGGCATGGCTCACCACGGTTTGCGTCGGCAACTCCGGAGGAGTGAGGCGCGCCTCTCCGTAGGCCTCGGCGGCGGCGTGTCCGTATTTGTAATGTGTGACGTGTTTGATCTCGAATTCCATCCGGGCACCGGCTCCCTGTTATTTCCCTGGCTGGGCTCGGCAGACTTCATCAATGTCCGGCAGGAGCCGCTTTATCAAGGTCGCGTTCAACCGGATCTCGTCGGCCGATTTCGCCACCTGATACGCCGCGCCGGGCGCGAGATGCGCGCGGGCGTATTCCTCGAGTTCGATCGCGCGTTCGGCGGCGGTGAAGTTGCGATACAGGTCGGGGAGGAATGAGGACGCCGCCATGGGCGGCGCTTCCGCGAGCAGCTTCTCCCGATTCGCTTTCGCAAACTCAACGGCGAGTTCGGGCTGCCGCCCGCGCGAGGCGACGTCTCCCACCACATGCAGCGCATCTTCCGGCAGCACCTCGGTCGTGATGCTCAGCGCCAGCGCGCGACCGGCCAGTTCCGAGGTGCGCGCGTTCGCGAGCGCGCGCTGGTAGTCGTGCTTTAGTTCCGTGGAAGCTTCCGCCTTCGCGAGCTGGCGCAGCTTTTCCCAGGTCTTCGCATTCGCCTCGCGGCCCACGATGCCGAGCACCGCGCGGCGCAGATCACCCGAGAGCGGCTCGCCTTTCTCCACGAAAAGCTGATAGCGCCGCTGCGCCTCCTTGATCACGGATTCTTCGCCGAACGCGCCGAGGATCGTGATCAATTCGCCGCGCAGTTTCGCATCGAGCGGCTTCTCGTCCGGCCGCGCTGCCCAGCCCAGTCGGACGAGATGCGGTCGCAGCTTGCCGCGAGCCCAGGTGTGAAAAGGCACCTCGCCAGGCTGCCCGCGCTGCAGATGGTCGATCGTCCAGCAGGCATCCACGATCCGCGCGACGATGACGTAGGCCGGGTCGTCACGGAGCGTTTCCACGAGCGCGAGAAAGCGGCCGACGGGCGCGCGCGCCGCCGCCGCCATCGCCCACGAGTCGTTGAGGAGATTGAGCCGATCTGCGACCGCCATCAGCGGAACCGCATGGTGCAGCCGCTGGAAGAGCGTGTCGTCGTAGCGCACGCGGTAGTAGCCGACGTCGCCGAGGTTCAACTTCAGCGCCTGGCCTGCATCGATCGGCACCGGCGGGAGGGTTTTCTCCTTCAGCAAAATCATCCGCGCGTCCAGCGGCGCCGCGGCCGGACCGAGCGTGATCGGCACCGCCCAGTAGAGTGGCTCCGGTTTCTCCTGCCCGAGCGTGAAGCGATCCTGCGCGAGAGCGAGCGCCGGCCCCGGCACTTCGTCGACGGTGACTACCGGGAATCCCGGCTGCTGCGTCCAGCCGGCCGCGAAGGCGCGGACCGCCTTGCCCGAAGACTCCTCCAGCGCGGCCCAGAGATCGGCAGTGGTCGTGCTCGAGTAGGCGTGGCGCTGCATGTAGCTCTGGATGCCGCCGCGGAAGGACGCCTCACCGAGGTATCCTTCGAGCATGCGGATGAAGGATTGGCCTTTCTGGTAGGTGATCTCATCGAATGCGTCCATCGCCTCTTCCTCCGTCGCCACGGGCTGCTGGATGGGATGCGTCGTGCTCCGCGCATCCAGCGCCATCGCCCACTCCTTGTCACCCGCCGCGCGCAGCCACGTTTGCCATTCGGGGTTGAAGTGATCCGTCGCCTTCGTCCCCATCCACGACGCGAAGCCCTCGTTCAGCCACAGATTATCCCACCACGCCATGGTCACGAGATCGCCGAACCACTGGTGTGCGATCTCGTGCGCGACGACCTCGAAGACGCGCTCCCGCGTCTGCTGCGAACTCGCCGCCGGATCGTAGAGAAATGCGGTGTCGTTATAAAGAATGGCGCCCCAATTCTCCATCCCGCCCGAGCCCGTGCTCGGCAGCGAGACCTGATCCAGTTTGGGTAGTGGATACTTCGTGCCGAAGTATTCGTGATAGAACGGCAGAATTTTCTTCGTGGCCTCCAGGGCGTAGCGTGCCTGCTCTCCGAGGCCCGGCGCAGTCAGCGCACGCAGCTTCACGCCGTCCACCTCGTCTTCGATCACATCGAACTCCGCGGCAAAGAAAGCGACGAGATAACTCGCCATCGAAGGCGACGGCGCAAAGCGCACCATCTTGCGCCCGCCCTCCAATGCCTGCTCCGCCACGATCGGCATATTGGAAACCGGCGTCAGCCCCGCCGGGATCACCGCGGTGAGGTCGAAGACCGCGCGAAACACTGGCTCATCCCAGCAGGGAAACATCCGCCGCGCATCCGTCGCCTCCATCTGCGTCGCCAGCCCGCGCTTCTCCTCCGCCCCCGCGCGGTAGCGCGTGATGAACAGCCCGGCCGGCTTCTCGTTCAGCTTGCCGGAGAATTCGATCTCCAGCCGATGGGTGCCGACCGGGATCTCCGCGGGAAGCTCGAAGGTGAGGATCTGCTTTTCTTCATCGAGCTGCGCCGTGAGTTTCTCGCGATTGAGTTCCGCCCTGATGATCTCGAGGCCCGCCGCGTTGAGCACGATCTGCCGCACCGGTTGCCGCACCTCGATCGTGATCACCTCGCTGCCGTGAAACCTGGCCGCCTCGATCGCCGGCTCCACGCGCACCGCGTAGCGCTTCGGTACCACCGTCTTCGGCAGCTTGCCGGGAGTGGTTTCGAAAGAAAACGGCTCCTCGGCGAGCGAAGTCGCCAGCATTCCAAAAACAAAAAGAGCGCAAAGACGCATTCGCAATTGTGTGCCGCTGGGTGTTCCGCAGAAAGGCCAAACTCGCAGAACCTCGCGACAGCCGGCTCCGGCTGCTGAATGTGCTTGCTCCGCCGTCGCACGAAAGCAATCTCTCCGCTCATGAAAGCGACCCCTTCCATCCTCCTCCTGAGCTTTGCCGCAGCCCTCCTCGCCACCCCGCACTCCCGCGCGCAGGAGCCAGAGAAGCTCAACCTCCCCAACGCCATCGCCGGCACGATGGAGATCGACTTCAAAAGCCGGAAGAACCTCGACGACAAGGGCAAGCCGAACAAGGGCATCGCCGACGTCTACACCGCCACGCTCTCCGTTGCGCAGACCACGGAGTTCAAGGGTTCGATCCAACGCCTGCCGAATGTCGGCGGCATCCTCGGCACCGGCCAGCGCGGGCAGCTCCAGTATTCGCTGGACCTCAGCGTTTTGAACCCGACGAACCTTTCGCAAAAGCGCACGGTCGGCAAATGGGTCGGCACCGTTCCCGCGGGCGCTGATGGCGTCTACGCCGTCGATGGTCTGCCGGACAGCCAGCACCGCATTGCGGTCGATGCCATCGGCAAGTCCCCCGCGTTCACCGACAAATTTGGTGGGCGTCTGATCGGGAAGGGCAAGAAACCCGCCAATGCCGTGACCTACGTCCGGCAACTCGCGGGCAAGCAGGTGAAGGTTGAAGTCAAGAACACCGACCCGATGCGGTTCGAAGGCCTCGCCCTCGCCCAAGGCCCGGCGCAGAGCTACCCGCGCACTGTGGTGAATGGGAACCTCGACTACGATTACGAAACCGGAAACTACTACACCAACGGCCTCCGCTTTATCTACCAGCAGGCGGGCAAGGAAGTGGAAGACATCGTCACCGGCAGCATCAAGTGGGTGGAAGATCCGAACCGCGCAAGCAACGGCAAGGGACAATACGAATTCAACCTGCGCTTCAACGAAGCCAAGGCCACCAAACCCGCCACGGAGGCCGATGTCTTCTCTGGCAAGAGCGACGAAGAAGCGTTCTTCGCCGTGGACAATACCATTCCTTCGCTCACTGGGACGATCGCCTACGAAGATCAAATGATCGGTGGAGGCGACAAGGCTGCCGTGGGTGCGAGCAAAGTGAAATACAGCCTCAACGCGAACCAGCTCACCAAGGTGCAGGTGATGAATTTCTTCAAGCTCTGGCTCGTCTGCGTGGGGCCGACCAACGACGAGTAACAGGAGGCGCTCGCGCGCGTCTGCTTCTTCCTGGGAGCGCAGGCGAGAAGGAACGCAATCGATGGATCTCTCGAATCTTCCGCCGGGGAGAAGTAAGAGGTCGTTGCCTTCGGCTGTCTCGCAGACTCGGCTCGACTGCGCGATGTCCGGCACACCCCGGAAGACCCTCCGCCTGCCGCGCATCGCTTCGCTCAGGATGACAGCGTTGTTAGGAACACGCTTCGCGACTGCGGAGCGGAGTTATCATTGGTGCAAGTGAAGGTTGTTACGTCATCTTCTTTCTCATCCTCATCCTCATAATCTTCCTCTCCCTTAAATGAACTTCAGGAAGATAAAGAGGAAGAGGATGAGGAAGATGAACACAGGATGAATGATACCTTCACCCGGATGCGTACTAGTTAGGTAACCGGATCGCGCGTGAGGGTGCTATTGACCAGGCGCATCAGGCTGCGCGGGTTGTCATTCAGCAGTTCGGGAGGGAGCGCGCCGGGTGGGAAGTTTTGGTAACAGACGGGCCGGGCGAAGCGCTGGATCGCGGCGGTGCCGACGCTGGTGAAGCGGGCATCGGTCGTGGCGGGGTAAGGGCCGCCGTGATGCATGGCGGGTGAAACTTCCACGCCGGTGGGGAAGCCGCCGATGAGCAGGCGGCCGGCTTTACGTTCGAGCGCGGCGAGGAGATCGGCGGCCCCGGCGAGATCTTCGGCGGTGCCGTGAACGGTGGCGGTGAGCTGGCCTTCCAGTTGCGCGACGGCTTTCACCAGCGATGGCAGGTCAGGCGCGTCGACGAGGAGGGTGTAGGGGCCGAAGACTTCGTGGTGGAGTTGGTGCTGGGCGAGGAAGTCGTCGAGGTCGGTGGCGAAGACTGCGGCGCCCGCCTGGGTTTTGGCGGCGACGGGATCGAGGTCGGAATCGGCGAGTGGGACGGTGCCGGGAATTTTTGCGACGGCGGCGACGCCTTTCTCGAAGGCATCGCGGATGCCGGCATGGAGCATCGTCGCGGGCGTGCTGGCTTCGATGAGTTTGGCGAAGGACGCGGCGAAATTCTGCAGGTCTGGACCGCCGATGCCGAAGACGATTCCCGGCTTGGTGCAAAACTGGCCGACGCCCATAAGCACGGAGTTTTTCAGTCCCTCGGCGATCTGCGCGCCGCGTTCGCGCATCGCACCGGGGAGGATGAACACGGGATTCAGGCTGCTCATCTCCGCAAAGACCGGGATGGGCTCGCGCCGCGCGGTGGCGGTGTCGAAGAGGGCGCGGCCGGCATGGGCGGAACCGGTGAAGCCGACGGCCCGGGTAAGCGGGTGGCGCACGAGCGCGTGGGCGAAATCGTTGCCGCCGTGGAGGTGCGAGAAGACGCCGCCGGGCAGGCCGCAAGCCTCGACGGCGCGGGTGATGGCGGTGGCGACGAGTTCGCTGGTGCCGGGGTGGGCGGGATGCGCTTTGACGATGACAGGATTGCCGGCGGCGAGGGCGCTGGCGGTGTCGCCACCGGCGGTGGAGAAGGCCAGGGGAAAATTGCTCGCGCCGAAGACGACGATGGGTCCGAGCGGGACGAGCATGCGGCGGAGGTCGGGGCGGGGGATCGGCTGCCGATCGGGCAGGGCGGTGTCGATGCGGGCGTCACACCATGAGCCTTCGCGGACGACTTGGGCAAAAAGCCGGAGCTGGCCGATGGTGCGTCCGCGCTCGCCGGTGAGCCGATCAAGTGGCAGGCCGGATTCGAGGTGGGCGCGCTGGAGCAGATCGTCGCCAAGGGCGAGGATTTCTTCGGCGATTTTTTCGAGCAGGGCGGCGCGGCGTTCGGCATCGCGGAGCGCGGGGAAGGCGCCATCGGCGAGGGTCAGCGCGCGGTCGATTTCGTCGAGCGGGCTTTCGTGAAAGACGGTCGGGAGCGCAGTGCCGTCGAGCGGGCTGACGGCTTGAAAGGCGCGGGCGGACTTTTCGGCGAGGACGCCGGCGATGAGGCTTTTTCCGTGGAGAGACATGTTAGACGATGTGGTTGACGAGGGTGCCGAGGGAGTCGATCGAGATGCGGATCTCGTCGCCGGCCGCGAGGGTGAAATCATTCGGCGGGACGATGCCGGTGCCGGTGAGGAGGTAGGCGCCGTGCGGGAAGGAGTTGTCGCGGTAGAGGAATTCCGCGAGTTCGGGGAAGGTGCGTTTGAGCTGGGTGAGCGAGGTTTCGCCGCGGAAGGCAGGGGCGCCGGCGCGGAGGATTTCGAGCGTGATTTTCGTTTCGCGTGGCAGCGGTTCGCGGATGACGAGCGCGGGGCCGAGCCCGCAGCAAGCGCCCCAGACTTTGGCCTGCGGGAGGTAGAGGGGGTTTTCGCCCTCGATGTCGCGGGAGCTTAGGTCATTGCCGACGGTGTAGCCGAAGATGTCGCCGGCGGAGTTGATCGCGAGGGCGAGTTCGGGCTCGGGGACATTCCACTTCGCATCCGAGCGGAGCGTGAGGGCACCCCCGGGGCCAAAGACGCGGTGCGGCGTCGCTTTGAAGAAAATCTCAGGCCGCTCGGCGTCATAGACCCGGTCATAAAAAGTGCCGCCGCCGGCGTCCTTGCTTTCATCGATGCGGGCGTCGCGGCTGCGGAGGTAGGTCACGCCGGCCGCCCAGACTTCCTGGCTCTGAATGGGCGCGAGGAGGGCAGCAGGGCGAAGGAGCGGCGTGGCATTCGCGAGCTGCGTGTGCAGCCACTGGGCGGGTTCCTTTTGCAGAAAAATGGTGTCGAGATTGGCGCCGACGAGGAGAAAACAATCCTCGCCGCGCTGGGCGATCAGGCCTTCGGGAGAACGGAAAATGGAGATGGGTGGCAGCGACATGGGAGGCGGAGGATGCAATGTGCGATGCGGCGCGGCAAGCTAGAGCCCGGTGCGGCGCTTGATTCGTTCGATGGTCTCGAGCGCGAACTGGCGCTGGTCCGCGGGCAGCTCCGGATCGGCGAGGACGCGGGCGAAGTTTTCGAGCGCGGGCGCGCCATTGCCGGCGGCGGTGTGAGCTTGCGCGAGATAAAAACGGTATCCGGTGGTCGGCCGTTTCCCGGCTTCCGCGAGTGCGATGAGCTTTTCCAGCGCGACGATTTCCGTTTTGAAGGCGCTCGCTTCGTGGGCGACCTGGGCATGTTTGAAGAGGAGGTTCGGATCGTCGGGAAGGCGGGCGATGAGGCGCTGCGAGAGGGCGTAGGCTTCGTTAAGGCGCTTGGTGGAAACGAAGGCCTGAATCCGCGTGGAAGTGGCACCGAGGTGGTTTTTGTCGATCGCGAGCGCGCGCTCCGTCGCGGTGAGCGCGGCGGCCCACTCGCCGCGTTCGAGTTGGAAGACGCCGAGCGCGCTCCAGGCTTCGGCGGAGCGCGAATCGAGGGCGAGCGCTTCGTCGATCAGCGTCTTTGCCTCGGCGTGCCGAAGGGCGGCAGCGAGTTTCGCGGCGGCGAGCGCGAGGAAGGCGGCGCGTTTCCGCTTCGACGCCGCGCCGATGGCCTGGCGGACGCTCGCGAAGTCCTCCAGCATCCAGGCGCGGGGAGCGTCGCGGTGAAAGACCATACTCGTGTGATCGACGTAGGTGAGCCGGAAATCGCGCGTTTCCCCGAAGTGATCGAGCAGCGGTCGATACTGGCTGGGGTCACCGGCGAGCAGCACGGTGTCGAAACGGAGTTGGCGGTCGAGTTGGCGGAAGAGTTTCGGATCGAGGATCGCCTGAGCGAAGGCGCGCGACCGCTCGGATTGCGGGTCGCGGTTCGGTTCGGGGAGGAGTTCCGGTCGGGTGGCGGCGAGCCACGGGAGTGCCGCTGGGTTGTAGTAGAGAGTGGTGGCGCGCAGGGTGGAAAGCGCGAGCTGAGGGTTGTCCAGGTGCGCGTCCGGTTCGATCGCGGCATTTTTCCAAACCAGGATGGCGATCGCGACCGCAATGGAAACAACCACGGCGAGGAGCGTGATGCGGTGGTGGGAGAGCAGCTTGCGGAGGTCCGGCATGGAGAGCGGCGCATGGTAGCGGGAATAATTCCTTGCGTCACCTGATGCGCTGAATTATCCATCCGCCCCTGTTTTTCGGGTTGGTAGCTCAATGGTAGAGCAGCGCCCTTTTAAGGCGTTGGTTCCGGGTTCAAGTCCCGGCCAACCCACTTCCTGAAATCTCCGGGAAGTGGCTTGAAATCAGGAGTTGCGGCGACTTGTCTCGAATGGTTCATGGCGAAGGGAAGCGCAGGAAAAAGCAAGAAAGCGCAGTCTATGTGCCAAGTATTTGCCAAGTAATCTTTGGGTGGTGACGGAGGGGGGAGGGGGTGCGTAGGCGGCGAAGGGGGGGGGCTTGATTTCGTTCGGATTTGCTGTCGCGAAATTTTGGCAAATGCGGGCGCGTTACCCGCCCTGAATGACATGAAGGCGCAATGGCCCGCGGACCCTAAGGCGTCATTGACGACGGCTCCCGCAAGTCGGCGGCCGGGCTTCGGTCGATACGGGCTCTGGTCTCAGCCGCCTCGGGTCGAAGACAAACTTTGCGGGATCGATGTGACGCTCGCCGTCCCAGCGGTAGGCCACGAGCGGTCCTCCGGCGGCGACGCTGTAGTCGAGACAGGCCACTGTCGGCGTGAGGGGAGCAGGCCGGTCTGGTGGCAGCCAGTAGTGACCGATGAAGATCGGGCTCGTGTCGTCGGGAAATGACGTGGGCAGGAGCGAGTCGAATTCGGCTGGAACTTGAATGTCAGGCCCAGGCTCGTGACGATTGATACACGCCTCGCGGTAGGTCTGCCCGCGGCCTGCCTGCCACCAGCAGACCCGCATTTCGCTCAGCCTCCCTCCGTTTCGTCCACTCACCGTCATTCCGTTGGGCAATGGCACCTCCGGCCCTTTGAGAAGCTGATGCACCGCTTGGGATTCGCGGGTGCGCCTGTCGGCGACGAGGCGCAGGAGCCCATCATCGAGCCGGCGATCCCGGACGACGGCGGCTTGCGCGTCATCCCAGCAGGCGTGAACGGCGCGCAGGCCCGGAAGGTCCAGAAAGAGCGGCAGCGATTGGAACCAGCGCAGCCATTCCCGCCATTCCGCCGGGCGATCTGTAAACTCGGCATGGGTCCGTGCGTGCATGGCGGAGTGATTGCCCCCGTGCGAGCGGAGCCAGCAGCCCCGCCCGTCCGGGGTGTCATGCATGAGCGCGTCGAGCTCGTGATTTCCGCAGAGGGCCAGCGCGGCTCCGTGTTCCACCATGTCGCGAACGAGCTGGAGCGTCTCGCGAATGGCGGGACCGCGGTCGATGTAGTCGCCGAGGAAGATCGCGCGACGCGCCGGGTGCCGAAAGTAGCCGCGTTGCTCGCGGTATCCCAGACGCGACAGGAGATCGCGCAGGATTACCGCTTCGCCATGAATGTCGCCAATGAGGTCGTAGGGTTCTTGTTTCACGACCTCAGGCTCAGCCGAATTGTGCTCGGCAAACAGGGGCGCTTTCGCAACGATGTTGACTCCATGGACAAGTTTCACGGTCTCTTTGCGAAGGGTGGCCTCTCCCTCGATCGACTCCGCACGCTCTGCCTCGTGGCCGAGGCCGGATCGCTGACGGCAGCCGCGGACCGCGATCCCTCTCGCGTGAGCCTCTTCAGCCGCCAGCTTCGGGAACTTGAATCCTTCTTCGGCACCCGGCTGGCACGCCGTCGCGGAAAACAGATCGCGCTCACGGTGGAAGGCAGCGAGCTGGCGACGATGGCGCGGCGGCATTTCGTCGAACTCAACGACTTTGCCCGCACCTGTGCGGGCAAGCCGCTTGAAATCACGCTCGGCGCCGGATCGAGCGTCACGGAGTGGCTGCTCATGCCGCAGTTGCCCTTGTTGCGAAAAGCCCTGCGCAGCGCCCGATTGAAGCTTGTGAGGGAAAGAAGCGAAGTCCTCGCCATGCGCCTTCAGGACCGGCAGCTCGATGTCGGTATTCTCCGCCAGGATGCCGTTGCTGCTCCACTGCAGACGGAGCCATTCATTGCCCTTCGCTACGCGCTCTTCCTGCCGACTGCGCTCGCCGGGCCGCCGCGCTCGCTTCACCGCTGGTTGCCGAAAGTGCCGATGATGGCGCCGGGTGAAGGTTGGACCCGCGAACGCCTGGATGCCGCCGCCGCCACTGCGGGTTTGCATCTGCGATTCGAGATCGAGGGCGCGTCGGCGACGCTGGCGGTGCGTGCCTTGCGCGAAGGACACTGTGCGGCAGTTCTGCCGGAGATGGCCCGAGCTGAGCTTGCTGGAGCGAAGGTAGTCATGATGCGACCCGCTTTCCTGAGTTCCATCGAACGCTGGCTGGTCGTCGCCTGGCACCCGCGCCAGGCGGAAGCACGGCCGGTGACGCTCCGGGCGGTGGAGGCAGTCCGCTCACTGGCACGGGAATTTCAATGAGTACGCAATCCTACGACATCATCGGCGACATCCACGGCCAGGCGGGCAAGCTCACCGCGTTGCTCGCTCGCCTCGGCTATTCAGAAGCAAGCGGTCCATTTCGACACTCGGAGCGTAGGGCAGTTTTCGTGGGCGACTTTATCGACCGTGGCCCGGCTGTCCGGGAGACGTTACAAATTGTCCGGAGAATGGTGGACAGCGGCACCGCGCTGGCGGTCATGGGCAATCACGAACTGATCGCGTTGGAGCATCTTTACGCACAGCAGTCACCTGGCGATGTGACTCCCGGTCGCCGGCAATTTCTCGAAGCTGTCCTTCGACGAAGTCTCGAAGACTTTGCATCCTGCCCGAGTGAATGGATCGAAGCTCTGGAGTGGTTCCGGCGGCTGCCCGTATTCCTCGACCTCGGCGACCTCCGCGTGGTCCATGCCGCGTGGAATGAGGCGGCCATCGCTCTGCTCGATGGCCACCGCACTCTTGAAGCGATTCCTCCCGAAACTCTCTTCACCCGCACCGCGGTGTCCGGGACGGTCCGCACGCTCCTTTACGGTTGGCAGGTCCGGCATCCCGCCCCTGAGCGTGGCCTTGATTTGGAAACCGGGGTGGCGACCACCCTGCGTCTTGCCTGGTGGAAACGGCAGGATGCGCCGACCTACCGCAGCTTGTCGTTCCCCTTCGATATCGCCGCGCCTGAAGAGCCGGTTCCTGCCGATATGGTCGCGCAGCTTCCCGGCTATCCCGCGGAAGCGCCTGCGCTTTTCTTCGGCCACTACGCGCAGTCGCCAGACGAACGACCCTGGCCGCTGGCCGCAAACGTCGCGTGTCTGGATTATCGCGCGGCGAAGGGCGGCCCACTCGTCGCCTACCGCTGGGATGGGGAGCAAGTGCTAGATCCAGCGAAATTTGTCTTCTGAAGCCGCGTTGAAGCCCGCCGCCGATTGTGGTTTGCGCGGCCTCCGAGGCTTCGCTAAACCTCGGCGCAGCCATGATGCGGAATGCTCCCCCGGACTCGAGATTTGTTCCTTACCCATTCGTCTGACCCATGCCCCGACAGAAACCCACCACCGAGACCTCCACCGCCACCATCGGCTTTGAGGCCAAGCTCTGGCTCACGGCTGATAAGCTGCGGAACAACATGGACGCGGCGGAGTACAAGCACGTCGTCCTCGGGCTCATCTTCCTGAAGTACATCTCCGACACCTTCGAGGAACATCGCGCCAAACTCCTCGCGGGCCATGGCGACTACGCCGGGGCCAATGCCGAAGACCCCGACGAATACAAAGCCGAGAACGTCTTCTGGGTGCCCGCCGATGCCCGCTGGTCCCACCTTCAGGGGTCGGCCAAACTTCCCACCATCGGCAAGACCGTGGACGACGCCATGGTCGCCATCGAGCGCGACAACCCGCGCCTCAAAGGCGTCCTGCCGAAAGATTACGCCCGCCCCGGCCTCGACAAACAGCGCCTCGGCGAACTCATCGACGTCATCGCCACCATCGAACTCACCGCCGCCAGCGAGGGCGAGAAGACACACCGCTCCGTCGATCTGCTCGGCCGCGTTTACGAGTATTTCCTCACCCGCTTCGCCAGCGCCGAGGGCAAGAACGGCGGCCAGTTCTACACCCCGTCCTGCGTCGTGCGCTGCCTCGTCGAGATGCTCGCCCCCTACAAGGGCCGCATCTACGACCCCGCCTGCGGCTCCGGCGGCATGTTCGTCCAATCAATTAAATTCGTCGAAGCCCATGGTGGCACGGCCCAGCGCGATAGCGCTTCATCTGAAAGCGAAGCCACTTTGCCGAGCCTGAGCGTAGCGAAAGGCAACCGGGCGAACATCTCCATCTACGGCCAGGAGAGCAACGCCACCACCCGCCGCCTCGCCGTGATGAACCTCGCCCTGCGCGGCATCGAGGCCGACTTCGGCCCCGAGCACGCCGACACCTTCCGCCGCGATCTCCACCCCGACCTCCGCGCCGACTACGTCCTCGCCAACCCGCCCTTCAACGACTCCGACTGGTTCCGCAAGGACGACGACGTGCGCTGGCAGTTCGGCGTCCCGCCCAAGGGCAACGCCAACTTCGCCTGGGTGCAGCACTTCAT
>JANPHH010000316.1:0-27537 GCA_031424375.1 Chthoniobacter sp. | reverse complement strand
GCTCTAGCGCGGGGCGCACCGCGGCGCGTGCTGCGTCGCTTTCCGGCGTGCCTGAAATCGCGGGGGCAATCATGGGGCGGGAGCGGGTGCCGGGGCGGCGGTTTCGGGGTTTGTCTTCCGCTTGATTCTGCGCCGTGTGGGTAGCGGGCTGACCGTCGTCTCCGTGCGGGTGAAGGTCATTTGAAAGTCGGCGTGCAGCACGATGTCGCCGCCTTCGATCGACACGCGGGAACCGAATTCCTCGGTCGCTTTTTGCCGCTGCTGCTCCGTGCAGTCCACGAGCCGGGTGCCGGCCGGGAGAATCGCGACGCCGTTTTTTCCGGCATTCTCTGCCGCCATCATCGCTTGAAACTGCGCCAGCAATTCGGGGCTCTGGCGTTCGCCACGCGCTACGCGCAAAAGATGGGTGGGTGTAACGCCTAGAAGGCGAGCGAAGCGACAGAGACCAGGAAATTGCGGTTTTTGTTTTCTCATGGCGGGCTTGGCCGCATACGCGGCGTTACAGAACAGCATTTAGCTGTTCCCTGTTCGCGCTGTCAAGAGCGTTGCTTCCCTTTTTTCCCGAGCCCTACACTGGCGAGTGCCTAGAACCCTGCCCCTTGAAGAATTTGAGCGCGCCATTTGCGCCCGTGCGCGGCAGGCCCGTGAAAGGGCGAAAATCAAGCAGGCCGACTTGGCGCGGGGGATTGGAATCCACCCAGACAGACTTGCGGGCTACGAGCATGGGCGGAGCCCGCTCCCTTACTCAATAGCTGCCGGGATCGCGCAAGCGACTGATACCTGCCAACGATGGCTCTTCAATGGCTCCCCGCCGGAGTGTCCCTACCTGCCGGTTGACGAGATCATGAGCGATCCTTCTTGGACGAATGCTCGGTTCTCGCTGGTCTATGCGAATCTACTGAATCGTGAGGTGAAAGAGCAGCTTTCGGTGGCGGCAAAAGATAGCGAAGTTGACGAAGCTGCTCTGCGACCGGAGCACTTGAAATACTACGCCCCTCTTCATTCGCCCACGGAGCTTCACCAGAGGGTGCGCTTTGAAGTCCAGCTAGACCGGCTTCGCGCGCTCGCGAGCCGTTTGGATACCGGCAAGCTTATCGCTTTCACGATGCAGCTTGGAGCGGTCGAAAGAAAACTTCATGAAGGCCACGAACGCGACGGGAACCGGTGGACAATGACGGCGGAAGATGAGCGAAGCAAAAGACGCGAGGCACTCCTTCAAATGTGGGCACACGTCACCTCAGAGTTGCGTCGTGTAGGGGAAGCGCGAGAGAAGCCAGAGGTTGACGAGTCCGCTAAAACGGACAATGATGCGCACGAAATGCCACCATCCTTGCTCCAAGACACGCTGGAAATTGTGCGCCAACGAACTTCGCATCCAGGTGGTCAATCCACCCTCGCGAAAGAAATCGGGGTCGATCGCCAGCGGGTTTCAGACTGGCTGAAGGGACGAGTAGAGCCCAACGGCGAAATGGCACTTCGGCTGCGCGATTGGGTCGCACGCACGCCGGAGATCAACACCAAAAAGCCCGCCCGCGTGACAGCGCGGACGGGCGAAGCGACCCGAACAGCCAAATCCAAATCCAATGAAAAAGACCAATCGACTCGCCGGGAACTACGGTGACAGCAAGCGCACCTCTGCGCAATCAAAACAAGCCCCGCGCCGCTGTGAGACGACGGCGCGGCGGCACCGGAAATCCGTGAACGGCAGGGCAGCCCCTGCCGCGGCGGAACTCGGCGAGGTGGTATGCACCCTCAGCGACGTGACGCTTTTCCAAAAGGGGAGCGGCACGGATGCGCAATACACAATCTGCGATGACCTCGGGGGCGGCAGGCGGAAAGCGTCCCGCGCCGAGGTGGGGCATTGGGTGATCGAGCGCACCATCGGGCAGACTTGGGCAGCGGAGGATTTCGCCGCGGACCTTCCCGGTTTGCCCTGCCACCGGCTCGCCCAGCCCACCAGCGCCGAGCGCGCCGAGCTGGCCACCTTCACGGCAAACCTCGGCACCTTCACGGCGAGCTGCGTCTATGAGTCCGGCAACGTGGAGCATCTTTTCATTGCCGGGCCGCATTGCTTCATCGTCGTGGAGGCGCTGAGTCTCCACGATCGCGCAGACGGGCGCCTCCGCACCGTGGAAGAGTTTCTCGAACATCACGCGCTGACACTCGGCGAACTGGTGCAGCGCCGCCGCGAGATCCAGTGGCAGCGCGACATCGCTTTCGAGCCGATCGACGACGAAGCCCTGGCGCAATGGGCAACGCGCTCCGGCGTGGCGTCGCAACTCCCGGCGTGGCTGCGCATTCGCCTCTGGGGTGCCGAGGAAGCCGCCGGGGAATCCCTCGGCCGGCCGGAAGCGCGCTGGCGGGAAGGGGACGGCGAGCACTGTCTCTATTCGTGCGGCGGAAGCTTCACCGAAACCGTGGGCGCCGCGGCGCTCCGCCGCATCGACTACGCCGCGGCTCGCACCTTGGTTCACCGCCACGTGGTCGTGCCCGCGCTCCGCGAAGCCATTCCGCCGAGCTTCACCGGCGACTTCGGGCTCGATCCAACGGCCGCGCCGGGGGTGGCGGCGGCGGGGGATGTCGTGCGGTGAGGCGGAGAATTCCTGCCATGAAGAAGAAGACTCCAACGCCGAAGAACGCGCTCTATAATGCCGAGGGCACTCTAACTCTAGAGGTAAGCCGCGCGGAGTTTCGCGCGCTCAATCATATCACCGCGGAACTGTTCGGGGCGGGCAACGCGATGGAAGTAGTTGGGGCGTGTTGGCTTCTCAAAGCTGCGCTCGCGAACTACAAAACCCTCACCGCGCAACTCGTCGCAAGCGTAGGGTATTGCGAGGCGGAAGGCGTGAATCACCTCGATCTGTGGGAGGCGCGGATTCGCGCGGCGTTCCCGGTCAAAAAGCCACGTCGCCGGAAAGCGAGATGAACCACCACAGCTCGTAGCGAGACGAGCCGCAGACACGAAAGAGCGCCGGGTGAACCGCAAGGTTTCCCCGGCGCTTTTGCGTTGCGAGGTCGCGGCGGGGCGGCCTATCTTCCGCGCATGATTGTCATCGTGGCGTTTCTCTCTGGCTTGGTTGGCGTGCTTCTCGGTCAATCGAAAAATCGGCAGGTCGAAGGCTTCTTTCTCGGTCTGCTTTTCAGCGTCCTCGGCTTGCTCGTGCTCGTGTTCCTGCCTGCGAAACATGAAGGCTCCGAACCCGTGAGCCTCTTTCGCGTGCTCGTGACGGTGGCGGTGCTCGGCGCGGTGGGATTTTTCGGGGTGCGCTTCGTTTTGCACGAGCAAGAGCGGCGCGAGGAAATCGCGCTCGCCGAGCCGGCCGCCCCGGCGACGACACCCGCCCCGGCCCGCTTGGCAACCGCCCCGCAAGCGACGCCCGATCCGTTCGCCGTAGCCCGCGAGATCGAGCGGAAGTATGGGGCGGCACGGTAACGCAGAGCACGGGCGGGAGGCTCGCTGCCGACACAAAGGGTTTCAGCCTTCCGCGGCGCGGGTGCGGCCGCCGGATCGGCATCGAGAACCTTCAGCACCGGCTCGATAAGCGCGGGGTCGTCCGAGGCGAGCCGATTGGTGCGCAAGCCGGTTGAGGCGGCAATTCAGGCACCATGCACCGGCCTTGCACGGCGAGGTTATTGCCCCCGATTTCGCGGTTTCGGTTGGACAGAGCAGGCCGAAATCGCCCGACACCATACACCCTAAGATGTTCGGGCATAAAATGTCCCAAACCCGGCCCGTGAATGTCGGACTCCAGAGTAAAGGGGTGTGCGATCACTCACCGCGGCAATCGGGACATCTTTTCCGGGCTCCGACTTTTTGGGACAAGTTTTCCAAGCCTCGCCGACACGGTTTCCGGCAGCTCGAACCGTCACTTTCCCTCTGTAAACGCCCTCTAATCCGGTCTCTTTTGGTTTCGTCAGGGCTCTTCAGTCTTCTGGGACAAGTTCTCAGCGAAGGTGTAAATTTCTAGACCGAAGCGAAACCGACACCTAGATACTTTATATGACGTATATTGCACAATGTTATAGAAAAGGGCCTGCGCCTGAGGGGTTTGTGGGTCTGTGAATAACTTGTGGATTAAATCTGGTGGACGAGGCACCGGTCGCCGCTCCCTCCGACTTGTTCACAGGCCGCCCTTGCGCTTTCACGGGATCTCGAACTGTTGCATCCATCGGTCGGCTGGCGAACGACGTTCGCCCGGCTCGATTTGCGGCCAGCGCCCCGCCGGCTGGCTGAATCACGTTTGCTCCCGCTCGATTTTGCCCCGAAGTGCGTTCGGTTGTCGGTTTGCGCATTGACAGCGGCTGGCGCTTCCCGGAGCAATCCGCCAATGGACTTCGAGCCGCTCGATTTCTCTAAAATCCGCACCTATCCCGTCGCCAGTCGTGCCAACAAGGTCAACCTGGCCTCGTTTGCGTCGCCGCATGTCGCTGGCGCGACGTTTGCCGAGTTTCTCTCACGACTACCGGATTTTCTCGCGGTGCAGGATTTCCGGCTCCTCGTGGCGGCGATCATTCGCGCCATGCGGGCAAAACGACCTGTCTTGCTGATGATGGGCGCGCATTCCATCAAGGTCGGCCTGAACCCGATTTTCATCGATGCCATGCGCTGCGGCCTGCTGAATGCCGTCGCATTTCACGGTGCGGGTGCGATCCACGATTTCGAGCTGTCTTACCAAGGAGAGACCAGCGAAGACGTCCAGCGCGGACTGAATGATGGCACGTTCGGCATGGTCGACGAAACCGGCCGCCGCATGAATTCTGCGCTCGCTGCGGGCTGTCAGCGCGGACTGGGCGCAGGCCGGGCGCTGGGTGAAGCCGCAATCGCCGCCGCCTACCCGAACCTCAATCTCTCCATTCTGGCCACCGGTGCAGAGATGAACATTCCGGTCACGGTGCATATCGCCATCGGCACCGACATCATCCATCAGCACCCCACCACCGACGGTGCCGTGCTCGGTGAATCGAGTTACCGCGACTTCCAGACCTTTGCTTCCGTGTGTGCGGAGCTTGAGGGCGGCGTGATTTTGAATGTCGGCAGCGCGGTGATCATGCCGGAAGTTTTTCTCAAGGCATTGACCATCGCCCGGAATCTCGGGCACAAGGTGGAGAAATTCACGACGGCCACTTTTGACATGACTCGCCACTATCGCCCCACTGAAAACGTCCAGCGGCGACCCACGGCACTCGGTGGCCAGGGATTCTACTTCGTGGGCCACCACGAAATCATGATTCCGTTGCTATTTGCGGCGGTGAAAGAGGCGCTCGCGATTGGAGAATAACCTGTGGATAAGTCTCGTGTAGCGGAGCTCGTCGCGCAGTTTGGGGAGAAGCGGATTCTGGTCATTGGGGACCTGATGTTGGATGAGTTTCTCTGGGGCAAAGTGTCGCGCATTTCGCCCGAGGCGCCCGTGCCGGTGGTGGAGATCGTGAAGGAAGAATTCTTCCCCGGCGGCGCGGCAAACGTGGCGCGAAACTTAGCGGAGTTCACGAAGAACGCGAGCCTGATGGGCGCGACTGGAGCGTGCAGTCGCGCGGAGATTTTGAAGAAATTGCTCGTTTCGGAAGGGGTTGGCGTCGATGCGATCCAGTTTCGCTCTTGCTATCGAACGATCGTAAAAACACGCGTAATTGCTCGCCACCAACATGTTGTGAGAATTGACCGAGAGACGAAGATGCATCTTCAGGCGGCCCATCAGGAAGAAGCGCTGGCACGACTGGAATCCATGCTTCCGTCTCTGGATGCTGTCATCGTCGAGGACTATGGCAAGGGGGTGCTCGAGCAGCGTTTTACAGATGAAATCGCCCGTCTGGTGAACAAATTCGGGAAGGTCCTAGCCGTCGACCCGAACCCGAACAATCCACTGATCTGGCGGCAAGCGACGGTCATCAAACCGAACCGCTCCGAGGCCTTCGCGAGCGCCGGGATTCCGTTTTTCGACGACGGGCGTTATCCGATGGAAGATGTTGCTCTTCAGCGTGTTGGATCTCTTTTGATGGAGAAATGGGATATGCAGAATTTGCTCATTACGTTGGGCGAACAGGGCGTTCTGCTCTTCCGCAAGGGCGAATCGCCCTACCATGCACCGACTCGGGCACGGGAAGTTTTCGACGTCTCAGGTGCCGGAGACACGGTGATCTCTCTCTTTACGCTCGCCCTCACGGCCGGCGCCGCCGCGCAGGAAGCTGCGGAGATTGCGAACCACGCGAGCGGCGTGGTGGTGGGTAAACTTGGCACAGCGACCGTGACCCCGGCTGAGTTGATCGCCAGCTTCGAGGAGTAGGCCCAAGCGCCGAGATCAGAGCGAAGACACGGCGTTCACCGGCGAGGGCATGAGGCGGCGCGCTGTGACATTTCTTTTGCAACCTCCGCGTTGCTGCCCCGGCAGGTTCGGGGGCATGGTTGGCCCCGCATCGTCTTGCGACGCGGCGCCCGAAAGAAAGCCCTCCATTATGAAAACTTGCCTCCTTCCGCTGCTGTTCCTCGCCACGGCTACAACACTCGGTGCGGACCATGAAATCGGCTTCGTGGAGAAATTCGCGCTCGCGGCGGATCGCGACGCCGTCCTCAGCGAACTCGTCCCCGGCAGCGAGGATGCCTATTACTATCAGGCGCTCCACCTTCAGTCGCTCGACAAGGCGGATGCGCTCCAGGCCGTGCTCGATCAGTGGGCGCGCCGTTTTCCGCAATCCGACCGCCGCCGGGTCATCGAAAATCGCCGCGCTCTGCTCGACTACCCGCAGGCACCGCAACGCACGCTCGACTACCTGCGGGCTCGCCTTGAGGCGCAGCTCAATCACGAGCAACTCGCCCGCGACCGCAAACCCGACCTGCCCGAGCGGCTCGACCAGTCGCGGATCGCGCGGGAAGTTTTCCAGGCGAAGGGGCTGGAAAACGACGACCTGGCCGGATTCGACGAAACCGCGCTCGAAGATCTGGTCCGCGGAAAGGCCGCGCTTCGTCCGGCGCAAGTGCGGGCGCTGCTGGCGAAGATCCAGCGTCCGGACGTTCCGGGCCTGCTCGAATTGATCGAAGCCGCGCTTCGGGATCGGGAAAGCCGCGGGTTCGGTGAATTCCCGATTCACCAGCAGCTCCTCGCCACGCAACTCGACGAACTCTCCCGGCGCATTCCGGCGCTCTTTGAAAGCCAGCCGTTCGTCGTCACCCGGCTGCGCAAGCTGCTACCCGGCGCGGATGCCGACCCAGAATATGACCCGATCGAGCGCGAAGCATGGCTCGACCGGATGTGGACCTACGTGGCGAAACTCCCACCCGCGTTCAACACGCTCAAGGCCCAGGTGCTTTTCCTGCGCCTGCAGCACGACCGCACCCGCGGCGTCTACGATCGCGCCAGCTTTCTCGAATACCTCAAGCTCCCGCGCCGCACCGCCTGGGCGAATCCGAAGTATCTCGAGCAAGCCGAACGCGCCCGCTTCGCCGTCGACCTGAACACCAGCTCCGCCGCCGAAATCCCGCAGCTTCCGCCGATCGGAAACGACGAATGGCTCGTCCGCGACTACCTCCTCCGCCTGCTCCGCGACGACGCTTCGTGGGAATCGTGGACCACCTGGCTGCGCGACACTTATGTGAAGCCGCTCTTTGCCGAAGCGAAAGTCACCGCCGGCATCGGCGATCCCGAGCGCTGGGCTTCCCTGCTCACGCCGGTCGAGTTTCAGGCCTTGAAGGATCGCGTCGACGTGGATTTCGCGCCGACGAATCCGCGATTCTTCGCGCCGGCTGATCGGGTGAGCCTCGAGGTGTTGTTGAAGAACACGCCGAAGCTGATCGTGAAGGTCTATGAGCTGAATGCGCTCTCTTACTTCCTCGCAGAGAAGCGCCAGTTCAATACCGACATCAATCTCGACGGCCTCATTGCGAACCGCGAGACCACGCAGGACATCGCGGCCGATGCCGGGTCCCCCAACCCGTTCCGCCGGATCGCGCGCACCTTCGAGTTCCCCGAGCTGAAGGGGCAGCGCGGCGCGTGGATCGTCGAGTTCATCGGCGGTGGGCGGAGCAGCCGGGCGTTGATTCGCAAAGGCCAGTGGCAGGCGCTCCAACAGACCGGCCCAGCGGGCGATCTGCTAACCATCATCGACGAGTCCGCGCAGCCGGTGAAAGACGCCGTCGCCTGGGTCGATGGACGCCGCCTCGTACCGGACGCGAAGACCGGCTTCATCGTCGTCCCGTTTACGAAAGAGCCCGGCACCAAGCCCGTCATTCTCGCGGATGCCGCGGGGTCGTTCGCCACGCTCACCCAGTTCGAACATCACGCGGAATCCTACCGCCTTGACGCGCGGATTCACATCGAGCGCGAACAGTTGCTCGCCCGCCGCAAGGCCACCATCGCGATCCGGCCCACGCTGCTGCTCGGCGATGAACCTGTGTCACTGGCGCTGCTTGAAGACGTGCGGCTCACGATCACCACGACCACGCTGGATGGAATCGCGACGAGCACGGAAATCCCCAGCGTCACTTTCGATCCCGCCAACGCCTACACCCACAGCTTTCCTGTTCCGCCGCGCATCGGGACGGTCGCGATCAGCCTCGCGGCGAAAGTGGCGAGCCTCAGTGGTGGCGGCGAAAAGGTGAACTTGAGCGCGAGCGAGAGTTTCGCGCTCAACGGCATCGCCACGACGCCTCAGATCCACGACGCGCATCTGACCCGCCTGCCATCCGGATACCGCCTCGAAGTCCTTGGACGGAACGGCGAAATCCTCGCCGACCAGATCGTTTCGCTCTCCCTCCGGCATCGCCACTTCACCGTGCCGGTCACGGCGGAACTCGGCACTGACGCCCGCGGGCGGCTGGAACTCGGTCCCCTCACCGGCATCGCCGAACTCGGGCTGGACCTGCAAAACGGCGTCGAGCGGAATTGGTCGCTCTATGAAGCGGGCGCAGTTCGCCAGCCCTCCATTCACGCTCGCGCTGGTGAAATCGTGCGCCTTCCCTGGACCGAGCCGATCACGAAGCTCAGCGCTGCCGACATCTCGCTCCTCGAGCGCCGCGCCGGCACGTTCGTCGCCGACCGATTCGACGCGCTCTCGCTCGCCGACGGATTTCTCGTCATGAAGGGACTTGCGCCCGGCGACTATTCGCTCTTCCTGCCCGGCGAGGGTATCGAGACGGCGATCCGCATCTCGGCGGGCACGCCGGTCCGGCAATGGGTGGTGTCCCCTGCCCGTCAGCTCGAAATTCGCAACCCGGCTCCCGTCCAAATCGAATCCGTGAAACCCGGCGCGGACGCGCTCACCATTCAGCTCCGCAACGTCAACGCGCTCACGCGGGTCCACATCGCCGCGGCCCGCTTCATTCCCGCCGATTACGATCTCGCGGCACTCGGCCGCGCTCCGGAACAGACGCCGTCCCTTCTGGAATCGGCGCGCCGCCCGAATCTCTTCACCGCGGGACGGGCGATCGGTGACGAGTATCGCTACATCCTCGAGCGCCGCGCCGCGAAGACCTACCCCGGCAACCTCCTCTCGCGACCCGGCCTGCTCCTCAATCCGTGGGAAGTCCGGTCGACCGATCTTTCCGCCATCGCGACCACGAAAGCGGAGGCGCTTGGCCGAGTCGCGGGCGATCGGGAGGTGCGGAAAGACATGGGCGCAGGCCGCGCAGCGAAAGCCGGCGCGGCGTTGATGGTCATGAATCCTCACCCCACGGACGCAACGCCCGACCTCGACTTCCTCGCCGCTGCGGCCCCCGTACTTTTCAACCTGAAGCCCGACGAGAACGGCGTCGTCCGCATTGAGCGGAAGGCGCTCGGCGACCGCCACTTCGTCCAAATCCTCGCGGAAGACACGGCGACTTCTGCCTGGAGAAACATCGCCCTGCCCGAAGTTCCCGCCGCCCAGCAAGACCTCCGGCTCAGTCGTACCCTCGATGCCGCCAAGCCGTTTGCCGAACGGAAAACCGTCACCCCGCTCACTGCCGGCCAATCGCTCACGTTGACCGATTTGCTGACTTCGGAACTCGAAACCTACGACACGCTCGGCGCCGCTCTTTCGCTGCTCCGCACGCTCCATCCCGACGAGACGCTCGCGAAGTTCAGCTTCATCGCCGACTGGCCGAAGCTGAAACCCGAGGAGCAGCGCGCGAAGTATTCCGAGTTTGCCTGCCACGAACTCAACTTCTTCCTCAGCCGGAAAGATCCTGCCTTCTTCGCCGCCGTGATCCAGCCGTACCTGCGGAACAAGAAGGATCGCACTTTCATGGACGACTACCTGATCGGCGCGGACCTCCGGCGCTATCTCGATCCATGGGCGCACGGCCGGCTGAATGTCGTCGAGCGCTGCCTGCTCGCGCAACGGATCGCCGGAGACGCCGCGCCAACCGCGCGGGCGATCCGCGAACTCTGGGAACTGCTCCCGCCGCAGCCGGACGCGGAGGATCGACTCTTCGAGATCGCGCTGCGCGGACGCGCCCTGAACGACGACGCCGGTGGATTGCGCGCAGAGCGGGATGCGGTGGTGAAAGAACTGGCCGACGCACCTGCCGCACCCGCGGTCGCCGCGGCTACGCCCGTGCCGGTTGCGAAGGCGAAAGCGCGTGGGATGAACCTGCCATCCGGACAGATCGTCGAATCTGCGCCAGCCCCGGCGATGGCGCTCGGAGCGAATTTCAAAGGCGATGTTGCCGGCGAAAAGAACCAGGCATCCATGCTCATGTTCGACGCCGTCGAATCGCAGCGGCTCCGGAGCGAAGTGCGCGCCTACTTCCGCGAACTCGGGCCGACGAAAGAATGGGCGGAGAACAACTACTACCACCGCCCCATCGCCGAGCAGAACGAGACGCTCGTGACCGTGAACGGTTTCTGGCGCGACTTCGCCGCGTGGGACGGCAAGGCGCCGTTCCTGAGCGAACATCTCGCCGAGGCCAGCCGCAGCTTCACCGAGATCTTGCTCGCGCTTGCCGTCACCGACCTGCCCTTCGAAGCGACGAAGCACGTCACGAAAACCGTTGGCGCGACTTACACTCTGACCGCGGGCAGTCCCCTGCTCGCTTATCATCGGCAGATCCAGCCCGCGATCGCCGCACCGCCCGATGAGGCCGGGCCGGGGCTGCTGGTCAGCGAAAACTTCTTCCGCGCCGATGATCGCTACCGCGAAGAGGGCAACGAAAAGTCCGACAAGTATGTCACCGCGGAGTTTCTCCCCGGCGTGCTCTACGGCGCGAATGTGGTCGTGACGAATCCACGCTCCACCGCGCAGAAGCTCGAACTGCTCACGCAAATCCCCGAGGGCGCGCTCCCCGCCCAGGGCAGCAAGGCGACCGACAGCCGCCGCCTGCGTCTCGAACCCTTCAGCACGCAGACACTCGAATACTTCTTCTATTTTCCCGCTCCGGCTGAGAAGGCGTTCGCGCACTATCCGGTTCACGTTTCGCGCAATGGGCAGGCGGGCGGCGCGGGTCAGTCGCTCGGGTTCCGCGTGGTGAAAAAGCTTTCAACCGAGGACACGACCTCGTGGGACTACGTCTCGCAATACGCGACGGAAGACGAGGTCTTCGCCTTTCTCGAAAAACGAAACATCGCCCGGCTCGATCTCGAAAAGGTCGCCTGGCGCGCCCGCAAGAGCGCCGTGTTTTTCCGCAAGCTGGTCAGGTTCCTCCAGGCGCACCACGTCTGGAGCGAGCCGATCTACCGCTACGCGCTGCTCCACAATGACGCGCCTGCGCTGCGCGAGTGGCTGCGGCATCGCGATGACTTCGTCGCCGCCTGTGGTCCGTGGTTCGACTCACCGCTGCTCCGCATCGACCCCGTCGAACGCCGCGCCTACGAGCACCTCGAATACTCGCCGCTCGTGAACCAGCGCGCGCACCGCATCGGCGCCGAAAACAAAATCCCGAACCCTGTCTTTCGTGCGCAATACCAACACCTGCTGAACATCCTCGCCCACCAGCCGAAGCTCGATGACGCCGATCAACTCAGCGTGGCCTACTACCTCTTCCTGCAAGACCGCATCGAAGAAGCGCTCGCCCGCCTCCACACGATCAAGCCGGAGTCGCTCCCGACCCGCCTGCAATACGACTACCTCCGCTGCTACGCGGCGTTTTATGAGGAGCAGACCGCTGCCGCGCGCACCGTCGCCGCGGGCTACGCCGAGTATCCTGTGGACCGCTGGCGGAAACTCTTCGCCGAAGTCATCGCGCAACTCGACGAGATCGAAGGCCGGCAGCCCGCGCGTCCCGCAGAGCAAGCCACCCCGCAGAGCGAACTCGCGGCGAGCGAGCCGGCGTTCGACTTCAAAGTGGAAAACCGCGCCATCGCACTGACGTGGAAAAACCTCCGCGACGTGACCGTGAACTATTACCTGATGGACCCCGAGTTTCTGTTCACTGCGAGCCCATTCGTCACGCAAAACGCCAGCCGCTTCTCGATCATCAAACCCACGCGCACCGACCGGCAGACGTTGCCCGCCGATCGCTCCGAGCTGTCCGTGGCGCTGCCCGATGTCTTCGCCAAAGCGAATGTGCTCGTGGAAATCCTCGGCGCCGGGCAACGCAAGGCGCAGCCTTACCACGCGAACACGCTCAAGCTCGTCCTCGCCGAAAACTACGGGCGACTCGACCTCCGCGATGCCATTGCCGATCGCGCGGTAGCCCGGGCCTACGTGAAAGTCTATGCGCGGCTCAAGAGCGGCGAGGTGCGCTTCTTCAAGGATGGTTACACCGATCTGCGCGGACGCTTCGACTACGCGAGCCTGAACAGCAGCGCGCAGCCCCTTCCGCTGCCCGCCGCCCGCGGCGGCGCCGGTCCCTCGGGCCTCGACTACCCGATGCTCGCGCCCGGCGAACTCAATCAGGTCGACCGCCTCTCCCTGCTCGTGCTCAGCGAAGGGCACGGCGCCGCCGTTCGAGAAGTAACGCCCCCGAGTCGATAAGCCTCGGCGGCCTCGACCGCTCGGTGTCGGACCACATGAGTGGATCGACTCGAAGATTTTGAATGTGTTGGCCTTCGCAGTTTTCCCGAACCTCGAAAGCCACTGTCATCCCGAGCGGAGTGTAACGGAGCCGAGGGACCTCGGCCGTTGCATGGGCGCGCGATCTCCTGCAATCCTGTTCAGTCCCTTGGGTTGACAGCCCTTCCGAAAATTCCCCTAAAACCTCCCTGCGACGACTGCTACCACGATCCTACGGCGTCTTCGTTTCAGCCTTTGAAAAAACCGCTCCCTTCGCGATCGAGTCGAACGCTGGCGTGCTCTCCGCACGGATCGTCTCTTTCCCGGCCTGCATGACCAAGATTTGGTGCTCCATCTTGTCCTTCACTCCTCCGGACATATCACCCCAGCCGCGAATCTGCGACGCCCCGATCACCAACTCGACCGTCTCGGCTGGCTTCAGCGCCTTCAGCGTTTCTTTCCCGGACGAGCCTTCCGACGTTCCCCCGTAGTACTTTTTCACGAGGACTTTCCACTGCACTTCACCCTCGGGCATGTCCTTGAAGGACACATTCTTGACGGTCACCTTCAGGGCCTGCGTCCGGTCGATCCGATCCGAGTAAAAGTAACTGGTGTTTCGCCGATCGTTTCGATCCAGCGTTGTTTTTGCCACCGTCACCCGCAGCCCGTTTTTTTCCTCTGCCATCAGGTGAGCGAGGGTGAAACTTAAGATTGCCACCGCGATTGCCATCGTTCTCATGACCAGCCTTCTGACGCCGAAAATGCCAGTCGTCAAAGCCAAAAAAGAGCGCGCGACGGGCCTACCTCAGGATCTCGCCCTTGGTCACGTCGCCCGGCACGTCTAAAACCTGGATTTGATTGATCGTCTTGAAGTGCGCGTGATCGTCGAACTGCCAGACGACCTTCTTGTCGCGCGTGACCTCGATGCACTGGGGTTGCTCGCCGATGTGGCCGTGACCGAGATAGACACAAAAGACGGTGTTGCCATTCGGCAGCCGCTGCGCACCGGCCATGAGGCGGAGCGGGTTACCCGGAAGATCGTTCTCATTCAATTCCCACACGATCTTTTCCTGCGCATCGAACTCGACGACCTTGTGGCCGTCGCCGCAGGTGACGAGCAAACCACCTCCAGGCAGCGGGATCGCTTCGTGGCAATCGCCGGGCACTTTGATCTCGCGCAGCACCTTCCCCTCGGGATCGAGTTCCACCACTTTGTTCTCGCCCTTGAAGCACACGACGTAGTGTCCATTCGCCAGCTTCCGCGTGCCGCGAAATTGGTTGTGCAGCTTGATCTCCGGCGCGGTCACCAGCTTGATCTCCTTCGCGATCTTCCCCGCACGATCCACCTCCACGATTCGGCTCGTGCCACACTCCACCACCAGCACCCGTCCATCCGGAAGCGGCTGGCAGGCGTGCGCTTCGGTCTTCTCGGGCGACTGATATTCCCAGACAACTTCCTTCGCCATCGTCACTTCCTTCGCTCCGCCGACGTAGGCGAAAAGGATGTTCCCATTCGGCAGCTTCCAGCAGTCCTGCGGATTTTTCGCCGCATATTCCCACTCGATCGCGCCCTCCGCGGAGACGATGCAGACCTTTCCGCCGCCATAGTCGCAGCAGAGGAATGGTCGGCCCGCGAGCGCGGAGATGTTGAGCAGGAGGAGGACGGCGAGGATTCCGAGGAGGGAACGAAGTTTCATGGGGAAGTGATGGGGAGCTTGCCGAGTTGAGCTGCCGGACACAACGCTGGCGAGGGCAATGCACCCGCGACAACCCCACGGTCCCGCAGCGCTTGTGAAACATTTCACAAATTGACCTTGCGACCCCCGACCCCGTTCCTAGAGTGCCCACCATGATTTCCACCAGCCCGGTTGCAAGTGATCCGAAGGCTCTCGCCTATGACTCCAAAGTCGAAGGCAATGTGATCTTCACGAAGGTCGATGCCGCGATGAACTGGATGCGGAAAAACTCCCTCTGGCCCATGCCCATGGGCCTCGCCTGTTGCGCCATCGAACTCATGGCCGCGGGCGCCTCCCGCTTCGACATCGCCCGTTTCGGTGCGGAAGTGATGCGCTTTTCGCCCCGCCAGAGCGACGTGATGATCGTCGCCGGCACAGTGACCTACAAGATGGCCCTCGCCGTCAAACGGATCTGGGACCAGATGCCCGAGCCGAAAGGGTGCATCGCCATGGGCGCCTGCGCCTCCAGCGGCGGCATGTATCGCAGCTACGCCGTCCTCCAGGGCATCGACCAGCTCATCCCCGTGGATGTCTACATCAGCGGCTGCCCGCCGCGCCCCGAGGCGCTCATCGAAGGCCTGCTCCGCCTCCAGCGGAAGATCGACACCGAGCACTCGCTCATGGATCAAAAGCGCGAACTCATCGCCTCCTTCAAATCGTGAGCACCGCGGCGACCCTGAAAGCGGCGGTCGGCACCATCGAAGGCAAATTCAAGGTGCTGAAGAAAACGGAATTCCGCGGTGAAACCACGCTCACCGTCGAACGCGAAGCGATCAAAGAAGTCTGCCGCCTCTGCCGTGACGAACTCGGCTTCGCCTTCCTCGTCGACCTCAGCGGCGTCGATCATTTCGGCGACGAACCGCGCTTCGAGATCGCCTACGAACTCTACCGCTTCGAACCCGGCGAGCATCTGCGCCTGAAGATTTCCGTCTCCGAAGACGCGCTCGAAGTCCCCACCGTGAGCGACATCTGGCCTACCGCCGACTGGCATGAGCGCGAGACGTTCGACATGTACGGCATCAAATTCAGCGGTCATCCCGATCTCCGCCGCATCCTGATGTGGGAGGGCTACCCTTTTCACCCGCTGCGCAAAGATTTCCCGCTCGCCGGCAAAGCCAGCGACATGCCGGACGTCGCCTTCTCGAAAGCCGCACCGCTGGCGGGAGGCCCCTTCGTCACGATGCCGAGCACCGCCACGACGAAGGACCGGGAACCGCGCTCGCGCGAATAGAACGACACACGATTGGCCACAGGCGACCCGTCGCCCCCCTGTCATCCTGAGCGAAGCGCCGCGTGGTCTTGAAGTGGCATAGGGGAAAGGCGGCGCGGGGTGTGCGGGGCGGCGCGCAGTCGAAGGACCTCCCACTTTTCTTCCGGCGGGGAAATAAGAGCGCGATTTCCTGCCTGGCTCGCAGGCCCGTCTGCGCAATCTGAGATCCTTCGACTGTGCGTCATCCCACCTTCGCCCGCGGCGCCCCGCTCAGGATGACAAAGTTTTTTCGAGGTGCGTCCGCCACTACTTCAGCGCCCGCTTCAGCAGCCGCACGAGCTCCCCACCCGCTTCTTTCCCAGTCGCGAGCACCTCGTTGTGATTCAGCGATTCCTGCCCCAGCCCCGCGCCCCAATTCGTGAGGCACGAAAATCCGGCAACCTCCAGCCCGAGCGCCCGCGCCTGGATCGCCTCCAGCACCGTTGACATTCCCACCGCATCCGCACCTATCCGCTGCAGCATCCGGATCTCCGCCGGCGTCTCATACTGTGGACCGAGTAGTCCGGCGTACACCCCTTCGTGCAGCGTGATCCCCTCCTCCACCGCCAGCGCGCGGAAGCGTTCGCGCAATTCGCGCAAATACACCTGACTCATGTCCACAAAGTTGGGCGCGCCGAGCAGCGGCGTCGTCCCCGTCAGATTCAGGTGATCGCTGAGCATCATCCAGTTCCCGGGAGCATGGGCCGCGTTCACGGTGCCCGCTGCATTCGTGAGGACGAGCCGCTTCACTCCCATCCCCGCCATGCAGCGCACCCCGGCAGTCACATCCTCCGCCGGATGCCCTTCGTAGAGGTGCACCCGCCCCTGCGCCATCACCACCTTCACCGAGCCCAACGTGCCGAACACGAATCGCCCGGCGTGTCCAGTCACGGTCGAAACCGGCAACCCCGGGATTTCCTCATACGGCAGTGCGAGCATCGAATCCACCTCGTCGACCAACGCTCCAAGACCCGAGCCAAGCACGATGCCCCACTCGGGCGCAAACTCACGCACGGCCTTGGGAAGTTCGACGGCTTCGTGCGAGAGCGATTGTTCCAGGGACATGACTGACGCTTACCGCACCGCCCGCCGCTGCAACAGCCGATAAAGCAACTCAAGCCTCGGCATCGCCGCTCCGGCTGCGACGCCCTGCCGCAGCGGCTCACCCCAGATTGCCTCCACTTCCACCGCACGCCGCAGTTCCCAGTCGATGAGGCTGGAAGGTTTGTACGCACCCATGCTGTAGCTCCGCTCGATCTGGAAATCCGCAAACTCATCCTCGATCTCATGCCCCAGCCGCCTCGCCGCATCCACCACCTCACCCATGAGTTCCCGTGCACTCGTCCGCAACCCGCCGCTCGCCAGCACGTCCGCGACGGTCGCGCCTCCCGCCGCGATCGCCAGCCCGTTGAAGGGGATATTCCAAAGCAGCTTCCGCCACCGCTCAGTCACCAGATTTTCCACCACCCGCGCTTCGATCCCCGCCACCGTCAGAGCGTCCGCCATCTGCCGCGTCCGCTCCTGCGGACCGCCCACGAACTCCCCAATCGAAATCGCCCCATGATCGAAGTGCTCCACACCCGGCGCCGTCCGATTCAGACACACAAAACACAGCGCCCCCATCACGCGCTCCGCTCCCCAGCGCTCCGCGAGATACTCCTCATTGCCGAGGCCATTCTGTAGCGTGAGCAAAGCCGTCCCCTCATGCAGCAGCGGTGGGATCAACTCATCCAGCACCTGATTCGCCGTCGCTTTCAGCGCGATCAGCACCACATCGCACGGCCCGATCTCTGCCGGGCACGCGTAAGCTTTCACCGGATCGATCCGCACGGATTTTCCACCCGTTCGGATCGTCAGCCCACCCTCGCGGACCGTCGCCAAATCCGCCCGCATCAGGAAATGCACATCCGCACCGGCATGCGCCAGCATCCCGCCGTAATAAGCGCCCACGGCACCCGCGCCAACGATCGCGATCTTCGGTTGCATTGCATTGATGTCCTTCCGGCCGGCGACGCGGGCAAGGCCAATCCATCCATTCCGCAGTAGCGACCGCAGTGGACCTTCCCTCATCGCCAACGTGCAGGCCGGGCTCCGCAACCCAGCGCCTGTCGAATGTCTTGCTCCTCGTCGCTCCTACCGGTCTGACGAATTGCGCTCGAGCAATGCCGCGAATTCATCCGCAAACAGGCGCGAAAACTCGTGGGCACCCTGCTCATTGAGGTGAGGGCCGTCGAAGTGCAACGCGGGATCGTAGAGCGCCGGGAAACGTGCTGGACCTTTGAAACTGATCAAATCGGCATCGATCCCCTGATCTCGCAAGTCGGCGAAGTTTTCGGCCCGCGACGTCGATGGCGTGACGACGAAAACAGGCACTGCGCCCCGCGCGCGGACGGCCGCCACGAGATCGCGCAATTCCGCGCGCAGATATTCAGGCAGCGAACGCGGCGTCAGGTTCCGGACGTAGGCCGCCACTTGCTCGCGAAATGCCGTCGCCGTGTCCGCCGGCATCAACTCATTGGGCTCCGGCACGAAACCTCCAGTGTCGATCCACCGGCTGTTGAGCGAGCGTTCCTCCTGCAGCGTCTTGAGCACTTCGGGCCGGAGCACCGGTTCCAGCGGCGCGCTCGCGCTGGAGATCCTCGCCAGGCGGCGTAAGAAAAGTTCCGCGTGCAGCGCGATCCACCTGCGCTTCTCTCCCGGCGTGAAAGCGCCATCGCCCGCGATCGCCCGCCAAGCGAGGAGCGTATGACGCCAGTCGTGCCAGTAGATCGAGCGAAGAGTCCTCGCATTGTCCGGCGTGAGCCGCGGATTCACCGGCAGCAGTTCGATGAAGACCCAGCGAACGCGCGAGCGAAGCCGCAGGAACTCGTGGACGCGGTAGAAACTTTCCGGCGGCCAGACCGCTTCCATGGCAAAATTGAACGTTCGCAGCGAGTGTCCGTGTTCCTGCAGCGCCGCGTCGAAAATCAGCGGAGCGAAGCCACGGAATACCCGACTTGAGCCGATGAAGACTGCTTCGTATTGATCGGCGTGCGCATGAAAGTATGCGTGCTTTTCGCTCAAGACCGGCAGACGCGGCGGCGGGAGCAATGGACCGACGAGCGACGCGATCCCAAGCCAGCCGACCAGAAAACATCCGGCACAAACGACGGAGGGAACAACGGTCACGGACTTCTTGTAGGCGGAGCAACCCCGCGAAGTCCATCGCGGACGCTGCTTCCCGCTACGCCGGGAAAATGGTGACCGGGCAGGGCGAAACTCGCGCCTGAAACGCTCGAGGTTCAGGCTGTCTCGCCTGCATGACGGGGTGGTTTTTTCGAGGTTGAGTTACTTCGGGGCTGCCCCGCCGCTGATCGTATAGGAAAATGCCACGTCACGGTTCTTGCGCCCGGCAGACTCCTGCCCCGGAAGATACGAGCGCACCAGGTCGGCGGTCACTTTGTCCGGCGCGACGGTGATTCGCATGTAGCCGGGAGCGCCGAGGATCTTGCCACTCATGTAGCCATATTCGGCGGCGGTTCGCGGTGCGGTGTTCGGGTCGCCGCGCGCCGGGTTTCCGGGCTGCGGGACTTCCTGATACACGATGCCGTCGAGGTCCTGCTTTGCGAAAATGTGATCGTGTCCGTGAAAGACGATGCTCACGTGATTCTGAAGGAGGATCTGGTGGATCGGTGCCGGCCAGCCGGGACGGTGCGTCGCGAAGCCATCGGTGCCATCCAGATTTTTTCCGCCCCACTCGAAAAATTGCGCGGCCTCCGATCCGCCACGGCCTTCGGGGGTGGCACCGCCGACCAGGTGATGCAGGAAGATGAATTTGAACTTCGCCTTGCTGCCTTCGAGCGTGCGCTTGAGCCACTGGTATTGCCTTTCGCCGAGCGAGCGCTGCCAGTTGTCGTCGCCCACGTCGCGGCTGAACCAGAATGGATCGAGCGCGACGAACAGCGCTTCGCCCCACTCCCACGCGTAGTAATCCTCGAGCAGGCCGAGCGTGGGATGCTTCACGTCGTTGCCGGTGTAGAAGCCGTCCGGGATCGGGTTTGCGAAATACTTTTTTCGCATCGTGTTCGACCACACGGCCTCGTCCTCATTGCGGCGGCGTCCGCCCATTTCGCCGTCGTGATTTCCGAGGACGAGAAAGACCGGCGCGCTGTGCCCGATAAGGCCGAAGTAGTATCGCTGCGCGACATACTGTTTCGCGGCGAGTTCGCGGCTGCCGCGGTATTTGTCGGTCATGAAAGTGTCGCCAAGGTCGATGAGAAAATCGGGCGAATCGGAGAGGCAATTCAGCAGCGAACGTTCGAGGAGCTTCGGCTCGACCTTGTCGTCCAGATGCGGGTCGGCCTGCACGGTGAAGGTGAACGTGCGCCCCGGTGCGCGCTGCGTGCGGAACGATCGCTCGGGCTCCGGGCTCCACGCGCCCGATCCCTCACGCGTGCTGAGTCGGTAAAAATACTGCGCGTCCGGCTGCAATCCCGCCATCGCGATCTCCGCAGGCTCGCCAGCTTTCAGCGCAAACACCGCAGTCTTCGACTCCGCCGCTCCAGCCTTCGTGCCATACTGGATCACACCCTCGCGATCCGCATAAGCGAGCACGCTGGCGGTGATGGAATTCTTCGTCGGTCGCCCGAGCACCTCATCGAGCGGATGCGCCGGCACGTCCGTCCGGAAAAGGCTCGCGAGGTCCTCGATTGGCGCGTTGCCCCCCTTGCGCTGGCCGTCCTTCCCACCGCCAGGACCACGCGGCTTTTCGTCCGCGGAAAATGCGAGCAGGGGCACGCTGAGGATGAGCGCGGAAGTGACGATGCGTTGGAGGGTGGTCATGGAAAAGTGGTTCGAGCTTTAGCTCGAAAGTGGTTTGCGGATTCCGGCGAGAGCCTGTCTTGCACTCTGGGATGTCGGGCTCAGCGGCAGGCGCATCTGTCCCGGAGGGACAAACGAAATTAGCCGGTGGTCGAGCGAGGCACGAGCGAACACCACCGGATCACGTCCGCAAAACAGACGCACCCCGGAGGGTGTGCCGGAAGCAGGCCGAGCATTCCCGGCGCGCCCTCCGGGGCGCACCGCTGTGGTGGCGGTGATCCGGTGGTGTTCGCTCGCAAGGCTCGCTCGACCACCGCGACCACCGGCAAATTTCCATGCCGCCTCCGGCGTTCCAAAGTGCCGTCCACGCTCGAAAGCAGGAGCCATATTGTCGTGCGTCCTCCTTCATCTTTTTGCCTTTGCCGCCCTTCATTTCACCGGGCAATGTGCCTGCGTTTTTGCTCGGATCGGCGTCGGGGATCTGGCCCACGGTTTTGTCCACGAGAATCATCTCGTCCCCGTGCGCGTTTGCTTCGGCGCTTTTCCGTCCACCCTTTTCCTCCTGGTCCGGGTAGTGCGACATCTGGAGGTAGAACGGCTTCTTCGTCCTCACCTGCCGCTCCATGAAATCGATCCCGTGCGCGGTCATCGCGAGTGCCCGCTTGGGATTCGGGCTGGCGACATTCTCCGGTCCACCGTTGCTCGTGCGCCATCGCTTTCATCAAAACCGTGCTTCGACGGAATCTCGCGGCCCACATGCCATTTGCCAATATGCGCCGTCGCGTAACCCGCGCCCTTGAGCAACTCCGCGATGGTCGTTTCCTCCATCGGCATTTCCATGGAGGCATTCGGAGCGACGACTTTCGTGGTCACTTCGGGGCCCGTGAGGCGCAAGGCTACCCCATTGCACCTCAGCGCACATCGAGGAGCGAACAAAGGCCGCGCTCGCAAGACCAAGGCGCCGGCAATTCGGATTCACGCGCGGGCACGAACCGAGGATCGGATTTTCACATTGGCCAACGAGCGGACAACTCCCCCGCTTCACTGCGGCGGCGGGCGGCGTCCCGGCGGGCGCTTGCCTCCGCCCGGACCACCGGGTGGCCCCTTGCCCTGCTCAAACTTCCCGGCCTCCAACGCGGCGAACTTCTCCTCACCCAGGCCGGCGCGCACGTGCGCCTTGAGTTCGTCGAGGAGTTGCGCAGTGATGGCGGACTTCTCCGCGGCGAGATTGGTGCGTTCACTGAGATCGGTGGTGAGGTCGTAGAGGAAGTCTTCCTTCGTGTCCCAGTAGTGCAGCAGCTTGAGGTTTCTTTGCGCAGCGCCGTCTGCGGGTGCTCGATCTCCACGTCGTGATGCCAGACGAGGCGGTCGATGGGACGCTGCACCTTGCCGGTGCCGCCACTCATCAGAACCGGCTTCCAGCTTCCCCCTTCCACTCCCTTCGGAAGGGCAAAACCGGGCGCGGCGAAGTCGAGCACGGTGGGCAGGATGTCGTAGCCGACCGCCGGTTCATTGCAGTAGGTGCCACCGCGAATCCCCGGCCCCTGAACGATGAGCGGGACGCGAATGCCGCCTTCGTCGCAGAGGGCCTTGCCACCCTTGAGCGCCTCCGTGCGCCCGCCATTGTCTGACGTATAAATGATGTAAGTATCCTTCGCGATGCCGAGCGCCTGGAGATCATTCAGCAAGATACCGATACAGGTATCGAGATCCTCGGTCATGGCGGCCACGATCGCACCGCCGCCTTTTCCCCTTCCACCGCCAACGCTCGTGCCTTCGTACTTCTTTAGGGTGGAAGCGAGCGCTTGTGGCTGGGTGTGGACGGCGTAGTAGGAGAGTTGGAGGTAAAATGGGTGTCCCTCCTTGACCTGCTTTTCCATGTAGTCCTGCGCGCGTCGCGTGATGCCGAAGGACTGCTTCGGGTCCTCGGGATCGCGCGAGTCGCCGTCCTCGTTCATGGTCACGCCATCGCTGGCGTCATACCCGAATTCCTCCGGGGGCGTGGGCCACTGCCACTTGCCGAAATGCGCCGCGCGGTAGTTCGGGTTCGCGCGCTTGAGCGTGTTGGCGAGCGAGTCTGCGGGTGGCGCATTCCAAGTGCGCGAACGTTTGTCCACCGCATTGAGGCTCGTGGTGGTGCGGCCCATCAGGAGCGAAGCGCGCGAGCACTCGCATTTCGGATGGCCCGCATAAGCCTGCGAGAAAACCATGCCCTGCGCGGCGAGTCGGTCGACATTCGGCATCTGGAATCCAGCTGTGCGACTGGATTCCTTGCCGGGGATCATCGGCACCGAAGTGCCGCTCCAAGCCTGGTCATCGACGAAGATAAAGACGATGTTTGGCGCCTTCGCAATAGCGGCAGACGCGAAGGGAAAAATCAGGGTGATAGCGGCTAGGAGGAGCTTCATTTGCTTTTGAGGGTGGCGGGTCGGAGACGGGTCTGAGGACGGGCTGTTCGCATCCTTAACTGTAATCTATGGGATGGTGGGGATGGTCACGCGGTAAAAGCCGCGCGCCTGCCCGAGCCGCGCCGAGTCCGTCTCGGAGAAGTTCGCGCTCGTGCCGTCGCTGGTGACGGAGCCGATGTCGATCCAGCTCCCGGTCGTCATATTCGGCGAGTATTGCAGGGAGTAGGTGGTGCCGGGGGTGGCTTTGAAGTCGAGCGAGATGAGATTGTTGCTCCCGCTGCGCGTAAAGCTGGCGATAGCCAGATCCTCCACCGCGTTGTTCACCACGGCGAACTGCCCCATCAGTCCTTCGTCCTCGTGGTTCGAGAAGTGGCAGTGATACATGAAGGGGTTTGTGTTGCTGGCGAAGCCGTCAAACTTGGCGATGAAGCTGACGGTGGAGTTCTTTTCCACGTAGCACACATCTTTCCAGCCAACTTCATACGGAGTGATTGCTCCAGTGCCGCCAGTTCGCGACACCATATTAAACTGCACATCGTGGATATGAAACACATGGCTGAAGTTGGAATTGTTGACGAGGACCCATTTCTCCACGGCATCCAAGTTCAGGGTTTGGTTGATCACGTTTTGGCTGAATACAGCGCTGTTGAAGGTGTATGGAACGGCACCTCCACCATCCATGACAAGGGTGCGGGTGTTGGTCACGTCGGCGTTGGTCCAGTAGGTGCTGTTTGCCAGGATGGCGGGTCGCGTGGTGACGGGATTGGCCGAGGATGCGGTGACGTTGATGTGCAGGATTTTGAAATCGATGTTGTTCAGGAGACTGCCAAACGGCCCAGTCGTGCCCGGCTCCGACCCAGGATAAATGTTACCGCCGTAGCCTGCGTTATAGGACATCAAATCGAAGCTCGATCCCACGGTGTCGGCGCTCAGATTCACCAGCAGCTCGACTCGCTCGCCAACGCCGAGCACCAGTCGCGTGAGGGGCAGCGGCGCATTCACCAATCCACCGTCCGTGGTGATGAGATAGAGGGTCCGGTTGTCACTGAAGCCGATCGTGTAGCTGCGTTCGATCTCCGCATTGAGCAGTCGAAGCCTCACATACTGCGCGGGGAGACTGGCCTGCGGATTCATGGTTCCGTTCACCAGCATGTAGTCGCCATACGCGCTGTTCACGGTGACGAACTGGTTGGCGCTCGCGCCTGTCGTGACGAACCGACGGCTGGTCATCACCAAAGGGATATCATCGACGCCGTAAGTGCGTGGCAGATTCAGCGCAGCCTCCTGCGGATCGCGGATGATAATCAGGCCGCCCGCTCCGCGCGTGAGCTGCTCCTGCGTGAACTCGTGCAGGTGCGGATGATACCAATAGGTGCCTGCGTTGTTATCCACCTTGAAGGTTGGCGACCACGTCGTTCCCGCCGGGATCGTCTGATGCGGACCGCCGTCCATGATCGCGGGAATGTGGAAGCCGTGCCAATGCGTGGTCGTGGTGTCGATCAAGTTATTGGTGACGTTCATCTGCACCCAGTCGCCTTTGTTCATGATCAAGGTCGGCCCCCAGAATAGCGCGTCGTTGTAGGCATAGGTGGTGGTCGCCACGCCTGATCGGAGTTGCTTGGTTTTCTGACAGAGGTTGAGATTGAAAGTCGTACCCGTGATCGTGTCGGGTATCACCAGCGGATTGTAAGCCGGAGCCGCGCTGGTGGTGATGATGACCGGCGCGGTGGTCGTGGCGTTGCCCGCGTTGTCGGTGGCAGTAGCCGTGATCGCGTTTGTGCCAAAACCCAGCGGAACGGTGGTGGTCCAATTGGCGAAGCCATCGCTCGTGCTGACCGTCGCTCCGTTGATGTTGAGCCTCACTCCGGCCACACCGGAGAGCGCATCCGTGCTAGTGCCTTGGACCGTGATACTAGTCTGCGTGGTCGAAGAACCGGAAGCAGGACTCACGATGATGATGCTCGGCGCGGGAGCGTCCTGAGTCGAGAAGACCACATTGCTATATGACGATGAACCAAAGCTATTCGTGGCGAGCACACGGTAGTAATAGGTGGTGCCGTCGGCCAGGCTGGCAAAAGTTGCACTGGGTGTGCTGGCCGTTTGCGTGACCACACCACTGGAAAAATCTGCGACCGCGGAAATCTGGATGCTATAACTGGTCGCGCCGCTCACCGCGTTCCATGAGATCGTCTTCGAACTTCCGGACGTGTAGCTTGGGAGCGCAGCAAGCGCTGGCGAGGCTGGCGGGGCGCTGGCGATGAAGCTGCTGAAGCCGCTGTAGCTGGTCCCGACGCTGTTGCTCGCATAGGCAGCGAAGGAATAAGTCGCGCCCGTCGTGAGACCGCTCGCACTGACCGTGAACATACCCGTTGTGCCTGAGACAATGGCCGACGACACGCCAGTGCCGCCGAGTTGGGGAGCAGGATTGACGGAGGCCAAAGCCCAGACCACTCCACGCGCTGTGATCGCCGATCCACCATCGCTGGTGACATTGCCGCCCAGCGTGGCACCAGTCGTGCCGATGTTCGTGACCGTTGGCGTGGTGATGGTGGGCGCACCTGCCGCACGCGTGACGGCCACAGTGTAAGTCTTCGTCGTTGCATCCTGCGCGGTCACCACGATCGTGATTGTGATCGTCGCTCCGGCAGTGAGCGCGATACTGCCGCTCGGAGTGCCGGAAGTGACCGCCGTGCCATTGACTGCGATGGTCGCATTCGCATTCGCTCTGGTCGGCGTGACGGTGACGCTACTGGTCGAATAAGGAACGCTCGCCGTGTAGGCGGTCGTGTTCGAGGCAAACGTTTGGTCTAGCGTGGCCGTGTTGACGACGAGGGCGGAGAGATTGGCGTTGTTGCTCAGCGAAGTGAAACTCGCAGTGGGGCTGTAACTGGTGCCAGCGCTGTTAGTGGCATACGCGGCAAAGGTGTAACCCCGTGCTTGCACCAACGGTGAGACCGCAATCGTGAACACTCCCGTGGTGCCGGAGGTGCTTGCCGAGGACACGCCCGTTCCACCGAGTTGCGGATTGGGATTGGTGGCGGTCAAAGCCCAGACCACCCCGCGAGCCGTAACCGCCAAACCACCGTCACTCGTGACATTGCCACCGAGTGTGGCGCTCGTGGCCGCGATGTTCGTGACGGTGGGCGAGGTGACAGTCGGCGCCGCGGCATTCAGCGCAGCGACACTCGCCAGGAGGAAGAGCAGAATGAGAGAGCGGACACTATTCATGATGAGAAAAACTCCGCTGAACAAAAGCTCACCCCTCCTGAGGCCGCTGCGGCTTGTTCTTCCCGCCTCGGCGTTCCGGCGATGGCTTCGCCTTGCTCGGATCGAATGCCGAATTCAGCGACGGCGTCTGCGCATCCACTGCCTTGAGGTAATCGGTGAGCCGCCGATCCATTTCGGCGGCCTTCTGCGGGGATTGCTTGGCGAGATCGTGTTCCTCGGAAAGATCCTTCGACAGATCGTAGAGATGCAGCGCGCCGGTTTCGTAATTCCGGATGAGTTTGTCGCTGCCGAGAATGAGCGCGGATGCGGGGCCATCGTTGCCTTCGTCCCAGTGGGGAAAGTGGAAGAAGAGTCCTTCGCGCGAACGTTTCACCGCACCGCTGCCCGCACCCGCGAACACTGGCACGAGACTGCCGCCTTCGATGGTTTTCGGCAGCGGTTCGTTCACACGGGCGAGCGCGGCGATGGTGGGGAGCAGGTCCACGTCGGTCGTTGGGACGTGGGAAAATGCGCCGGCCTTGATGCCCGGCCCGCGCACGATCAGTGGCACGCGGATGCCGCCTTCCCACAAGGTTCCTTTCCCGCCCGCGAGCGGGAGGTTCGTGCCGCGTCCCGGCATGCCGTGGTCGGTCGTGTAGAGCACGTAGGTGTTGTTCGCGATTCCCAGCTCGTCGATCGTTTTCAGCACCATGCCGATCGCGGCGTCCATGTCCTCGAGAATCGCCAAGGATGCCACGCGGAGTCCATCTTTCGCGCCCGCGCGACGGCGCACGGCGGAATAGGTCTCCGGTCGCACGTCCGCCTCGCCGCGGCGTCCGGGATAGTGCGACATCTGGAGGTAGAAAGGCTTTTTCGCCTTCGTCTCCTTCTCCATGAAAGCCATGCCGCGCTCGGTCATCGCGAATGCCTGTTCGGGATTCGGGTTCTCGTTGCGACCGGGTCCGTCATTGCCGGTCGGCCCGTCATTTTCCTCGAAGCCATGCTGCGACGGGCTCACACGCCCCACGTGCCATTTGCCGAAATGCGCCGTGGCGTAGCCGGCGCGTTTGAGCAGATCGCCGATGGTCACTTCGCTGGCGGGCAGTTCCATCAGCGCGGAGGGCTCGATCAATTTGAGCCCAGGATCGGGTCCGCTGCCGTCGCGCCGCCGTCCGTCGTTGATGAACGTCATGTGCAACTGCGCGGGACTTTTTCCCGTGAAGATCGCCGCGCGCGA
>JANPHH010000315.1:0-14442 GCA_031424375.1 Chthoniobacter sp. | reverse complement strand
GCGCAATTCACCGAGCTGGCAGATGGGATGCAGGATCCAGTCGCGCAGCTTGCGCGCGCCCATCGGCGTGACCGTGCGATCCAGCGCGCCGAGCAGCGAGGTATCGCGCTGCCCCCCGCGCGATTGGACGAGTTCGAGGTTCGCCTGCGTCGCCGCGTCCACGATCATGAATTGCGAATTGCGATACGCGACCAGTCGCGAGATGTGTCCGAGCGAACGCCGCAGCTCATGTTGCAGGTAGTGCAGGATCGCCCCCGCCGCGCCGATCGCCGCTGGCATCTCCGAGCAGCCGAAGCCATCGAGCGACTGCACCTTAAAATGCTCCCGCAGCGCCGGCTGCGCATGATCGGCGAGAAAGGTGTAGCCATCGCGCACCACCAGCCCGCGCGTGAACTCGCGCAATGCGGCCGCATGTTCCTCTGGCACCAGCACCTCCGCCGGCTGCACGCGCGCCAGTTCGTCGGTGAGTTCCTTTTCGTCCGCGAGTTCGGTGAGGCGGAAGTCGCCCGTCGTCAGATCCACGAACGCAAAACCGTAGCCCGATTTTGCGCCCGCGCAGATCGCGGCGAGGAAGTTGTTCCGCTTCGCATCCAGCATTTGCAGATCGGAAATCGTCCCCGGCGAAACGATGTGCGTCACCTCGCGCTGCACGATCTGGCCTTTCTGCGGTTCGCCGATCTGATCGCAGATCGCCACGCGCTTCCCCGCTTTCACCAGCCGCCGGATGTAATTCTCCGCAGCGTGATGCGGCAGCCCGCACATTGGCACTAGGTTCCGTTTCGTCAGCGCGAGATTCAGGATCGCCGACGCTTCCTTCGCATCCTCGAAGAACATCTCGTAAAAATCCCCAAGCCGAAAGAGCAGCAGTGTATCCGGCGGCAAAGAGCGCCGGATGCTCTGATACTGCTGCATCATCGGCGTGAGCGCATCGGACATGGGCGGGAGAGTAGCGGCGCGAACCGGGAATTGAAAATTGCCAATTGAGGAAATCAAAAACGGCGCGGTCGTTCTGCTGAAACCGCGAGCGAGAGTGACCGCGGATTTCACAGATTTCGCGGATTGCTCCTGAATCCGCGTCAATCCGCGAAATCCGCGGTTTCTCTTCACCGGATCAGCTTCGAGTCTCCTCCGGTGGGCGCGCGCCAGTGAGGAAGAGCCTGTCGCCACGCGGCCAGACTGGTAGGTGTCGCGTCATGTTCTGGCTGCAAGCCTCATCCCTCGCCTTCGCGATCCTCGTCCCCATCGCGATTTGGGCCGCGCATCGGCACCGACCGCATCCCGCGCTGGAGCGGGGCTTTGCCGTGAGCATCGCTGGCCTGCTCCTGTTTCTCGAAGCGGCAGGCTTCTGGCAAAAATACATCGACGGCCAGTTCACGGCCGATCTCGCGCTCCCGATGCAGCTCTGCGACTGGACCCTCCTCGCCGTCGCTGCGGCCCTGCTCACCCGCCACCAGACCTGCTTCGAAGTCGGCTACTTCTGGAGCCTCTGCGGCACCATCCAGGCACTCGTCACGCCCGCCATCCGGGCCGACACGCCATTCACCCGGCAGCTCGTCTTCTTCCTCGACCACGCCGCCATCATCGCCGGTGTTCTCTTTCTCCTGCTCGTGCCGAAGCTGCGGCCGCGCACGTTCCTGCGCGTCTTCGTCTGGTCGGAAATTTACCTCCTCGCCGCACTCACCGTGAATGCCCTCACCGGCGGCAACTACGGCTTCCTCGCCCACCGCCCACCGCAGGCCTCGATGCTCGATCTCTTCTCCGACACCCACTGGCTTTACGTCGCGCAGATCAATGCCGTCGCGCTTCTCTTCTTCGCCATCGCCTATCTGCCGTGGGTTATCTGGCGGAAGAATTGAGTCCACGAAAGACACGAAAGTTGGAAACCTGCTTTCGTGTCCTTTCGTGTCTTTCGTGGACCTCCCCCACTCGGCCGCTACCGCCGACGCCGCGCGACGATCAGCGCTCCCAACCCCAGCAGCAGCGCGGTCGCGGGCTCGGGCACCACGGCGATTTCGCCGGTCGTCGCGAGCGGCGCCGTGTTCCAGCTTAGGCCGTTGTTGAGCGCGGGGAGTTGCACGGAATCGAACGTCCCGACGGTCGTCCCTGAATCGAAGAGATCGAAACGGTTGCCGAGCTGCGGCTGGTAGCCGCCGAACAGCGAAATTTGCAACACGCCGTCGCGGAAGAACGTGCCATTCACCGTGAGGTGATCGTATTGCGTGCCGAGCGCCAGCCCGCCGAGTTCCAGCGTGAGCGTGGTGCTCGGGGCGAAAACGAGATCGCCGCCGTAGCTCACCGTGGCGGGTGAATTGCCGGGGCGCAGATCGCCAATGGAATACACCGTGCCGGTGCCGGTGAAATTTCCCGCGCCCGTCAGCCCGCCGAAGATCACCGTGCTTGCGCCGGCGCCGGTGAAGATCTCCGTGCCGTTGTGGGTCACGTCGTCGAAGAAGGTCGTCACGCTGCCCGCGCCGCTCGTCACCACCCGGGAGCCGGCGACCAGCGTCACGTCGCCATGCAGATCCATCGTGCCGCCGGAAAAGGCGAGCTGGCCGCTATTCGTCAGCCCGCCGGTGTAGAGCGCGCCGCGGCCGGCGATGAAGCCGGTGGCGCTGTTCGTGATGGCCGCGGTGAAATCGAGCGTGCCGCCCTGGAGATTCAGCTCGCCCGCATTCGCCGCAAAGCCGCCGCGGAAGAACAGCGTGTCCCCGGCATCGACGCGGATGGTGCCGCCCGCGACATTGGTCAGCGCATTCAAAATCGTGCCGTCACCCAAGATGCGTCCGGTGTTCGTGATCGCTCCACCGCTCACCGCGGCTGCATCGTCGAGCCGGATGATGCCGCTGCTGGTGAACGCGCTCGTCACATTCAGCGTCCCGCCGAGTGCGCGGAGTGTTCCCCCGGCATTGACAAAAGGCGTCGAGATCGTCCCCCAGCCGCTCACCGTGCCGCCCGCATTGTTGGTAAGCTGAGCCGTGCTGCCGACGATCCCACCCGCGAGGGCGATCGTGCCGGTGTTCGTGAGCGTGCCACCGCTGAGCCGCAGTTGCAGCCCGGTCCCCACGGCGATGTTCCCGGCGTTCGTATTCGTGCCGGCTTTCGCCAGGGTGAAATTTCCGCCGCTCACGGTGAGCTGCGCGTTATTGGTGAAGTCGCCGCTGCCGCCGAGCGTGCCGTTTCCCGCGATCAGCCCGTTGTTCACGACCGCGCCGTTGATCGTTATGCTGCCGCCTGCAATCGGCAATGAACTCCGGTTGTCCAGTCCCGTGCCGCCGGCTGTGAGCGGCTGGGTTCCGAGCACCAGCGTCGCCGAGTTGGTCAGCCCATTCGTGAAGGTAAGCGCCGCATCGAAGCGCGCCGTCCCGCCGTTCAACGTCAGGCCATCGAAGGTGCCGGGCTGCGCGAAGATCAGGGCGCCGCTGCCGATCTTGGTGATGTTGCCCGCCACATTCGCGGCCGCATTCAGGGTGAGATCGTAGGCACCGTCCACCGTGAGATTGCCGGACAGCGCATTGGAGATGGCTCGCGGCGATCCGTCGGCTTCGATCGTGCCGCCATTGCCCGTCAGCGGCCCGGTTCCCAGCGCGGAGTCGCGGCCGATGAGGATCTTCCCGGCATTGAGCGTGGTCCCACCGGAGTACGAGTTCGGTGCGGTCAGCCGCAACGTCCCGGCGCCATTCTTGATGATTCCGCCCAGGGAGATGATTCCCGTCACGTCTAGGTCGATGCTGCCGCTGCCCTTGGCGGTGGTGAAAGTGCGGGTCCCATTCGCGAGTTCGAAGGTGCCGGCAATTCTGGCGGCGGCGCTCGCCGCGTTCGTGGTGAGATCCCCATTCAGCCGCAGACCGCCGAGGCCTGTCGTGGTGACCGTGCCGCCGGTCATGGTCAGGTTGCCGAGGAGTTCCAGCACCTGGCCGCCGATATTGACCGCGCCGGCGTTGAGCGCCGACGAACTCACACTCAACGTCGTGATCGTTTCGCGCGAGCCATTCAACTCCCACACCCCCGTGGCCGACACGTTCACCGTCGCGCTGTCGGCGATCTGGTGGCTCGTGTTGTTTTGCAAGAAATCGAGGTCCGCAGCCAGACCGTCGCCGACATTGATCGTCCCGCCGATTCCGTTGGCATTGGCGAAGAGATTGAGATGCAGCCGGCCCGCGTTCACATTGGTCGTGCCCGAGTAAGTCGCCGCGCCAGTCAGGATCAAGGTCTGCGTCCCGCTCTTATTCAAGCTGCCCCCTCCGCTGATCGCGCTGCCGAGGTAGGTCAACGCCGCCCCGTCGATGGTCAGCGCCTGACCGCCCAGATTGATCGCCCCGTAGACCTCCAGGTTGCCCGCCGACGCCGTCCATGTCTGCGGCGCACTCAGTGCGATCGGATGATTGATCGTCTGCGTGTCGGGATCGGAGTTCGTGATCCCCCCCGCGCCGACGGTGAGCGTGAAGCCCCCCGCCGATGAAAGGATGTAGGCGGGGGCCGTGTTGTTGAAGGTCACCGAAAGCACGCTCCACGCGCTGGTCAGGTTCGGATTGGGGCGCGGGGTCGTACCGAAGATGAGGTCCGCCGTGCCGTTGTTTGCGGGGACGCCCCCGCTCCAGTTGAAGAGGTTGCTCCAATCGTTGCTGGCGCTGGGTGGTGCGCCGGTCCAGGTGGAAGTCGCGGCCAAGACGGGCGTGACCGTGAGCAGCACTGCGGCGATCGATGTGGCGAGGATTTGGCGGGCGAGATCGTGAGGTTTCATGGCGATAGACTTCCGGAGACAAAGCTCCCCTCGCCAACTGCCACTCCCGGCACCCAAGGCCAGCTAGTCAGAGAAACCGCCGGAGGGACTACCAGTCCGCCGCGCGGAGCACAAGATGCGCGATTTCCTGCGCTTCTCTCCTCACGCCATCCACCGCCGGCAGCTCGCGATCGTATTGCTCATCAGCATCGCGATCGTCATCGGCCCGACGCCGCCGGGCACCGGCGTGATGGCGCGGCACCGCGGCGCTACCTCGGCGAAAGCGACATCGCCCACTAGCTTCGAGCCTTTCGGCAGCTCCGGAGCCGGCACGCGATTGATCCCTACATCGATCACTACCGCGCCCTCCTTCACAAAATCCGCCCGCACAAACTCCGGCTGCCCGATCGCCGCGATCAGGATATCCGCCTCGCGGCACACCGCTGCCAGATCGCGCGTCCGCGAATGCGCCACCGTCACCGTCGCATCGCCGCCCGGCCCCTTATTCATCAGCAGCAACGCGAGCGGCTTGCCCACGATCATCGACCGCCCGAGCACCACCACGTTCGCGCCCTTCGTCTCGATCCCCGCCTCGATCAGCAGCCGCTGGCAGCCGAGCGGCGTGCAGGGCACAAACCCATCCGCATCGCCCAGCGCCAGCTTGCCCACGTTCATCGGATGAAAGCCGTCCACGTCCTTGCGCGGGTCGATCGCCTCCACCACCGCGCGTTCGTCGATGTGCTTCGGCGGCGGCGATTGCACGAGGATGCCGTGGATCGCGGGATCGGCATTGAGCGTCTGCACCAGCGCGATCAGCTCCGCCTGCGTCGTCTCCGCCGGTAGCTCATGCTTCACTGAAAACATCCCCAGCTCCCGGCACGTCTTGTCCTTGCTCCGCACATAAGCCTGCGAAGCCGGGTCCGCCCCCACCAGCACCACGGCCAATCCCGGCGTGTGCCCGCGCGCCGCGAGTTCCGCGATGGCCGCGCGATTTTCTTCGTTGATCCGGGCCGCGATGGCCTTGCCGTCGATGAGCGTCATGGGGGGAAAATGCGCGCGCCGGGCGAACGAACGCAACCGCCATTTAGCGCGGGTTCGGGAAAGGTGCTGCCGCTTTGCGGGCTGCGTTCCGGGTAGGGTGGGCATCCTGCCCGCCGAGCGACGCATCTTGCGTCGCGGCCTTTGGGTGCCAGGTCGGACGACGGATCGGAAGTTCGTTCAGGCGGGACGCCTGAACCGGCGGGCGGGACGCCCGCCCTACCCGAGAGGGCGATCTCCGTTTCGTCCCGGAGCCTTGCTCGCGGCTCGCCTGCGGCCGAAACGGAGTTTCGTCCGTTACGGCGTTACCAAACGGAGTTTGGTAACGAGCGGGGCAAACTCCTCCTCGGTCGTGGTCGCGGCGACGGGGTGCAGGGCGTCGGAGGCGATGGTGACGGTAGCGAAGGGCTTGGGGACCATGAAGCCGTCCCAGGTTTTCAGCCGCCATGTAAATGACCTGTCCCATCGGTTTTGTTTTTTCGGAGCCCGGCGGCGTTCGTCGGTGGCGTTTATCCAATGGACAACTCGCCACGCCGGGTGAGGCTTCCGCCCGATGCTCGTGCTATGAAGGCCTCCCGGTCGCTCTTCCAATTTTCGATCCTTTGCGCTCTCGTCCAGATCTCGACAGCGGCACCGGAGCCGGAGACGGCGGAGCTGAGCTTCGGCGCACGTTTCAACAGCCCCGCGGCCTTGGTGGAAGCCAACGCTCCCGCGTGGCTGACAAAGGTGGAGCAGCAAGGCGGCACCTTCCGTGACGATCCGCACTGCTGGCGCGCGGAAGCTACGGCGGCGAAGGGCGCGGGGCGGCTGACGATCTCGCTCGATCGGCAGAAAATGAACGAGGATCTGATCGCGACCATTCTCTTCGAAGCCGGCGACGCGGCGGACATCGTGGTCCAGCTCTTCGATGCCCAAGACCGGGCGGTCGAGGTCGATCTTTTCGGCAATCTGGTCGAGGTCGGCAAGGAAGCGACCACCGACACTTATGTCATCCCGCTGAGAAAATATCCAACCGCGGCAAAGATCGTCCTCCGACGCATCGTCGGTGACGTGAAAATCTTCGGGGTGGTGCTCTACCCCGCGGTGACCGAGGGCGAGCCCAACGAGGAGGCGCTAAAGAAACTTGCCGCGGTGCTCGGCGATCCGCTGAGTCCCGCAAACCCGATTTTCAAAGGGCTCCGAGCCATCGCCCGGCAGGGCAATGTCACCCTGCAGCCAGCAAAGCCCGCGACCCAGGAGCCCGATGAGGCTGCGCCGCAACCGCCGGTCGAATTTTTTTCCAGCGCGGTGCGGCCTCCCGCGAATGCGAATCCGGAACCCGCTCCGACAAACGGTCTCGTGGGCTACTGGAACTTCGACCGCGGCGACGCGAGCGATGCGAGCGGACGGGGAAACCACGATACCATTCAGCGCGGCGCGAAGTCGGAACCTGGGATTCACGGGCGTGCCCTCCGCCTGCGCGCCAATCCCGCCGACGCAAGAGTGAGCCGGGAAGTGTCTTGGGATTCGGTCACGATGCAGCCTCACCCGGATTTCGATTTGAAGGAAGCGATGACCATCTCCGCATGGGTCAACTACAAGACCATCGCTCCGATCTGGGGCTCGCAGATTGCCTGGTTCGGCGACGCACAATTCGGGCGCGATCCTTGGACCCTGCATCTCTACCCGAACGGCACCCTGGAGATTCGCACCGACCGTTCCGTCACCGGCAGCCCGAAGTTCACCGTCTTTGAGAACGAGATCCACCTCTCCCCGACCGGCACGCCGATGCTGAATCAGCACGTCTCCATCTGGTCGGAAAAAGTGCTCGCCCCCGAGACGTGGTATTTCGTCGCCGCGACCATCGACAAGCTCTCGCCCCGCCTCAGCGCCCTCACGCTCTACGTCAACGGCGAACCCGTGGCCGAAGGGAAAACCAGCGAGACGATCAATTATCCGACGGACCGAATGTGGATGACCATCGGAGCGGTGGACACGGGGACCTGGCAGAACTTCGACGGCCTGATCGATGAAGTGCGAGTCTACAACCGCGCGCTCTCCGCGCCTGAGTTGCAGGCGCTCTATCGCCAGCCCTGGCGGTAAAGCGTTTACTCTCTGTGCGTGCGCCGCAGCACTCCAGTCTCGCCAGCAGACTTTTTCGACGCCCTCTTATTGCCGTTCGATTCGCAGGCGGAGGAATCGTCGGACTCCAGGGGCGAATGCCACGGAGTCGCGCACTTCGACCGTCCGCACGGTGCCGGAGCCGCTTTCGGAGACTTGGGCAGCACCCACGGGAACCGGTAATCCACACCCGGTGCCGCGGGCGATCGGCTGCCAGCTCAGCGGATTCTCCAGGGTGCTCGTCCCTTCGACCGTGTAGGTGATGTCGATCGCGTCAATCACGCGATTGAACGTGAGCGTGAGGTATTCCGCCGGACCGACGAACCGGCGGCCCGCCACCGGCGCAATGGCCGCGTTGTTTTCGAGCGGTTCGCCGCCGAGTGCATATTCCTGCACATTGAGAAATGAATCGCTGTCTGGGTTTGCGAGGTCGTCGGCGATCGCGGTCCCGGCATTGGCGCCAAACTTCTGCGCCCGCCAGAGCGCAATGCCCTTGGGCGTGGTGACGACGAGTTCTGGTGGAGCGGCGGTTTCGCGCGACGCGATGGTGATGCGCGGATTGGATGCGACGCTGTTGTGCAGAGCGAGCGTGACGACATTTCGTCCGGCGACCTTTTCGGATTGAAGGTACGCGGTCACGTCGAGTTCCACCCATTGCGTTGCAGGATTGGGCATCGTGCCGGTGACGTTCACATTCGCCCGCACCGCACCGAGGGCCGGACGGTTGTCCCATGTCAATCCGTTCTCCGTCCACGAAACATCCGCCACGGCGCAGGCAGAAAGGCTCACGGCGAGTGTCGCGTTCGATCCGGAGACAGCCGTGAGTCCGGCGCGGAGCCGCAGCTTTGCGGAGAGAATCTCGGGCACGGTGGTGAGGTCAAATTTGAGGTAGGAGTCGCGGTTGTTTGAGCCAGCCGTGCTGTTTTGTTTCGTGAGCAGTTCCGTCGCCGTCCCGAAATTCATCGTGGCAAGATCATCCTGGACGTAGGCGTCCGCGACCGGTGCGAGCACGACCGCGGTGGAATCCCTCGGGACCAGCGGGACGGTGGCGCCGCCCGCGCCGAGCGTGGCGGCGACGGTGATGGCGCGAACTCCGGCGGTGGCGGTGATCGCGTAGTCGCCGTGGAAGCCGCGGATGGTGGCGTTGCCGTTGGCGTCGGTCGTGACCGTCGTGTCCGTCCACCACTGGCCGAGGACGAGGTTCCGCCACGCCTGACCGTTCGGTTTGATCGACCAGTCGGTGCGATAGAGGGCGCGGTCCGGCGTGGCTCCGGAACCTTCCCAAAAACTCCAAACGAGGAACGACCGCACTGCCGGGTGGGAGAAGGCGAGGGTGAGATAGTCGCGCAGGTAGTCGGCCTGGAGCTGTTCGTCTCCGTCGGTGCCGAGGTCGAACTCCGTGACCTCGATCGCCTTGCCGAGCGCGGCGTAGCGATCCATCACGGTCAGGATCCGGTCGGGGCCGGCGAGAGTTCGGACGTTGAGATGCGACTGCAGGCCGATCGCGTCGATGAGCGGCGCGGGCTGCCCCTGCATGGTGCTGATCAGGAAGTTGATGTGCGGAAGGTCCTCGCCTTCGTTGTCGTAGTCATTGAGCGCGAGCGGTGTGCCGGCGGGAGTGAAAGTGCGGGCCTGCTGGAACCACGCGGCGATTTCGGCCGTGCCGAGGAGGTCCTGCAAACTGTGATTCGTAAACGGCTCATTGAGCACATCCCACCGCGTGGCGAGCGTGCCCACGACCGGCGCCTCCTGCGCGATATGAGCGAGGACCCGCGTACGCAGCCACGCCTTCGCCGCCGTGACTCCGTCGCTGGTGACGCGCGCGTTGTATTCCGTCTGGAGCCAGGCGGGGAGCTTCGCCCAGCTCGGCCAGACGAGATTGTGCCCGCGCAGGCCGGACGCGCCATGGTCGCGAATCCAGCGCGCAGCATTCAGAGCCGCCGTCGTATTGAAGGTGCCGCTCGTCGGCTCCCAGTTCGGCCACTTCAGGTCATTGCCCAGCACGGCCCAGTTGAACATTTCGAGGAAGGTGTCGCGGAGTTTTTGGTTGTCGCCATACGTCGCGTCCGTGGTGTCAGTGCTGACGATCCGATCCGCGCCGGCGATGGAGCCGAAGCCGAACGCGTGCCGCTTCATCGCCACACGGACCGTCGCGCCGGGGACGGCGTGGCCCGCGGGATCGCGCACCTGCACGGTGAAGTCCGCCTTGCGATTTTGTTCGATGCGCACGGCGGCCGCGGCGCGCCACGCGGCGTTGGCCTCGCGGCCTTCGTAAAGCGGGATGCCGAGCGCGCTGTAGGACACGTTGCCGTGATTCACCACACTCACCGCGCCGATCTCGATGGTCTGCGGACCGTAGCCGGCGAAGATCGAGAGTTGCCCCGCGCCGGCGGGGTAGCCGAACGCCGCGAGAAACGGCACCTCGATCAAGCGCCACGCCGAACCCACGGTCCGCGGCGCCTCGCCAGACGAATCGGCGCCGGACGAATTCAGCACCTTCAAGCGCAGGTAGGCTTCGCCATTCGCGTCGCCCGCCGTCGCCCGCGCCCAGAGCGAGACGACGAGCTTGTCGCCGGCGGTCACCGTTTTGTCGAAAGTGAACTTCGCCGCGGAGCTCGTGCCGCTTTCGTAAGGCGTGCTCGCGGTGCTCGGTGTGTCGATCCGCAGAGCCTGCGTGAAGCTCTGACCGGTGACCGTCTGCACGCTTCTCGTGGCGGGGCCGAAGCCGGTGGCAATGGTGACTGCATTCTTTGCCACCACTTCGTAGGGCGAAGTGGTCGCATCCGTGATCGTCATCGTGGCGCTGGCCTGTGTTGCGCTCGGCACGTAGCCGGTGCCGACCGCGATCGTCGCGATGACGGTATCGCCGGGATCGAGGTAGCGGTCGGCGACGGGCGCGATCGTCACCGTCTGCGTCGCCACGCCATCCGGGAAGGTGACGGTCCCGGCGGGCGCAGGATAGTCCAACCCGGGGACGGCCGTGCCGGAGAGCGTGTAGGTCACGGTGAGCGGACCGCCCGTCGCGGTGCGCGTGAAGTTAAAGGTCCCACTCCCGCCTTCCGTCGCATTCGTCGACGTCATACTGACGGTCTGGAAGGTGAGCGCCTCGACCAGCACGTTATCCAAGAGCAGCACCGGCTGATTGCTACTGCCGGCAAAGCCGATCGCCAATTCGTCGATCGAAGAGGTCAGCACCGAGGCCATCGGATGAGTGCCAGAGGCCACGGTCAAGCCGTCGATCTGCGCCGAGACTGCGAGGTCGCCATTGGCGAGGCGGGAGATCTGGAGCTGCGCATGATGCGCAGTGGTGCCACTCGCGACCGAACCGCCACTCGAGCCCAACGCGACCAATCCGTACGGCGGCGAGCCACCGAGGATGTCGCTGCCTCCTGTGGCGTTGGCGTCTTCGCTGTTCACCGTCGTGCTCGTGCCGGATGCGCCGGCGTTCGTCGAGACGACATAGCCTTTGTCGTCGTTGCGCGTGGTTCCGGTCGTATCAGTGCTTTGGCGCGTGCTGTTCGAGTTGTAGAGGCCGAAGCGGAAGCCGCCGGACACACTGCCCGGAGCCGTGGAAAACCGGTAGTCGAAGCTCGCGCGGACCGTGTCGCCCGCGGCGCTCAGCGGGGCAGCGCTGAAGAAGGTGAGAAATTTTTGGGCATCGCCGCCCGGCGCAAAACGCAGCGCATTTCCCGAGCCGATGCCACTGTTTTCATCCACCACGGTGAGTGAGGCGGCCTGCCCTTGAAACCAGACCGCCCCCGCGGCGTCGCCACCTGTCGTATTCGAGCGGTTCCCGTCGATGAAGGGATCATTGACGAGCTGCGTCGTCCCCGGCTCGGGAAAGGTGGAGAGCTGGTGAATCTCCGACGCGGTCAGGACGCGGTTGTAAATGGCGATGTCGTCGATCGCGCCTTGGAAGTAGCTATTGAAATCACGCGTGCCGATTCGCAGTGGGGCCGTTCCATTGGCGGGCGTGACGGCGAAGGTGCCAGTGAGGAAAACGTCCTGATCCTTGAGCACTCCATTCTTATACCACCGGATCTGGTCGCCGCTCGTGCTCACCGTGGCGACATAATGGATCCATTTTCCCGCGACCACCGACTCCTGGACGTAGGAGCCCGCACCCAGTCCGCCCGCCGCGCTGAAAACATAGAAGCTCGTCCGATTGTCCCGCAGCTCGGTGTTACCCAACCCATACATGCGCAGTGCATATTCGTGCTGCCCTGGGGTGCCTTTCCCCATCCAATGCACGTAGCCGCTGCCTTCCTGGTCCGGGAAGGTGAGAACATCAGGTCTCATCCAGACTGAGATGGAAAGCTCGCCGGTCGTTGGCAGACTGAGCCGTGAATCGTCGGCGACCTCCAGATAACCGGAGGTTCCGTTGAAAGCATACGCGGCATTCGAGCGGCCAAACCGGTCCGCCGTCAGCGTCGCGCCGTGCGAGGTGGCATGCAGCGAGTTGGGACCGGAGTCGTTGCCGTTGCCGTCGAAGCGATAGTTCGCGACCAGGCCATTCACCGGGATCTGCGCGGCTGCCAAAGCCGCGCTCAAGATGAGCGCAATTCCACAAAGCGGAAGTTTCATAAGCGTTTACCGTGGGACGAAGATCCGCGCGCTTTCCAACCTCGCGCGCCGGCCTTCTAGTTGGGAATTTCAGACGGGGATTTTTCCGAAAACAAGACAAAAAATTGATCAATGTCGGCGCCACGCGGGAGCTTCGCAGGCGCGACTCGGCGTCGAAGATGCCGGAACCACCGTGCGGGAATTGCGGCAGGTGAATGCGCCGCTGAGCTGGAAGATCAGAAGAAGGCGGCAGTGTTTCCCGACCGAGCTGTCGGCTCATGGATCCCGCGCAATACCCGGCGCTACCTACTCCTCGCCCGCGATCTGCAGCAGCCGCTCCAGCTTCACCCGCTCGGCTTCAAACTCCTCCTCCGTCGTGGTCGCGGCGACGGAGTGCAGCGCGTCGTAGGTCAGAAGAAAGGGACAGGTCAGAAGAAAGGGACACGTCGTTTATCAATCTGATCCGGTTCGAAGTGCCTCGTTGACTGATCCGTGCCGCCGAAGAAAATGCATCCATGACCGTGACGCTCAGCAAACGAACCGAGGAAATCGTGCAGGCGCAGTTGAAGACTGGCCGCTACGCAACCCCGGACGAAGTGGTGAATCGTTTGATCGAAGATGGGCTTCCCGCAGCGCCGTCGGAAATGCCAACCGAGCCAGGCGAAGCGGAACTCAAGGCCTCCCTACTCGCGGCGGTGAGCAAGCCCACAAGTCCTTATCGGAACGGCGAATTCGTCGAACTGGCCCGGCGGGTGATTGCGGACGATCGCGGCGCATGAGTTTGCGCGTCGTCTATACCGACGACTTTCCTGCCGATGTGGCAAAGCAGGCTCGCTGGTATGCCCGGCAGCGAGATGAAGCGCTGGCTCTCGACTACGCCCGCGCGGTCGAGGCGACGCTCGAGTTTCTCGCTCAGAATCCACAACTCGGAGTGCTCTGTGCGTATCCAGAGTCGCAGCTTGCCGGTTTGCGGTTTTACCTCCTTGAGAAGCCCTTTCACCGGCACCTCCTTTACTACCGCATTTCCGGCGAGGAACTCATCGCGTTTCGAGTGGTTCCTGGCGCGCGAGATCTCCCGAGACGGTTGCTCGACCCGCCGGAAGTGGGATGATTTTTTGTTTCGGCGGGAGGGGCTTTAGCATCCTGCGAGGGGAAACGCGTGAAACACTACTCGTCGCCCGCGACTTGAAGCAGCCGCTCCAGCTTCACCCGCTCGGCTTCAAACTCCTCCTCGGTCGTGGTGGCGGCGACGGGGTGCAGCGCGTCGTAGGTGATGGTGACGGTGGCGAAGGGCTTGGGGACCATGAAGCCGTCCCAGCTTTTCAGCCGCCAGCAGCGGGAATACTCGATGTGCATCGGGAAGATTTTCGCGCCGGTGAGCTGGGCGAGTTTGATGATGCCGGGGTTGACGTGGTACCGCGGCCCGCGCGGGCCGTCGGGGGTGATGGCGACGTCGTAGCCGTCGTCGTAGGCCCTCTTCATTTCGATGAGAGCGCGGGCGCCGCCGCGGGAACTGGAGCCGCGGATGGGCCGGAGACCGAAGGCGGCGATGATGCCCGAGATGATTTCGCCGTCCTTGCTCTGGCTCGCCATGGCGGCGCCGCGGCGCTTCGGAAAAAAGCGCTCGAACATGTAGGCACTGACGACGAGGCGATTGTGCCAGAAGGCCCAGAGGAGCGGCTCGGCGGGTGGATCGGTGAGGACCCCGGCGTGGTCGATGAAGCGGAAGCGGAGCGTGCGAAAGAGGGCACGCATGACCCAGGAGGCGAGCTGCGCGATCCAGCGGATCTTCCAGGGCGGAGGTGGCTCCGACTTCACTCGGATTTTTCCGCCCAGCGATAGGCGTCGGGGACCGGCAGGCCGAGCTGGTCGAGGATGCGCGTGATCACGGTATCGGCGAGCTGCTCGAGGGAAGTGGGGCGGCTGTAGAAGCCGGGCGAGGCGGGCATGATGGTGGCGCCGGCTTCGAGCAGCGTGACGACGTTGCGGGCGTGGATGAGATTCCACGGCGTCTCGCGCGG
>JANPHH010000314.1:0-17869 GCA_031424375.1 Chthoniobacter sp. | reverse complement strand
CGAGAGCATCGCGGCGGAGTCGGTGGATTTGATTTATCTCCGAGGAGGCGGAGGGGACAAGAGGGGGAAGGTGGACGGGCGAGCCAATCCGCCGTTCAACTCGAAGCGGGATTACAATCTCCTCTTCAAGAGCCCGAAGGGGCATGAGAGCGAGGCGCAGATCGAGGCGTTTGAGGATACGTGGCACTGGAATCAGCAATCGGAGCGGGAGTTTGAGGAGCTGCTCCAGCAGCCGAATACGGATGTCTCGGCGCTGATGCAGGCGCCGCGCGGCTTTCTCAAGGAGAATGATCTCATGGCCTACCTCACGCTAATGGCCAATCGCCTGCTCGAACTGCATCGCGTCCTCAAGCCCACCGGCTCGCTGTTGGCATTTAATTTCGTCGGTGGTAAAGGAATCAAATGATCGATGTAAAAAATGCCGTTCAAGTGGCCATTCAGTACTGTGGCCAACTCTTTGGAGACGTTTTCAACCGTCTTCAGTTGGAAGAGGTCGTCCTAAGCGAGGACGAGAAACATTGGTTTATCACGGTCGGATACGACGTCCCCGGAGATTCACAGAGCGATATCATGTCCGGTGCGCTTCAAGGATTTGCCCCGAGACGCATGGAGCGGAAGTACAAGGTGGTCGATGTCGATACCGAGACAGGAAAAGTTAAAGCAGTGAAGATCCGGGAACCTCTTGAGCGAATATCTTGAACGCCTGATAGCCAAGTACCGGCTGCGAGGGTTGCTCGTTGATACAAACTTGCTGATGCTTTATTTCGTCGGCGAGTTTGTCCCCGACCAAATATCCAAGCTGCGGAGGACGCGGAAGTTTGGCTTTGCTGATTACGCTCTGGTTAAGACGTTCATGGAACGATTCGAGGTGAAGGTCACAACTCCTAACATCCTTACTGAGGTCAGTAATCTACTCGGTAACGACATTCCCTATGGCCTGCGGAACTCCTTCTTCCAGCAGCTCCAGAGCAGCTTCGGATTGCTAGACGAACCATACCTAACTTCCAAAGCGGGCGCGGCGTCCACGTCTTTTGCTCACTTCGGGTTGACGGATTCGGTCATCGCTGAGATTGCTCGTGGGCGTTACCTCGTTCTCACGGATGATTTTCCCCTCGCGAATTATTTGGGCTCAATCAACGCGGATGTAATCAACTTCAATCATCTTCTCTCGCTCTCCGACTAACCATTATCGGCATCGACTCAACTCGCCTTCTCGATGAGAGCGAAAAGCGGCTGAAGGATGCCTTTTACGACAAGGCAAAGACGCCCGCGGAGCAGACGCTGCAATTTGCGCCGAGCATCCCGACGCAGCTGCTCGCCCTGGACCTGCCCCCACTTGTCCCGGACGCCGCCGCCTCGCCGGTGAATTTCAAAAAAGCGCAGAAGGAAGCGACCGGCGGGCAGCAGGGGCAACTGCTGTAGGGCAGCAATCTCCCTCCGCGCCGGGCTTCGCGGTGATGCTGAGGTCGAAGAATCCGTCGCCGGGCGCTGCCGTCAGGGCGAGCGATTGGAGCTGACCGCCGCCGCTCGCGACGGTCGCGATGGTGAAGTCGCCCGCGACGAACGTGCCCGCGCTGCGCTTCACCGTGACGAGGTCGCCGTCCACGTCGGTGAAGGTGGCGATCCTGCCATCCGCAGAGACGGTCAGATTGGTCCGCCAAAGGCCGGCGTGGTGGAACCGAGTTCGCGGATGGTGAAGTCGAACGCGGGATTCTCTGCGCCCGCGCCGGGGAGCGTGGGGGCGGCGAAGAACGCTTCCGGCGTCGCGCCCTTGGTGAACGCAAACGTGCGCCCGCCGACTTTCGCTTTCCCGATCCGCTCGGCCACGATGCCGAACATATCGGTCGTGCTCGTCGCCGTGCCGAGCGCCTGGCCTTTGATCGTGATGCTCGCGATGGTCGAGAAGCGCGTGGCCACATCGCGGAGCGGAGCGGTGGTCACTTTGGTGTCGTCGGACGTGCCGAAGACGGTGTCGGTGCCCGCCTGGACGCCGGCGAGGACGCTGCTCCCGAGCCACGCCCGTCCGACGCTGATCGCGCCGATGGCCGCGTCGGCATTCGTCGTGCCGCCAGCGAGTATCCGCGTGTTTTCCACGCCGCCTTTCACCGTGACGCTCTGGATCGCGACATCGAGGCCCGCAGTGGGGACGGTGGACTGGCCGAACGCCTTGACTTCCACCGGGACAGCCACGCTGCCCACGAGGTCGCCGCCAATGCTGAGACGGCCGATGGTGCCGGCCGTGATCGCGCCCGATCCAGCGGCGTTGCCGCTCTGGAAGCTGCCGCGGATATTCAACTCACCGAGGGTGCCGCCGATGTTGATCGGCCCGATTCCCTGGGCTGCGCTCCCGTCGAACGAACCGCCGAGGGTCAGCTTGCCGAGGTTGGCATTGTTGCCGAAGACGCGGATCTCCATTTCGTGCACGTCGGCAGCGACGGTGAATTTTGGTAGCGGACCCTGGACGTTGACGAGGAGCCCGGTCGTGCCGGTGGTCGTGCCGAGCCGGCCGAGGGAATGGACGGAGAGGGAACGCAGGTGTGGCTCCGATCCGTCGCTGCCGAGCGCGAAGTATCCGCCGAGGTCTCCGGCGACCGTGGAGGTCCCGACTTTGGCGGTCGGAGAGTGGGTGACCTGCCCGACATTCACGAGACCATTGCCGCCCTCCGCGCCGGGCTTCGCGGTGATGCTGAGGTCGAAGAATCCGTCGCCGGGCGCTGCCGTCAGTGCGAGCGATTGGAGCTGACCGCCGCCACTCGCGACGGTCGCGATGGTGAAGTCCCCCGCGACGAACGTGCCCGCGCTGCGCTTCACCGTGACGAGGTCGCCGTCCACGTCGGTGAAGGTGGCGATCCTGCCATCCGCAGAGACGGTCAGATTTGGTCCGCCAAAGGTGGGCGTCGGCGTGGTGGAACCGAGTTCGCGGATGGTGAAGTCGAACGCGGGATTCTCTGCGCCCGCGCCGATGCCGGTGGGCGCGGCGAAGAACGCTTCCGGCGTCGCGCCCTTGGTGAACGCAAACGTGCGCCCGCCGACTTTCGCTTTCCCGATCCGCTCGGCCACCATGCCGAACATATCGGTCGTGCTCGTCGCCGTGCCGAGCGCCTGGCCTTTCACCGTGAAGCTGCTGATCGTGGAAAAGAGGTCCGCGTTGTCGCGTGCGCCGGAGTTTTTCACATCGTCGGCGGTGCCGAATTTGCCATCCGTGCCGGCGAACGCGCCCGCGATCACGCTGCTGCCGATCCAGTCGCCGCCGACGCTGATGCTCCCAATCGCGGCATCCGCATTGCCTGAGCCCGCATTGCCCGCGACGAGCAGGAGGGATTCGACGCTGCCGCCGACCTTCATCGTCGCGAGCGCGAGGTCGAGCCCGCCGGCTGGCTCGGCGAGTTGGCCGAAGACATTGATCCGCACCGGCTGGGCCGCCGAGCCGACGACGCTCCCGCCGACGCTCAATAGACCGAGTGCGCCCACTCCGGCGTCGACCAACACGGAGAAATCGCCGGAGCGGATATCGCCGCCGACGGTGAGCGAGCCGATGCCGGCGGCGGCAAACAGCGTGACGCTGGAGCCAGCGAGCGGCTGGACTGTGCCGCCGATCTTCGCCGAGCCGAGCCGCCCGTCCCCGATGCTGTCCAGCAGGATGTCGCCGCGCACGTCGCCCTGCACCACCAGCTTCGGCAGCGCGCCTGCGATTGCGCTCGTCACGGTGCCGCCGTTCGCCTGCGTGCTCGTGCCGAGCAGGCCGAGGCTTTCCACGGAGAGCGATTTGATCGCGGGCACTTTCACCTCCCCGCCCACGGTGCCCGCCGCGATGCGCCCGAGGTCGCCGCCGATTTTCACCACGCCGAGGTCGATGCCCGTCGCGTTCACGTAACCGACATTCACCAAGCCATTTCCACCGAGCGGCCCCGGCTTCGCCGTGATGGTGAGACTCGCGCCTTTGAAATCGTTCGGGCGGGTCGTGAGATTGAGCTGCTGGAGCTGCCCGGTGCTGGAGAGATCCGTGGCGACACCGACGAAGTCGCTCCGCAGAAACGGACCCTTGTTGGTCTTCACCGTCACCTGATCGCCGTCCACATCGAGGAATGTCGCCGTCTTGCCATCGGCCGAGAGCGTGATCGGGATCGGCACGCTCGTCAGGCTGTCCACCGTCAGCACCACGTCGTTTCCGTCGCCGCCATTGTAGGCGATTTTGAAATTCACTCCGCCCGCCGTGATCGTGGCCCCCTGCGCCAGCCCGGCGAAGGTGCCGACCACATCCTCGATCGCGTCGTTTTCCACGAGGGTGAACTTGTCGCCCACCTGCGGGGTGAAGGACGGCACGACGTTCAGCGTCGCCCCGGCGAGATTGATCGAGCCCACGACCTTGAGCTGATCGTGCCCTCCCGCGCCGGGCGTCGTGCCTGCGAGTTCCATCGTGAGCGTGGTGGCCGCCGCGAGTGCGAAGTTGTTCGCCGCATTCCCCATCTGCACCGTGAGAATCGCGAGTGCATCATCCGCCGCGCCGATCGCCCCGGTGAGCGTGAGGCTGCCGCCCGACGTCGGCGCCTGCGCGATCGTCGCATTCGCGCCGAGTCGGATCGCGCCGCTCAGCGTGTTGTTTGCCAGCCCTGCGGAGATCGCGCCCGTCTGCCCCGCGGTGCCGTTCCCGCTGATCGTGAAATCTTCCGCCGTGGTATTGCCAGGCAGGCTGAGCGAGGCCCCGCTGGCCACGGCCGTACCATTGCCTGGGCCGGTCGCGCCGAGCCCATCGTTCGCCACGCCGAGCGTGCCCGCATTCACCGTCACCGGGCCGGTGAAGTCATTGCCGTCGCCGATCGCCAGCCCACCCGTGCCATTCTTGATCACCGCACCGGCGCCCGTCAGCTTCGTTCCTGAGAGCGTGCCAAAGCGAATCGTCGCCGTGCCATCCACGGTCAGCGTCTTGCCGGCCAGATCCACGGTGTCGAGCGCGAGCACTGAGTTGCCCGTGCTCGAGTAGGTGAAGGTCTGGTTCGCCGCCAGCGTGATCGTGGGGTGAAATTCATTGTTTCCCGCCGCGGTCAGATTCGCCGCGACGCCGCTCGAGAGCGTGACCGCATTCCCCGTGATGTCGTATCCCACATCGCCGAAGGCGAGGCTCCGCAGATCCAGCCCGGTCAGGTTGTTCACATTCGTCTTCTGCGCCGCACCCGAGGGGAAAGAGAGCACCACGCCGTCCTTCGGGAGACTGTTCGGCGCGGCGACGGAGATCCAGTTCGTATTCGTCCCGGCGGTGCCGCCGCCCCACTGGTTGTTCACATCGCCCTGCCAGCTCAGCGTGGTGAGGAGCGCCGGGGCGATGCGGGCTTCGAGCGTTTCGATGCGGGCGGCGTAACGACGGAAACGGGCGGCGGCGGTCATGGTTTCAGAAACGTGGCAGCGAGGGAGAAAAATGGCGAGCGCGCCGTAGCGCGGGGTGATTTGCAGTCGCAACCGTGATCACCAGCCGTTCCGTCGGCTTGACCGCGGGAAAGCTTCCCGACCCGGATCCCCAGGATGACACGCTGTCTTGATTTTCCGCACACCCGCCGAAAAACGCGCCTGGGCGCATGCCCCCGCGGTGGTAATTTGGGGTTGCCGTCGCTAAGCAGCGGCGAGCGCCTCCCGGTACGCCGTCGGCGATTCGCCGGTCAGCTTGCGGAACATGCGGTTGAAATGAGTCAGTGAATTAAACCCCACCTCGTAGGCGATCTCCGAGATGCGAAGCTGCGGATTCGCGAGCAGCGCCTTCGCCTTCGCTACGCGGCTCAGCGAGAGGTAGTGGGTGAAGGTCATCCCGGTCGCCTTCTTGAACATCTTGCAGAAGTGGAAGGTGCTCGCGTGGACCGCCTTTGCCACGTCGTCGAGGGTGATGTCTTCGCCCTGATGCTCCTCGATGAACTGCCGCGCCCGGGTCACCAGCGGCGGTTCGGAGAGGTCCTGCTGGGTGGCGATCCGCTCGGCGGCGAGCGAGAGGTGCTGGGCGAATACTTCGAGCAAGCGGACCATCGCGTCGTACTGCACCGGCCCGAGTTGCGGACTTTCGAGGTAGCTCTTCTCCAGCGCATGCCAGTCCGCATGCGCCCCGCCGGCGTCGAGCCATTTCACCAGCGCCTTGAAGGTCGTGTGGTTCAGCTTGCGCAGCGCCACCTGCCCGGTCTGGAGGAAGCCGATCGTCTGCTGCCCCAGCCGCACGGGTACGGCGGAATCGGTGAGACCGGCGGGGCACTTTTCGGTGCGGCTGTCGGTGGTTCCGGGTGCGGTCAGCTTCTGCTGCACTTCGTGGCACAGCCGGCAACCTTCATGGGAGGCGCTGAGCCCAACGCAGAAGGGATTGGCAAAGGCGCTCGCCCGGAGTGCGGGTTGCAGCGAGTCCGTGCGCTGAAAGGCGAGCGGCAGCCCGGTGGCCTCGCTGAACGCCCGCTCGTAGTCGCGCAGGATCTGCGAATGCGACAGTTTTTCGGCGATTTGGTGGAGGTCGCTTTGGCTCACAGCAGAGGCTGTAATCCCCCTTTGGGCCCCCGGCAAGACAAGGAACGGCCAGCCTTGCACAATCGGAGGAGAGCAGGCCGGGCTCATCGAAGGCAAAGTGCGGTCGTCGATGGACCAAACTCCTGTCTCTCCAATCCACGCCGAAACGAAGGCATGCACGCGCTGCGGCGAGTGCCGCTGTGGTCGGCGGGAAGACACCTCGTCCTCGGTTTCCATCGCCGCCCCGGTTCCCCCCGCCGAAGTCCCCGCTGCCCCCCGGCCGCTGCCGACGTGAGGTCGAAGGTTCCCCCGCTTCTTCCCCACGCCGGCCGCGCGCCGGTTGGCGCCGCCCGCACCTTCGGCCATCCGAACGCTCCTTCCGCCACCCCGCTTTCATGACCACCGCACCCACCGCCCAAAAGACGCTCATCGAATACGACGACGAAACGGTCCGCCGCTTCATGCTCGCCTCCGTCATCTGGGGCTTTGTCGGCATGCTCGTCGGCGTGCTCGTCGCCACCCAGCTCGCGTGGTGGCAGGCCAACTTCAATACCTCCTTCCTGACTTTCGGTCGTCTCCGTCCGCTGCACACGAATGCGGTCATCTTCGCCTTCGTCGGCAACATGATGTTCTCCGGCATCTACTATTCCATGCAGCGGCTGCTGAAGGTGCGGCTCGCGTCCGATCTCCTCTCCGCCATTCACTTCTGGGGCTGGCAACTCATCATCGTCGCCGCCGCCATCACCCTTCCGCTCGGGCTCACCCGGGGCAAGGAATACGCCGAGCTGATCTGGCCGATCAACATCGGCGTCGCCGTCATCTGGATCGTCTTCGCGATCAACTTCTTCTGGACCATCGCCAAACGCAACGAGCCCACCCTCTACGTCGCCATCTGGTTCTACATCAGCACGGTCATCACGATTGCCGTTCTCTATATCGTCAACCATCTCTCCGTTCCGACCAGTCTCACGCACAGCTACGGGCTCTTCGGCGGCGTCCAGGATGCGCTCGTCCAGTGGTGGTATGGACACAATGCGGTCGCCTTCTTTCTCACCACGCCGATCCTCGGCATCATGTATTACTTTCTGCCGAAGGCGGCGGAACGTCCGGTGTATAGTTACCGGCTCTCGATCGTCCACTTCTGGTCCCTCGTTTTCCTCTATATCTGGGCCGGTCCGCATCATTTGTTAAATACGTCGCTGCCTTCGTGGCTGCAGTCCCTCGGCATGATCTTCTCGCTCATGCTCTGGGCGCCGAGCTGGGGCGGAATGCTCAACGGTCTGCTCACTCTGCGCGGCGCCTGGCACAAACTGCGCACCGATCCCGTGCTCAAGTTTTACGCCGCGGCGGTGACCTTCTACGGCATGTCCACCTTCGAGGGACCGCTGCTCTCGATCAAGGCGGTCAACGCGCTCTCCCACTACAGCGACTGGACCATCGGCCACGTCCACAGCGGCACCTTGGGCTGGAACGGGTTGATGGCCGCCGGGATGTTCTACTGGCTCGCGCCGCGGCTTTGGAAGCGACCGCTGCATTCCGTGGGGCTCGCCAACATGCATTTCTGGCTCTCGCTCGTTGGCATCCTCCTCTACGTCGCCGCGATGTGGATCAGCGGGATCGCGCAGGGCCTCATGCTCAGCGCCACGACCGAGCACGGCTCGGTCCTCGCTTATCCCAACTTCAGCGAAGCCGTCACCGCGACCCTGCCGCTCATGCACATCCGCGCGCTGGGTGGTTTCATGTATCTCGTCGGCTGGGTGATGATGGGCTGGAATCTGTTCCAGACCATTCGCGGTGCGGAAAAAGTGAACGGGGCCGTCGAGGTCTACGTCGCCGAATCGAAATGGGAGTCAGTCGGCCTCGGTCGCGGGCTGATCAGCGCGCCGGTCATCTATACGCTGCTCACCATCTTCTTCCTCATCGCGTGGGGCGCCCTCTCAGGAATCTGGGCCGGTCTCGCCATGATCGGCGCGGTTTCCAGCGTGCTCTTTGCCTTTCTCCACAAACAGGAAACCGGCAGCCGCTGGAGCGAGTGGTATGAAACGCTCCTCGCCAACTCCTTGCCCTTCACGTTGCTCACCACTGTCGCCGTGCTCATCGGTGGAATCGTCCAGATCATCCCCACGATCATCATCAACAAGGCGGCCAATCTCGAGGGAACCCTTCAGATTCCGTATACTCCCCTCGAACTCGCCGGCCGCGACATCTACGTCCGCGAAGGCTGCTACAACTGCCACTCGCAGCAGATCCGCACTCTCGTGGGCGATGTGCTTCGCTATGGTCCCTACTCGAAGATGGGCGAGTCGATCTACGATCACCCCTATCAATGGGGATCCAAACGAACCGGTCCCGATCTCGCTCGCGAAGGAACGAAGTACAACAACCTCTGGCACTATAAACACATGCGCGACCCGCGCGAACTATCACCCGGTTCGACGATGCCCAACTATCCCTGGCTCTACACCGCGCACACGGACGTCGAATCGCTCGAGAGCAAGGTGGGAGTGATGCGCCTCCTCGGAGTCCCCATGCCGGCGATGGACAAAGCGCAGATCAAGGCAGCCGTCGCCATTCAGTCCGAGGCCATTGCCGCGGAACTCAAGACCGCCGGGGCCAACATCGAACCAGATCGCGAGATCGTCGCGCTTATTAGTTACCTGCAAAAGCTCGGAAAATCCGCGGCACCGGCCACTGGTGCCGAACCAGTCAAAACGGCAGCGCTTCCCTAACTCACTCCCATGTTCCACCGCATCTTCGTCGAAGAATGGCAGCGTTGGCTGAACGCCATCGGCATCCTGCTCTTCCTCGCTGTTTTCATTGCCACAGTCATACGCGCGATGCGCCTGCCGCGCGCGCAGATTCACCATCTCGAAACTCTGCCGCTCCAGGACGACACTCATGAATCAACCCGCTGACGATCCCAACGAACTCCGCCCGCACACCTACGACGGCATCCAGGAGTTCGACAAGAGAATGCCGAACTGGTGGCTCTTCACACTCTACGGTTCAATCGTCTTTTCGTTCTTCTATTGGCTCACTTATCACGCTGGCGAGTCCGGCCCTTCGCCGGGTCTCGCATTGGAGGAGAAGATGAAGGAGAACGCAAAACTCGCCGCGCGGAACGCCACCGAACTAACGGATGCGGCCCTGTGGGAAATGAGTCGCGATCCGCAGGTTGTCGCCGCCGGCAAGACGACGTTTCTGACCAGTTGTGTCGCCTGTCATCTTCCCGATCTGAGCGGCCAGATTGGTCCAAACCTGAGGGACACCGCGTGGGTCCATAGCGAAAAGCCAACCGAACTGGTGAAACTCGTGATCGACGGAGTGCCTGCGAAAGGAATGCCGACCTGGGGGCCGATCCTTGGGCGGCAGAAATCTGTCGAGAGCGTTGCCTATATCCTCAGCTACCACAAGGAGGGTGAACCCGTGACCATCGCCCCCTGGGTTCCCGTCGTCGCTCCGGCAGCCACCCCATAGTCTCCCATGCCCGTCGTTAATCCATCTCGCGACAGCGTCACGACGATCAATGACGACGGTTCGCGCCGTTTCATCCACACCGCGAGCGTCGCGGGCCGCTTCACCACCTGGCGGGCGCTGGTCGGACTCGCAATCATGGTTGTCTACGCCGGGTTGCCGTGGATTCCTATCAATGGAAATCCCGCCGTGTTCCTCGATATCGTCAGCCGCCAGTTCCACCTCATGGGGCTGACCTTCGTGCTTCAGGATTTGTGGGTCGCATTCTTCCTGGTCAGTGGGGTGGGCTTCGCGCTGTTTTACCTCACCGCGCTCCTCGGCCGGGTGTGGTGCGGTTGGGCCTGCCCGCAGACCGTCTTCCTCGATGTCGTCCATCGCATCGAGCGCTTCTTCGAAGGCGATGCACCGGCGCGCGAGCAACTCGACCGTTCGCCGTGGACGCTGCGAAAGCTCCTCCGCCGCGGCGGCAAGATGCTGACCCTCGCCGTCTTCGCTCTCTTGATCGCGCACGTCTTCATCTCATACTTCGTTTCCATCCCGCGCTTGTATTCGATGATGCGGCAGGGGCCGTTTGAAAACTTTGGTGCCTTCACCTTCGTTTTCATCGTCGCCGCCGCTCTTTGGTTCAATTTTGCGTGGTTCCGCGAGCAGTTCTGCATCGTTCTCTGCCCCTACGGCCGGCTTCAATCGGCCTTGATCGACAACCACACGCTCGTCATCGGCTACGATCCGGGACGCGGTGAGCCGCGCGGAAAGAAGGGGACCGCCGGAGCGGGTGATTGCATCGACTGCCGACGTTGTGTCGCCGTCTGTCCCACGGGCATCGACATTCGGCAGGGCCTGCAAATGGAGTGCATCGGCTGTGCGGCCTGCGTCGATGCCTGCGACGCGATCATGGATAAACTGGAGCGTCCCCGTGGTCTCGTCCGCTACAGCTCCATGAATGGCCTGGTCGGCAAGGCCACGAAGATTGTCCGTCCCCGGATCATTCTTTATACCGGTCTCATGCTCCTCGGGGCCACCGCGATGACGTTCAGCCTTTCCACGTTGCGGCCGGCCACGATTACGGTCACGCGGATGCCGGGAGTTAGCTATATCCTCGCTGAAGGGCAGGTGCGAAATCAATACCTCCTCCGGGTGCAGAACAAACGGAACCAACCGCAGCATTTCAATTTCAGCGTCTCCTCGCCGGTCCCCGTGCAGGTCAGCGAAAGTGATGCGGGGCTCGACGTTCCCGCTCATGGCGAGCAACTCACCCCGCTCATCATCGCCCTGCCGCGTGCCGACTTCCGCGGCGATTTTCATCTTGAAGTAAGCGCTGACATTCCCGGCCGCGGCACCGTTTTCCGCAAGAGCGTCCCATTCATCGGTCCAGACAAATGAACGAATCCATCGAATCTCCCGCCTCTGAACGTGCCTCCTGGTTCGGCATTGCCGCCGGCTACACGCTCGCCATGCTTACCTGGGTCGCGGTCGTCGTGATCGTCTTCCGCCAATCGCTGACATGAACGCGCTCTCGATCACCATCTTCGTCGGCGTCGTTCTCGCCGCGCTCTTCGCCATCCTGTTCGTCACCGTTTTCCTCGGTCGCGATCACTCCAACGAGCGGGCCGCGCTTCTCCCGCTCGACGACGACAAACCCCGGCTCCCATGAAAGACCGCCCCTGGATCTGGATCGTGCTCGGGACCGTATTGATGATGTCGGCGTCGATCACCATGGTGGTCATCGCGGTGAAACATCAGGAACCGAGTGTTCCCATCGAGCATGGACATTAACTCCGTCGCCACCCCGCTGGCCGCTTTCGCCGCTGGTGCGGTGACGAGCGTCCACTGCGTGGCGATGTGCGGCCCGCTCGCCTGCGCCGTCCGCGCCCGGCCCGTGGAGTATCATCTGGGCCGCATGGGTTCCTACGCTCTCGCGGGACTGCTCTGCGGTGCCTTCGGCCAGGGCATCGCCGCGCTGCTGAAAGGCTCGATCGCCCACTTCGCCCCGTGGGCGCTCGCCGCCGTTCTCCTCCTCGTCGGCCTGGGTTTGGAGAAAAAGCTGCCGCAGCCGCGGTGGTTCTCGGCGCTGTTGTTCCGCCTGCGTCTCCGGCGGTCGCTCGGCTGGCTTACTCCGCTGCTTCCATGCGGTCCGCTCTGGCTGATGTTCGCCGTCGCGGTCGTCGCGGGTTCGTGGTGGCGCGGCGCGTTGCTCCTCGCCGCCTTTTCCGCGGGCACCATCCCGCTCTACGCCCTGGCGCAGCTTCAGTTCATCCGTCTCCAGGGCTCGCTCTCTCCGAATGCCCTGCGCTGGACGCAACAGTCGCTCGCGCTTTGCTCCGCCCTCCTCCTCGTCTGGCGCGCGACCATCCCGATCCATGGCTCCTGTCACTAGACAGCCATCGGGCGATTTGATCACGCCGCCCGCGGCGATCAGCCAATGCATCCACTGCGGCACCGGTTTTCGGCCCACTGCGCACCGCCCGGATTTCTGCTGCGCGGGCTGCCAGTTCGTCCACGATCTCATCACCCGCAACGGCCTGGGCAAGTTCTACGAGTTGCAGGACGACGGGATCCAGCCGGTGAAATCCTTTGTCTTCCAGCAGCGCGATTTCACGTGGCTCAGCGCGCTCGTCGACGCTGCGGAGGCGTCCGGGGAAAGCACGTGCCAGCTCGAACTCGGCCTTCAGGGCATCTCCTGCATCGGCTGCGTCTGGCTCATCGAAAAAGTCGCCGGGAGCACGAACGGGGTCCTTGAGGTCAGCGTTGATCCCTCGCGCGGGATCATGCGTCTGCGCTGGCGGCGCGGCGGTTGCGACATCCTGAAGCTCGCCCGGCGCCTGCAATCGTTCGGCTACCTCCTCGGCCCGCGCGGTGAAAAGACGCCCGACACGAGTCGCGCCCTCACCATCCGCCTCGGCCTCTGCGCTGCGCTCGCGATGAACGTGATGCTCTTCACGCTGCCCGGCTATCTCGGCATGGACGCGGGTTTCCAGTTCGCCGCGTTGTTCAATCGACTCACGCTCGGCATCAGCACGCTCAGCCTGATCATCGGCGGCAGTTATTTCATCGGTCGGAGCTGGCACAGTCTGCGGCAGGGCATGCTCCACATCGATCTGCCGATTTCGCTCGGGCTGCTCGCCGCTTACGCCGGATCGGTCTTCGCGTGGAGCCGCGGCGCGACGGCCTTTCAATACTTCGATTTCGTCTCGATCTTCGTGTTCCTCATGCTCGTCGGCCGCTGGCTTCAGCAAAAGGCCGTCGAGCGCAATCGCAACTGCCTGCTCGCCACGCACGGCGAACTGCCACCGGTGGAGGAACTCGAAACCGGCGGGAAGATTCCGATCAGCGAGATCGTTCGCGGCACGGCCTTTCGGATCGCGCCAGGGCAGGCCATCCCGGTGCGGTCCAAGCTCCGCAGCGAAGCCGCCTCGCTCGGGCTGGAGTGGATCAATGGCGAAAGCGAAGCAACGACCGCGCGCCGCGGACGCGTGGTGCAAAGCGGTGCGATCAATTGCAGCCAGCACGCCATCGATCTCGAAGCGCTCGAAGCCTGGCCGCACTCGCTGCTCCACCGGCTGCTCGAATCCGCGCCCGGCGCGCAGCATCGGCACACCGCGCTGGAGCGATTCATTCGCGGCTATCTCGTCGTCGTGCTCGGCATCGGCGCGCTTGGGTTCGCCAGTTGGTACGGAGCCACCGGCGATCTCCTCCGCTCGCTGCAGGTGCTCATCTCGATCCTCGTCGTCTCGTGCCCGTGCGCCTCCGGCGTCGCCATCCCGCTGGCCGATGACCTCGCCGCCGCCAGGCTGCGCCGCCTCGGCGTTTTTGTCCGCAACGCCAGCCTCTGGGCGCGTCTCGATCGCGTGAAGAAAATCCTCTTCGATAAAACGGGTACCCTCACGCTGGAGACCATCGCCTTGCGCAATCCGGAAGCGCTCGCGGCACTGCAACCCGAAGAAAAGCGCATGCTCCTCGCGCTAGTCACGCACAACCTCCACCCCGTGAGTTGCTGCCTGCGCGAGAGTCTTCTGGCCGAAGGCGTCGGCGAAGTCACGGTGCCGCACGTCGAGGAATACATCGGTCTCGGCCTCGAACTTCGCACCGAACACCACGTCTGGCGCCTCGGCCGCCCCGGCTGGGCGGGCGACGGCCACGGCGACGGCATCTTCAGTTGCAACGGCGCCGTGCTCGCCGAGTTCCGTTTCGGCGACGATTTGCGCAGCGACGCCGCGCACGAAATCCGCGTCCTCGAAAAGCGCGGCTGCGAGGTCTTCATCCTCAGCGGCGACCGCCGCGCCAAGGTCCACGCCCTCTCCGCCAAGCTCGCCCTGCGCCAGGCCAATTGCTTCGCCGAAATGACCCCGCAGGACAAAGCCGATTGGGTCGTCGCCCACGACCACCACGACACGCTCCTGATCGGCGACGGCGCCAATGACAGCCTCGCCTTCAACGCTGCGTGGTGCACCGGCACGCCCGCGATCGATCGCGGCCTGCTCGAACACAAAGCCGACTTCTACTTCCTCGGCCGCAATCTCGCCGGGATCCGCGCCCTGCTCGAAACCGCCGCCGCCCGCCGACGCACCGTGCGTCGGGTCATTGGCTTTGCGCTTGCCTACAACACCGGTGCCATCGCCCTCTGCCTCGCCGGCTGGATGAGCCCGCTCCTCGCCGCCGTGCTCATGCCCGCCAGTTCCCTGGTCTCGCTGGCGATCGTCGTCGCGGCCCTGGTGAAGTCGGAAAGGTCTACCGGAATGGAAGAAAAGCCTGTCATCCCGAGCGGAGTGTAGCGGGGCCGAGGGAACTCGGCATCGAGAGGATTGTGGATCATCCGGCAGCGTTTACCGCACCGCCGCCACTTTCCCGCCGGGCTTCGCGCCGAAGACGGCCAGCTCGTGGATCGACCAGTAGGTGCCCTTCACTTCGCCGGTCTGCGTGATGCGGATGAACTTCGCTTTCACCGGCGGGAATTCGATGTTCGTCACCGGGCCGCTGCCCGCGCCTTTGGCGATCGGTTTGCCCCACGCGGTTCCGTCCATCGACACTTCCACCTTGTAGCCGCGCGGGTAGTCGCCGGGGGATTTCAAGGTATCGAGTTGGATGCCGATGATTTCCGCTTCCTGCGGTAGCTCGATCTGGAACCACATTCCGGGCGTCTGGGCGCGGCCGCTGGTGTAGCGGGTGTCCGGCTTGCCATCGATCGCAGAGTCGCAGCCGTCCGGCTTGTCGCTCGCGGTGAGTTTGAAGGTTTTGCCATCGAGCGGCTGCGGCATTGCGCTGCGCAGCTCGGTGATGGTCCACGGCGTGGTGCGCGCCTTGGTGGCGTCGCGCAGTGCTTTCACCTGCTCGGGCGTGACGAAGCTGGCGCCGCCGAAACTCTTCCGCACGTAGCTGAGCACGCTGGCGATCCAGAAGTCGTCATTCGTGGCCATCGAGACCATCTGGCCTTCGTATTTTTTGCCGTCGATGTCGCCGGTCAATCCGTGGAGCAGCACGAGGATGCCGCCGTCGCGCCAGCCGCGGATGGTTTTCGATTCGAGGAAGGAAGGCGCGAGCATGGTGCCGGGAGCGGCGCCGACCATCGGCATGCCGCGGCCGTCGTTCGCGTGGCAGGCAGCGCAGAGTGATTGATACGTCGTCTCTCCCGCCTTGAAGAGCTTCAGCTCTGCGGGCGTGAATGTTTTCGTGGCGAGCTGCGCCGGTGGGTGGAGAATCTGGCCACCGATTTCGCGGAGCACGCCGGGCGCCGGCGTGTTGGCGGCGAGTTCGAGCGACTTTTTCCAATCGGGGAAATTGAGCAGCTTCGCGGTGAGAAAGGCCTGCATGGCGACGGCCTGATCCTCGTCCTGACCGGCTTTGGTGATGTCGGCTGCGAAGGATTTGTCGCCCTTTTTGTAGAGCGTCTCACTCACGCGGATCGCGCCGGCGCGGAGTTGGGGATGTTCGTCGGCGAGCTTGGCGCGAATGAGTTCGGGCGTGGCGGCGTCGAGGCCTTCGAGCGTCCAGAGGGCGTGCAGGCGGGCGAGGGGATTTTTGCTGTCGCGGGCCATCGCGGTCAGCGCGGGGACGACGGATTTGTCCTGCTTCACGACAAGCAACTTTTGCGCGGTGTCCCGCCACCAGCCATTCGGGTGTTCGAGATGCGCGACGAGCTGGGCGGGCGTTTCGCGGTTCATCTGGGGATTGCCGGCGGGCTTCGCGCTGTCGTGCACGAGGCGCCAGATGCGGCCGCGGGCGACGGGCACGTCGAGCGCGTGCTGCTTCACCGCCTTGCGCAGGTAGCTGCCTTCCTTCACCCAGTTTCCCTCCTGAATGATCCCGCGGTACATGTCGACGATGTAGAGCGAGCCGTCCGGCGCAGTGGCCATATTGATCGGCCGGAAAAGCGGGTCGGTGGACCGGATGAACTCGGACTCGCCGTAGGGATTGCTCAGGCGGGTGAGGCCATCCTGCACGGTGACCTTGGCGTGGCGGATGAGTCGGCCGACGGGCTCGCCAAAAAAGAGGTCGCCCTTGAGCGCCGGCATCTTGTCGCCGCGATAGATCTCCGCGCCACAGGTGGCGGTGAAATGATTGAGCGTCTTGTCTTCCGGGCGATAACGGTTCGGCCCACCCTGAACGTCGGCGAGCCCCACGAGCGGCCACACCTTTTCAAAGTCCGGTGCGAATTGGTCCTTCAGGTTGAAAGCGCCGTAGACGATGCCGGTTTGGAAATTGACCGGCCCACGCTCGCCGCCCGCATTGACAAACCAGATCTTACCGAAGTCGTCCTGGCCCACGCCCCACTGGCCGCCGTTCGCCGCGGTCGGTTCGCTGAGCGGTTTTCCGGTGCCGTTCCAGCGGAGGCGGTAGGAATTGTAGGTGGAATAGATCCAGTTATCCATGCCCCACTGGAGGCCGTTCGGCTGGTGCTCCATGTTGCCGCCGCGCGGACCGCCGACGAACCACGGTTCCTTCTTGTCCGCTACGCCGTCTCCGTCCGTGTCGGTGTGAAGTAGCACGTCGCTGGTGTCCGTTTCGCCGATGAGCACGCGGCCTTTGTCGAGCGGCAGGATCATCCGGGGAAGGAGCAGCTTGTCCGCAAAGACACGGTGCTGGTCGTAGTTCCCGTCGCCCTTTGACGACCAGTGCACCGAGACGCGGCTCGTGGCCTCATGCTCGCCGATGCCATCCGCATCCTGCATGTAGGTGCGCATTTCCACCACGTACATCCGCCCGTCGCCGTCGAAGGCGATCATCGTGGGTTCCTTGATTTCCGGTTCGCTGACGACGAGTTCGAAGTGGTAGCCGGGCTGGAATTGGATCGTCTTCAGTTCCTCTGCGGGCGACTTCGGTTGCACGGGCGGCATGGGCGGGAACTCGAGTTCCGCAGGCTTCGCCGGGGCGGCGGGTTTGGTCTCCGCGGCGAAGGCGAACGGGCAAGTCGCGAGGGTGGCGGCGAGGATCGGGAGGATGGGTTTCATAGCGGGAGCGAGGAGCAGGAGTGCGAAGGTTGCGAGACACAACCCGGGGGGGCGTGGGATGTTTAGGGAAAGTGCGAGGGAGGGCGCTGCCAAGGGAAATTTTGTGGACGCGGGTGGCGCGGTGAACCGCGCGAAGCGCGCATCGAAAAAAGCAATGTCATCCTGAGCGGAGTTCCTCCTGGGCGAAGGCGGGCAGGGACGGAGTCGAAGGACCTCTAATTTTTCCTTGGGGCGTAGGCGGCGCGGAGCACTCCGCGGCTCCGCGGCGGGTAAATAGTTAGAGGTCCTTCGACTCCACTCCGCCCGCGGGCCCGCCTTCGTTTCGCTCAGGATGACATGGTTTTTCCCGATGCCCGCTTCGCGCAAAAAAGTGTCGGCGGCTGAGGATTCGAACCTCATCACTGGTTTATTGCCAGGTTCCGCGGAATCGCACCGCTACCGCCGCTGATTGATTCGTATCGTCGACGCGGATTGGATGC
>JANPHH010000313.1:0-8020 GCA_031424375.1 Chthoniobacter sp. | reverse complement strand
CATCAGCGGCGGACGCGCGAAATCACGATCAAGGGGCGCGAGAAGATGCAGCAGGAGTTTGCGGCGATGGGCCTCGAGTTCGTGCCGAGCTTTGCGAATTTCGTGCTCGTGAAAGTGGGCGACGGCAGGGCGGTCTTCGGCGCGCTGATGAAGCGCGGGATCATCGTGCGCGACATGACCAGCTATGGGCTGCCGGAGTGGGTGCGGGTGTCGGTCGGGACGGCGGAGCAGAATGCGCGGTTCCTTGAGGAACTGAAGCGGCTGCCGGAGCTGGCGGTGGCGGCGGTGGGGTAACGGCGGGGCGGACTTCCGGCGCGCAGCGCCCCATCCAAAAAAACATGTCATCCCGAGCGAAGCGCAGGGGGTAAGGCGGGCGAAGCGCAGTCGAAGGACCTCTAACTTATTCTTCGGGCGGAGGCGGTGTGGAAAACTGCGACGGTCGTTTGAAAACCCACCGACTAGAAGTTAGAGGTCGTTGCCTTCGGCTGTCTCGCAGACTCGGCTCGACTGCGCGCCGCACCACACGCCCCACCTCCTCCTTTCCCTCACCACCTGCCACGCGGCGCTCCGCTCAGGATGACAGGTTTTTTTGGACGGCCGCCGCTCGGTGATTTCCGGCGCTTGCAGTCGTTTTCCGGGGCCGGAGGTCAGGGTTGGATGGCGAGCAACTCATCCACCTGCGCGCCGACGTCGCCGGAGCGCATCAGGGTTTCACCCACGAGGATGGCCTGGCAGCCGGCTTCGAAGACGCGTTGGGTGTCGGCTTTGGTTTTCAGGCCGCTCTCGCTGACGAGGATCACGCCATCGGGCACTTCCTCGCTGAGTTCCTCGGTGGTCGCGAGATCGACTTCGAAGGTGGTGAGGTTGCGGTTGTTGATCCCGAGCAGGGCGGGTTCGATTTCCAGCGCGCGGTCGAGTTCCTCGCGGGTGTGGACTTCCACGAGCACGTCGAGCTGGACGCTCAGAGCGGCTTTGTTCAGGGCTTCGAGTTGCGCCTGATCGAGCGCGGCGACGATGAGCAGGATGGCATCCGCGCCAGCGACCGCAGCCTCGAAGATCTGCGCCTCGTGGATGATGAAATCCTTCCGCAGACAGGGCAGGCTCACCGCTTTCCGAATCCGGGTGAGGAAGCTCAGATGGCCCTGAAAAAACTGCTCGTCGGTGAGCACCGAAATGCAGTGGGCGCCCGCGGCTTCGTAGCGCTCGGCGATGGCCACGGGATCGAAGTCGGCGGCGATCACGCCCGCGGAGGGGCTGGCCTTTTTCACCTCCGCGATGAGGCCGAGTGCGTCGAGGCCGCGATCGAGCGCGAGGGCGAAGGGACGGATGTCGTTGCGTTCCAGCGCGGCGGCGCGCAGCAGTTCCGTGCGCGGCAGCAGCTTAGCGACTTCGCGCGCTTTTACGTCGAGGATTTGCTGGAGTCGATTGGCGGACATGGAGGCGGGGAGTCTTCCGCGCATGCCCGCGGGTGTCATCTGCAAAAAGTCACACGAAAATTCTCGCCGCGAGGGTGCGAGTGTCACAGAAAGTGCTACGGTCGAAATCGCTCGTGAGAACGCATCTGGTCATCGCTGCTCTCTTTAGCTTCCACGCCTTCGCGGAAGACCCGAAGCTGACCTCGCTGCTCAAGCAGGGCGACAACGAGGACCGGCAGGGTCACACGCGGGCGGCGCTGGCGTGTTTCCGCGAAGCCGAGGCCCTAGACCCGCAGAATGTCGCGGTGCTCCTCCGGATTGCGAAGCAATACTCCGATCTGGTGGGTGACTCGAAGCCCGCGGAATCCGCGCATGCCGTGGCGGACAAGGCGCTGGAATACAGCAAGCGCGCGGTAGAACTCGACCCCACGAGCGCGAAAGGACGGCTCAGTCTGGCGATCGCCTACGGCCGGCTGACGGACTTCGTGGGCAACAAGGTGAAGCTCGAGTATTCGAAGCTGATCAAGGACGAGACGGTGAAATCCATCGCCCTCGATCCGAGCGACGACTTCGCCTGGCATGTGCTCGGGCGCTGGCACTTCGGCGTGGCGAATGTGAATGCGATGCTAAAGGCGATGGCGAACCTGATCTACGGCGGGATGCCGCCAGCGAGCAATGGCGAGGCGGCGAAGTGCCTGAAGAAGGCGGCGGAACTCGCGCCGCAACGAATCATCCACCACAGCGAACTCGCGCGGGTCTATCGCGCGATGGGGAAGAAGGATCTCGCGGCGAAGGAATGGCAGACCGTGCTGGCACTGCCGGCGCTGGATAAGGAGGACGAGAAGGACAAGCGCGAGGCGCAGACGGAACTCGGGACAGACAAGAGCGGGCCGGCGCGGTCGGCGGCGCGGTGAGGGGACAGTTTCCAGCGCGCAGCGCCCATTCAATCAACCTGTCATCCTGAGCGGAGCGCCGGCGGGCGAAGGTGGTGCGGCGCGGAGTCGAAGGACCTCTAACTTTTTCTCCGGGCGAAGCCGGTCGGCACTCCTGCTTTCGCTCCGCACGGCCGCTGCTCACGAATGCGAGAGGTTATTGCCCCCGGCTGTCTCGCAGACTCGGCTCCACTTCGCTCGGGATGACACGCTGTTTTTTTACCACCACGCGCCCCGCTTCGCAGAAGGAAGATGCGTGATCCGCGCGATCTGTGTCATCTGTACTCCATGAATCCCCCGTATCCCCGCACCCGCCGCGACTTCCTGCTCACCACGGCCGCCGCGTCCCTTGCCCCGTTCGTCGCGCGCGGTGCGGAAAAGCCACGGATCAAGATCGGGCAGATCGGCACGGCGCACGCGCATGCCGGGGGAAAGATGGACACGATGCGGGCATCCGCGGAATTCGAGGTGGTGGGAATCGTCGAGCCGGATGCGGATCGCCGCGCGAAAGCAGAGACTTCCCCGACCTACGCCGGTCTCCCATGGATGACCGAGGAGCAACTCCTCGGCATGCCCGGCCTGCAAGCCGTGGCCGTCGAGACCGCGGTGAAGGACCTCGTGCCGACCGGCGCGCGGTGCATTGCGGCCGGCAAACACATCCACCTCGACAAGCCCGGCGGCGAAACCCTCCCGCCCTTCAAGGCGCTGCTCGACGACGCGACGCGCCGCCGGCTCACCGTGCAGATGGGCTACATGTTCCGCTACAATGCCGCGTTCCAACTCTGCTTCCAGCTCATCCGCGACGGCGCGCTCGGCGAGGTCTTCTCCATCGACACGACGATGAGCAAGCTCCTCGGCGCGGCCGAACGCCGCGGCCTCACCGACTACCGGGGCGGCAGTCTCTTCGAACTCGGCGGCCACATCATCGACGCCGTGGTGCAAATCCTCGGTCGCCCCGCGAAGGTGCATCCCTTTGCCCGCAGCAACTCCGCGCTCGCCGATGGCTGGGCCGACAACCAGCTCGCCGTCCTGGAATACCCGAAGGCGACGGTGACCGTGCGCAGCGCGATGGTGGAGGTGGAAGGCGGATCCCGCCGGCAATTCGTCGTCTGCGGAACGCGCGGAACCTTCGACATCCGCCCGCTGGAGCCCGCGGCAGTGCGGCTCGCGTTGGACGCGCCGCACGGGGAGTTTAAGAAGGCCTACCAGGACGTGAAGTTTCCGAAGACGGGCGGTCGCTACGATGGCGACTTCGCCGAGCTGGCGCAGGTCATCCGGGGGGAGAAAGTGTTTCCTTTTACCGCCGAACACGACCTCGCCGTGCAGGAGACGCTGCTGCTCGCGAGCGGACTGCCGATCACGTAGAGGAAAAATCTTTCGAACTCGTTTGAACGGACCACCCTCACCCCGGTCTCAGTTTCCAGTTGGTTGGGAATTAGCCCGGGTCGTGCATGTTTTGTTTGTGTGGGTTTTTCGTTTCCTTGCATGCACGGCCCGGCGCCCCGCTCGTTGACCTCCTCGGGCGCTCTCGCTAGCCTCGTCCGCATGTTCCACCGTCGTTGCCGATGAGCACCGGATTGATCGGCATCCGCGGTTTTTTGATCGATGCGCCTGAATACGGTCGGCTCCGGGCGTGGCCGGATGGCGCCTTGGTCATCGATGCCGGCCTGATCGCCGAAGAGGCCGACTACACCACGCTCTCAAAGCGCCCGCGCTCCTAGCCGGTCCGCTGGCTGCACTCCGATCGCGTGGTGGTCTTTCCCGGCCTGATCGACGTGCATTCCCACGTGCCGCAATACCCGGCCGTGGCCCGTGGCACCAGCGAGCTGCTCCCGTGGTTGCAACAGTCGATTTTTCCCCTCGAACGCGAGTTCACCGGCGGGCGGGCCAGGCGCGAGGCGACCGCGTTTTTCGCCGAACTGGCGAAGCAGGGCACCACCACGGCGATGCTCTACACCGCGATCTTCGAGGACTCGTGCGACGCCGCGTTCCAGGCCGCCGACCAGAGCGGGCTGCGCGTCATCATGGGCAAGATGATGATGGACCTCGGCAGCTACGGGAAACTTTCGCCCACTCAGATCCTCACCACTTCACTCCAGGAGACCGAGCGGCTGTGCAAGACGTGGCATGGCGCCGCGAGTGGCCGGCTCGAGTATGCGGTGAGCCCGCGTTTCGCCGTGGCCTGCACGGAAGAGATGATGCGCGCGGCCGGAGCGGTCGCGGCCAAACACGGCACCTACATTCAGACGCACCTCTCGGAGAATCTGGACGAGGTCGAGCGGGTGCGGACGCTGCATCCGTGGGCGCAGAGCTATACCGATGTGTATCGCGGCTGCGGGCTGCTCACTTCCCGCACCGTGCTCGGCCACTGCATTCACCTGAACGATGGTGAGCGCGGGATGATCGCCGCGGCCGGCGCCAGCATCGCGCATTGCCCCACGGCGAATCTCTTCCTCCGCAGCGGCATCCTCCCGCTGGAAAAAGCCCGCGCCGCCGGCATCCGCGTGGGCCTCGGCACCGACGTCGCAGCGGGGCCGGAGCTGAATCTCTGGCGTGTGATGCGCAGCGCGATCGAATCCCAAAAAGCGCGTTCCTTTTACCAGCCCGAAGCCGAGATCCCCACGCCCGCGGCCGCGCTTCACCTCGCCACGCAGGGCGGTGCGCTGGCCTTGGGAAAAGGCGGCGTCATCGGCAGCTTCGAGGTGGGCAAGGAAGCGGACCTCGCCGTGATCGACTACCAGGCGCTGCTCCCGTATCGCCGCGCGGCCAAAGGCATCAACGACCTCACCGCCGAGGACATCGTGAGCGTTTGCATCTACCGCGGCGGACCCGACGCGGTGCTGGAGACCTTCGTCCGCGGCCAGAGCGTTTATCGCGCGATGGCGCCGGAGCTTTTTTGAGTGACGACCGAACTCCGAACTCCGAACTCCCAACTCCGAGACGTCATCGACGCCGCGCTCGCGGAAGACATCGGCAGCGGCGATCTCACGTCGCAATTTTTCGTCGGGCCGCAGCGCGGGCGGGCGCGGATTTTTGCGAAACAGAAAGCCGTCGTCGCCGGCGTGGAAGTCGCGGCCGAAGTGTTCCGCCGGGTCGATCCGAAACTGAAACCGCGCCTCGTTCGCGTTTCCGGCGATGCCGCGGCGAAGGGGCAGACCGTGCTCGAGGTCAGCGGCCCCGTGCGCTCGATTCTGACCGGGGAACGCGTCGCGCTGAACTTCATCCAGCGCCTTTCCGGCGTGGCCACGCTCACGCGGCGCTTCGTCGATGCCGTGGGCGCGCATCGGACGCGCATTCTCGACACGCGAAAAACCACGCCCGGCCTGCGCCTTCTGGAAAAGGCCGCGGTCGCCGCGGGCGGCGGCACGAACCACCGCATCGGCCTCTACGACATGGTCATGGTGAAGGACAACCACCTGCTCGCCACCGCGCGCCTGCCCGAACTGCAGGCGGCGATCCGCACCTTCCGCACGGCGCATCCCGGCATCCGCGTGGAGCTGGAAGCCGACACGCTCGCGCAGGTCCGCAGCTTTCTCACGCTCGACGGCGTGGACGTCATCCTCCTCGACAACATGAAACCGGCGCAGCTCGCCGCCGCGGTGCGACTGGGAAAAGGGCGCGTCCAATTCGAAGCCAGCGGCGGAGTGACGCTCGAGACCGTGCCGGCGATCGCGGCGACCGGCGTGGATTTCATCTCCGTCGGCGCGCTCACGCATTCCGCGCCCGCCGTGGATTTTTCGCTCGAGCTGCTGTGAACCCGCTCGACGCCCGCCTGCTCCGCGCGCTCCGTGCAGCGCACGTCCATCTTCCCGCGAGTGAAGTGGCCGCCCAGCTCGGCGCGACCGTCGCCGAAGTGCGCACGCAAGTCGCGGAACTCCAGGCCGCCGGCTTCTATCTCGAAGACCGCCCCGGCCTCGGCCTGCGCCTGATCGCCGCGCCGGATCGCCTCATCGCCGCCGATCTCGCCTCGCGGCTGAACGACACCTCGTTCATCCGCGAACTCGTCGTCTTCGAGGAGACCGACTCGACGAACGACCTCGCGCTCCAGCGCGGCCGGCAGGGTGCGGCGGGCGGGCTCGCGATCTTCGCGGAGGAACAACTCGCCGGGCGCGGGCGGTTCGGCCGCCGTTGGGAATCCGCGTCGCACCGCGGCCTGTGGTTCACGCTCCTCCTCCGGCCGGAGCTGCCGCTCGCGCAGTGGTCGCGCCTCACCACCTGGGCGGCGGCCGGCGTCGCCGCCGCGGTCGAGAGCGCCACCGGGCTGCCCGCCGCGATCAAGTGGCCGAACGACGTCTTCCTCGGCGGGCGCAAGGTCGCGGGGATTTTGTCGGAAAGCGGCACGGACACTGAAGGGAGACCATTCGCAGTTGTGGGAATTGGCGTGAACGCGAATCACGATCTGTCCGACTTTCCGCCGGAACTCGCGGATCTCGCGTCATCGCTCCGACTCGCCACGGGCCGGCTCTGCGACCGCGCCGCTCTCGCCGTGGCGATCCTCGATTCACTGGGGGCGCGACAGCCGCTGGTGGCCGCCGATTTCGCCCAGCTCGTCGCGGAAGCCAGCCGCCGCAGCCTGCTCCTCGGCCGCTGGGTGCAGCTCCGCTCCGGGGTGCAGCTCCACGAGGGCCTCGCGGAAAGCCTGGATGCCGATGGCCAGCTCAGGGTCCGGGGGGCCGACGGGACCGAATTCAGCTTCATCGCGGGTGAAGTGACCGTGGTCGGCAGTCAGGTCATGACCTGACAAAGGCAAGTCCGGCCAAGCACAGGTCGTGCTATCTCAGGAATGGCCCATGCAGATTCAACAATCGGAGTTCCAGGACCAGCTCGTCCGCGGCATCGCTCATCGGATGAACAACATCCTCACGCTTTTCCACGGCTACCTCGGTCTTTTGCTCGAGAATAAGACCCTCGATAACCAAACGATGGAGGGGTTGGCGAAGATCAAGGACGGTGCCAGCGCCGCCTCCGAGCTGATGGATCGCACCCACTCGCTCGCCCGTCCGTCGACGCTCATCTGGCGCGAGGTGCAACTGGCCGATTTCATCCGCACGATGCAGCCGTCGCTGGAAAGTTTTTGTGGGCGGAACACGAAAATAGAACTCGATCTGCCCGCCGAGGTGCCGCCGGTCTGGGCCGATGCTTCGCGGGTGCGGACGGTTATTTTCGAACTGGCGCGAAACGCCATAGAATCCACCTTCGCGACCGGGGGATGTGTGAAGCTGGCCCTGCGAACGGTGCCTGCGCCTTGCGGCAGCCGCACGGGCAAGGGCCTGCCATGGGTGGCCTTGACCGTCTGCGACGACGGACCGGGCATCCCGGAGAACTCGACAGACCGGATCTTCCAGCCGTTTTTCTCGACCAAGACACGCAAGGCCAACGCCGGCCTCGGTCTCACCGTGGCGCTGACATTTGTGCAGCATCTCGGCGGGATCCTGCGGTCCCAAAGCGTGCCGGGGAATACGGAGTTTCAGGTGCTGCTGCCGTCGCGGTCGGCGAGTTAGGCGGCGTCTGAAAAGTCTGCGGGCGAGGCTGTAGTTCTACTTTGTGAAGAATGTTCTTGCTCTCGGCGGCAGCTTTTGGTGAACTTTGCGCGTGCACCCCGGCAGCGGGGAGCGTGAAGAAAACCACCACCAACCCATCCCGGCGCAGTCCGCTTCGCTTTTGAAGTGGGCG
>JANPHH010000312.1:0-24865 GCA_031424375.1 Chthoniobacter sp. | reverse complement strand
TTCCGCCACAGCACCACGGCCACCTCCTGCATCACCTCCCGCTCCTCGTCATGCGTGAATAACAAGGACCGGACGAACACGCGCAAGGACTCCTCGTGCTCCATAAAGAGCCGGAGAAAATGGTCATGCTGCTCGCGGTCGGATTCCGTCATTCAAGAAAGATGCTCCACCAATCGGTCGACTTTGCCGGACTATTTTCGGCCCGGGTGAAAAAGCATGGGAATTCTCCGTTCGTGCACCGCGGATTGGCATCGCCGGAATCGAGATCGAAGTGGTTCCATGAGCGGGATGCGGCTCCTCGGCAGGTGTTGCTGCGCGCTCGCGCGAATCTGAAGCCCGGCGTTTTGTTGTTGGAAGGAATTGAACTCTTCGAAACGGCGCTCGGCTGTTCGCAGGCGGGGATTCGAGCAGATCGGCCCGGTACCTCCGACGCAGAATCGGGTTGGCGCTGGAGGACATCGCGCTGTCGGTGCCGAGGCCGGATGTCTGCCACGGAAGCGACGGTGCGCGTCCCTCCACCTCGCGCCCCGGAAAACATTTGGACGCGGCGGGGCATCCGGGTAGGCTGACGGCCCTTTTTCTTATGGCTCTTTCGTTTGCGAACCGTTTCAACGCCGACCTGCTGGAGGAAAACTACCAGCGCTGGCGGCAGGACCCTGCTTCCGTGGATTCCACCTGGAGCGCCTTTTTCGAGGGCTTCGAACTCGGCACCGTGACGCTGAAGAAGAACGGTGCGGCCGCGGCGGCGACTGGCGCTCCCGCGGTGGAAAGCGCGCCCGGCAGCGATGCGCTCCAGACTCGCGTGGATGGGCTGGTCTACGCCTACCGCACGCTCGGCCACACGATTGCGAATCTCGATCCGCTGGCCGACGAGCGTCCGCAGAATCCGCTGCTTTCACTCCGCGAACTCGGCTTTTCGGACAAGGATCTCGACCTCACGGTCGGCTCGAAGTTTTACCTCGGCGGCAAGACGATGAAGCTGCGGGAGCTGATCGGCTCGCTGGAGCAGACCTACTGCGGACACATCGGCGCGGAGTTCATGCACATCCAGAATCCGCGCGTGCGGAACTGGATGCGGGACAAGATCGAAGGCCGCCCGGCGGATTCGACAGTGGACCCGGAGCTGCAGCGCCGGATGTTACGCCAGCTCGCGAAGGTCGAGTCGTTCGAGCACTTTCTGCACACGAAGTATCAGGGGCAGAAGCGCTTTTCGCTGGAGGGTGGCGAGTCGCTGGTCACGGCGCTCTACGGCATCCTGGAGAATTGCCCGAGCCGCGGCGTGGAGGAAATCTGCATGGGCATGGCGCACCGCGGCCGGCTCAGCGTGATCGCGGAATTTTTGCGCAAGCCGTTCAAGTTCATGTTCGCGGAGTTTTCCGAGAACTACATGCCGAACACCGCGGCGGGCGACGGCGACGTGAAGTATCACCTCGGCTACACGACCACGCGCCACCCGAAGACCGGCGGCGAAGTGGAAGTGCGGCTCTCGGCGAACCCGAGTCATCTCGAGGCGGTGAATCCGGTGGTGCAAGGGATGGCGCGGGCGCGGCAGCGGATTCGCAAGGACACGGATGATCGGCGGAAGGTGATCGCGGTGCTGATCCACGGCGATGCGGCCTTCGCCGGTCAGGGTATCGTGGCGGAGACGCTGAACATGTCGCAGCTCCAGGGCTACCGGATCGGCGGCACCATTCACCTCATCGTGAACAACCAGATCGGCTTCACCACGCTGCCCGCGGATGCGCGCTCGACGACCTACTGCACGGACGTGGCGAAGATGATCGAAGCACCGGTGCTGCACGTGAACGGCGACGACCCGCTCGCCGTGCGCTTCTGCGCCGAGTTGGCGCTGGAGTTCCGCCAGACCTTCAAGCGCGACGTGGTCCTCGACATCTATTGCTATCGCCGCTTCGGGCACAATGAAGCGGATGATCCCGTGTCCACGCAGCCGACGATGTATGCGGAGATCGGCGCGCAGCCGAGTGTGGGCACGCAGTTTAAGAAGCGGCTGATCGAGAAGGGGATCATCGCCGCCGAAGAAGCGGTGGCGCTGGACAAGGAAATGGAAGAGCGCCACGAGAAGGCGCTCGCCGAAGTGAAAACCGCGGAGAAAGACCAGGCGATCAACAGCTTCACCGGCTCCACCGCAGAGCCGCAGCCGGCTTACTCCCACGCACCGGTGGATACCGCGGTGCCGAAGGAGCAGCTCGCGAAGATCGTCAAGGCGCTGACGAGCGTGCCGGATGGCTTCAATTTGCAGCCGAAGCTGAAGAGCTTCCTGCTCGATAAACGCGCCAAGGCATGGGCGAACGGCGGCCCCTTCGACTGGTCCTATGCCGAGGCGCTCGCCATGGGCTCGATCCTGCTCGATGGCATCCCGGTGCGGCTCAGCGGCCAGGACTGCCGGCGCGGCACCTTCAGCCAGCGCAACAGCTACTTCTACGATCAGAAAAGCCGCGAGCGTTATTGCCCGCTGAAAAACATCGAGCCGAATCAGGCGACGATCTGTATCTACAATTCCCTGCTCAGCGAAGCCGGCGTGCTCGGCTTCGACTACGGCTACACGTTGAACTACCCCGACCTGCTCGTGCTCTGGGAAGCGCAGTTCGGCGACTTCGCGAATGGCGCGCAGGTCATCATCGATCAGTTCATCTGCAGCGCAGAGAGCAAGTGGCAGCGCCCCAGCGGCCTCGTGCTGCTCCTTCCCCACGGCTATGAGGGCCAGGGCCCCGAGCACAGCAGCGCGCGACTCGAGCGCTTCCTGCAACTCTGCGCGGAGGAGAACATCCAGGTCTGCAATCTCTCCACGCCGGCTCAGTATTTCCACGTCCTGCGCCGGCAGATGAAGCGAGCTTTCAAAAAGCCGCTCGTCCTCATGACGCCGAAGTCGATGCTCCGGCTCGAAGCTGCGGCGTCGAAGGTGGAGGACTTCACCCACGACCGCTTCCACGAAATCCTCACCGAGACGGTCGAAAAACCCGACCGCATCAAGCGCGTCGTCTTCTGCACCGGCAAGGTCTTCTACGACCTCGCCAAATTCCGGAGCGAGAACTCGATCAACGGCACCGCCATCATCCGCATCGAGCAGCTTTACCCATTCGACGAAGAGCAGCTCAAAGCCGCGATCGCCCAATACACGAACGCCAAGGTGTTCGTGTGGTGCCAGGAGGAGTCGCAAAACATGGGCGCGTGGAGCTTCATGGCCTGGCGGCTGCGGCAACTCACCGGCGGCAGCTACGTCTGGTATGCGGGCCGCAATGCCAGCGCCAGCCCCGCGGTCGGCTCGCTCGGGCTGCACAAGAAGGAGCAGCAGGAGCTGATTCAGGCCGCTTTCACGCTCGGCTGACGGGATTATCCCTCAGCGCAGCAGCGCCATGAGCCGGGCGCGGCTGGGGATGCCCAGCTTTTTGAAGATCGCATGCAGTTCGCTCTTCACCGTGTTCACGCTGCGCCCCAGCGTCTCGGCGATCTCTTGGTTGCTCTGACCGTCGCAGACCAGCTTCACGAGCTTTTGCTCGCGAGGCGACAGGTGCGTCAACGCGACCAACGGCTCCTTCGCCCGACCGGCCTGCTGCTCAAAGCGGACGATAAAGCTCGGCTGGCCGAAGTGCGGCGAGCGTAGCGTGGTCATCGAGATGAGCGCCCGCGCTTCGGGATCGCGCGGATGGGTGAGCGTTCGCTCGCGGAAGAGCGTCTGCGCCGCGCCCGGGTCGTCGCGCAGCGCGGCGGTCCACTCCTCACGCATCTCATCGAGCATTGCGCGGAGCTCCGCGGGAAGCTGAAAGTCCGCCGGGATGAGCTTGAGATGCGGGTCCGTGCCGGCCCAGTGCGCCACCGCTTCCGAGGCCGAGGCATTGTGAAAGAGCAGCATCAGATTCCAGTCGAGCAGCACGGCCGGCAGCGGCAGCAGGGTCACGAATTCCTCCAGCCCACGCCGCGCGTTGCTCTGGCTCTGGAGCTTGTTCACCCGCCGGTAGGCCGCGTCGATGTGCGGGTGGATCGCTTCGATCATCGCCACTTCCTCCGGCGAAAATTTCGGCCACTGCGGACCGCGATGCGGCCCGATCACCAGGTCCGCGCCCTCGAGATTCTCCCGCCAGAAGATGATCACCGTGGCGTGATAGATGCCGATGCCCTCGATGAAGCGGCGGAAAAACGGGCAGCGCTCCATGGCCGCGAGCTCGGGATAACAGTCGCAGAGCGCCCACGTCTTCACCCCGGGCTGGGTGGCGAGCACCCAGCCGAGCGGATTGCCGATGAGGCTCTCGCGCAGGTAATCATTGGTAAAGACCACGCCGTCCGAGCCCCACGCCGCCGTCGAGCGCCCACGATCCATGGAGTAGTGCATGAGCGTATAGACCACATCGCACGGAATCGCCGCGTGGATGAGCTGCTCCGCCGCCTTGAGGAAGGTCTTGCTCTCCATCGCCGCCGCGAGCGCGATGAGCGGCTTTTGGAGTTTCGGGTCGAGCAGGGAAAGCCCCTTCGCCGGCTGCGGCTTGCGTTGCGGCGCGCGATACTTCGTCGTGAGCGAAACAGTCATGGTGAGCCGGCGAATCCCTTCTCAAGAGAACATCTGGGCATCGTGCGGAAGGCAAGCGGCAAGCGCCACCCGGCGCGATTTTCATACTTTAGTTGGGAAGACGGCGCGCGGCATTTCCAGGCACACTCTGGTGATGAAGGCTCTCCACACCGTTACGTCCCGGATTCTCGTCGATTCCATTGCCGCGTGCCTCGTCCGACGTAGCTCCGTCCTCCAGCCCTTCCGCGCAACCTTCGTCGCGTCAGCGACGCTTTCCGTCGCCGGACTTCTATTCTTGTCGCCGGCCGCCGCGGCCTACACTTGGGACGCCAATGGCACCGGCGCCGGCGTGACCGATGGAGCCGGCATCTGGAACACCACGGCGGGCAACGACGTCTGGTGGGATAACGTGACGAATTCGGTGTGGTCGAATGCCCCGGTGGGGGGCGCCACCTTCGGCAGCGGCAATGGCGCGGCGGGTACCGTGACCATCGGCAGCGCCATCACCGTCTCGGTTATCACCTTCAACCCCGTGGGCAGCGGCAACTACACGCTGCAGGGTGCGGCGAATGTCGCGGCGAATACGATCACGCTCTCCGACGCGAATCCCTTCATCGTCACCAACGCCAGCGGGACCATCGCGGCGCGCGTCGAGAGCCTCAATGGTTTCACCAAGGAAGGGCTTGGCACGCTCACGCTCCGCGGCTCCTCGGCAGGCTCGACGCTGAATGCCATTGGCGGGGACGTGATCGTGAGGAGGGGCACGCTGGTCGTCGGGCCGGCGCTCGACTTCGCCGGAGGAGGGCAGGGACAGGGCGCATTGCAGGGAAATTTGACGCTCCAAAATTTTGCCCGCTTCCGTGCGGTGCAAGGGCCTTACCTGAGCAATGCGGGGGTCATCACGGTGGAAAGTGATGCCTTCGCCGAGATCAATGACTTCGGCGACAACGTGGGTGTCATCGCCGGGGCGGGGCGTATCCAGATCGCCACCGGGGGCACGCTGGTGGTCCAGGCCGGCACGGGAAATTTCAGCGGGGTGCTCAGCGGCGCGGGGGGCTTCCGCGTGAATGGACCGCCCGCGCTGATCCAGGCGCTCAGCGGCGCGAACCGCCACTCGGGCGACACCATCGTCACCGGCGGCACGCTCGCCTTGGGCCACACCCGAGCGCTGCAAGGCAGCACCCTCGGGCTGACGAGCCTGGGCTCGGTGAGGTTCTCCCTGGCCGGCGCGAATATCTACCACCTCGGCGCACTCGCCGGTGCGGGCAGCCTGGATCTCGGCAATAACACCCTCAGCCTCGGCGGCACCAATCTCGGCGCGCTCACCGACACCGTGCTCAGCGGCACGGGTGGCGTCACGAAGGTGGGCACGGGTACCCAGACCTTTCGCACCGCACAGAGCTACACCGGACGGACGACGCTCAGCGGGGGAAAACTCGAGCTGGCGGGCGGTGGGACGCTTTCCGGCGCATCGACGATCACCTTCGATGGCACCAGCGAGTTCGGGATCAATGGCGGGAACAAGACGGTCGGCGCGGTGAGTCGCCTCGCGGGGAATTCGACGCTCGGCGCCATCTACAACAACTCCAATACCAGCCTCACCGTCACGACTCTGGGCGCGCGCACCGTGGGCGCCACGACGAATTTCGTCGTCACCGGCGGCACCAATGGCACCACGAACAAAGTCGTCGTCGCGAGCGCGGCGGCGAATTCCTTTATCGACCACGGCACCTTCTTCGGCGGCAACAACTTGCCTGGAACGACGCTGCCGGCCACATCCGCGCCCTGCGCTACAGCGGTCCCGCCGACCCGGATACGGCGACCGCTGCCGGCGGCGCGACGCTGCCTTCCATCCGGCATCAGGAGACGACCGGCGCCGTGACCGCGCAGACCGCCGCGGAATTCAACACGCTGAAAATCAGCGGCGCACACGCCTTCACCCTCGCGGCGGGGCAGATCGTGAATGTGAACGGCCTGCTCAAGACCGGCGCGAATGCGACGCTCAGCGGCGGCAGCTTCATCCGGCCTTCGCCCAGCGCCGATCTCGTCGTGCGCACCCCGATCGCCTCCGACGCGCTCACGATCAATACTGTGATCCGCGACAATGTCGGCAGCGCCTTGGTGAAGAGCGGGCTCGGCACGCTGACCCTCGGCGCGCTCGGGGTGAACAACTACACGGGCGGCACCTTCCTGAATGAAGGCACGCTCATCGTCGCGCAGGACAGCAACCTGGGCAGCACCATCTCGGAAAACAACGTGCGGCTGAATGGCGGCACCCTCCAGCCTGCGGCGAATATCGCGCTGCACGCGAACCACGGCCTCGACATCGGCCCCGGCGGCGGCGCGATCTTTGGCAATGGCTTTGGCCTCACGCTCGGCAGCGCCAATATGCTCTCCGGCAGCGGCCCGCTTGCGGTCACGGGAGTCGGCAATACCAATACCATCCTCACCTCCGCGGCGACTCAGGATTACACCGGCCCCCTGACTCTCGGTGCCAATTCGTTCTTCGCCGGACGGATCGCCCTCGGCGCGGATAATTTGGTGAATCCCTTTGGCACGGGCGACCTCACCGTCATCAGCGGTGCGGCGGGCTCGGCGGTGTGGGTGAATCGGCCCGGCTCGCAGTGGAACAATCGGTTCACGATCTCGGGCAACGGCGCAGAAAGCCGCGGCGTCCTCCGCACGACGGAGGGCGGCACTTTCAATGGCGACATCGTCCTCGCGGGCGATGCCTCGATCAGTAGCGATGGCATCGGCACCACCACGGTGCTGCGCGGGGATGTGTCGGGAGCCTTCACGCTCACCGTCGGCGGACGCACCGGGGCGAATGCGAGCAATGTGTATTCGCTCACCGGCAACAACGTCCACGCGGCCACCATCGTCGGACTCGGCATCACCCGCATCGACCACGACGTGGCGCTCGGCGCATACCAGGGCACGACCACCATCCAGAGCGGCGCCACGCTCCAGGCCGGCGCCGGCGTGGTTGTCCTCAATCCCGACCGCACCGTCGCGCTGACCGGCGGCGGCCTGCACACCCTCGATTCGCAAAATAACAGCTTCTCCGTCCAAGGGCGCATCACTGGCGGCGCGAGCGATACGCTGGTGCTGCGGGGTGTCAGCGTCCGCCTCAACGCGGCGAACACTTATACGGGAGCGACGGTCATCGATGGCGGCACAGTGATCGTGGACACGCTGGGCAATGCGGGCACGCCCAGCAACCTCGGGCAAGGTTCACCGAACCCGACGGCCGCGGACCTGATCTTCCGCGATAGCAAGTTGCTCCTTGCGCCGACCGTGCCGATCAGCACAGATCGCCTCTTCACCATCGATGGCACCAGCGCGACCCTCGATGCCTCCGCGTCGGTGCAACCCGTCCGCTTCACCAACCCCGGTGCCATCGGCCACAGCGGCACCGCCCCCCGTCGCCTGGTGCTTACCGGCAACAACGGGAACGGGGGGGATAACATCTTCACCCCCAGCCTCGGCGACGCGGGCATCCCGCAGGAGCCCATCCGCACCGGCCTGACCAAGAGCGGCCCGAACACCTGGGTCGTCAATGGCGTGAATACCTTCACTGGTACGACGGAGATCGACGACGGAACGCTCGCGCTGAGGGGCAGCGGGTCCGTTGCCAGGAGCCCGAAGATCGCGGTCGCCTCCGGCGCGACGTTCAATGTCTCCGGCGTGACCGGCGGTGCGAATTTCGACGGCAGCCGCTTCGCCGTGGTCAGTGGGCAAACGCTCCAGGGCACGGGCACGGTGGTCGGCGCCCTGAACGTGAGCGCGGGCGGCACCCTCGCTCCGGGCAATAGCATCGGCACGCTCTCGATCGACTCCCTCTCGCTGACCAGCGCGAATTCGGTCTTCAAGCTGGAGATCGACCTCGGCCGCCTCACCCCCGCCGCAGATCTGCTGAATGTGACGGGCAGCCTGACCCTGGCCAGTTCCACCCTGGACCTGTCGCTCTTCAACCTCTCGCCGATGGGCCTGCCCAAAACCTTTCTCGTGGTGCAAAATGACTCGATCGATCCGATCAGCGGTAGCTTCGACACGATCACCGGCGTGCCTGTTGGCTACACAGCATTCGTGGATTACGCCTTCAGCGGCACCGATTTGCTCGGCCGCGTGGGCACCGGCAACGACATGGCCATCACCTTCGCCGTGGACGTCGTCCCCGAACCTTCCACCGCCGCCTGGGGTCTCGCTTTAGGATTGATCGCGTTCAGCCGCCGGGCCCGCATCCGCGCCCAAGGCGAGAGACCGTGTGCAAACACCGCCTCGGTCCAGTGAAAACTGGAAGCGGGAACGGGAAGTAAGATCGTTGGCCGGATTTCGGGTTGCGGATTGTGGACGGCGAATGTGTAACTCTCGGCGCACGTTCGATCCGATCGGTGACCGGCAATCGCAAATCTTCAACTCTTCCATGTCTCTCGAAATCAAAATCCCTGCGGTCGGTGAATCCATCACCAGCGGCCTGCTTTCCATCTGGCACAAGAACGACGGCGAGGCCGTGAATGCGGGCGATCCGCTGCTGACGCTGGAAACGGACAAGGTCTCCACCGAGATCGTGGCGGAGAAAGCCGGGACGCTGCGGGTGAAGGTGCCCGCTGGAACGGAGGTCAAGATCGGCGATACGGTGGGCTCGATCGAGGAAGGCGGAGCGGCTGCTCCCGCCGCTGCGGCGCAGACCGCCGACGATAAATCCGACGCCCGCACCACGCGTGCCAAGGTGGAACCACCCGCCGCGGTGAAACCCAAGACGCCCTCGACCTCCATGCCAGCCGCCACGACGCCGACGCCGGTGGTGGAAGTCTCGACTGGCCCGACCTTTTCCGCCGCCTCTGTGGAGGCGGCGAATATCTCACTCGCGGTCGTGTCGGAAAATCTCGCGCCCGTCACCGAGGGCCGCAGCACGCGCAAGAAACTCTCCCCGCTCCGCCGCAAGATCGCCGCGCAGCTCGTGATGGCGCAGCACACCGCGGCGATCCTCACTACCTTCAACGAAGCCGACATGAGTGCGGTGATGAAACTGCGCGGCGAGCTGCAGGAAGCCTTCACCAAGGAGCACGGCGTGAAGCTGGGGTTCATGTCCTTTTTCATCAAAGCGGTGGTCAGCGCGCTGAAAGCCGTGCCCGCGGTGAATGGCCGCATGGAAGGGGACGACTTCATTCAGAATCACTACTACGACGTCGGCGTGGCGGTGGGCACCGAGCGCGGGCTGATTGTGCCGGTGATCCGCGATGCGGACCAGAAATCCTTCGCCGACATCGAGCGCGATCTCGCCGGCTACGCGGCCAAGGCGCGCGAGGGCAAAATCAAGATCGAAGATCTGAGCGGCGGCGTCTTCACGATCTCGAATGGCGGCATCTACGGCTCGCTGCTCAGCACGCCGATTCTGAATCCGCCGCAGAGTGGCATCCTCGGCATGCACAAGATCCAGGAGCGTCCGATCGCGGAGAAGGGCCAGGTGGTCGTGCGCCCGATGATGTATCTCGCGCTGAGCTACGATCACCGCGTGGTGGATGGCAAGGAAGCCGTGACCTTCCTCGTCCGGATCAAGGACTGCCTCGAGCAGCCTTCGCGGCTGCTGCTGGATCTGTGAGCCGGCGGCTCCGTTCGCGGTGATTCGCCAAGCCGGCTGGTTCGTGCTGCAGCTCTCCACGCTCGCCGTGGTGGGATCGACGTGCCTGGCTTACGCGGGGCCGTGGTATTGGCGGCTCGATTTGTTCGCGCAGTTTCGCGTCCAGTATCTCGCCGCGCTGGTCGTGCTGCTGCCGCTGCTGCTGCTCGGGCGTTGGTGGAAACTGCTCGCTGTGGCGGTGGTCGCGCTGGGGGTGAATGTGAACGAAGTGCTGCCCCACCTCCAGCTTCCGGCCACGGCCACTCTCGCCGAGGCCGGCGAACAGCGCGTGCGCTGCCTCACTTTTAATCTGCTGCAAAAGAACGCGGAGAACGCGGCCATCGTCGGCTTCATCCGCCAGTCGGGAGCGGATACGGTGGTGCTGCAGGAAGTCACGCCGGCCCATGCCGAGGCGCTGGCGGACCTGCGCGATGTCTACCCGCACCAGCATCTGCGCGGCCGGCGCGACAGCAAAGGTGCGGCCGTGCTCAGCCGGCATCCGGTGCGGCGCATCGGCTTCGAGCCGCTACCAGGGCAGGAGCAGATCGGCGCAGTCGTGGCGGAGGTAGAGGCCCCCGTGCCGTTCACGGTATTTGGGGTGCATTCCCACAAGCCCACTTCGGCGGCTGGAGCGGCGGCGCAGCACGTCTACTTTGCGTGGCAGACCCAGCGGTGCGCGGAGGTGCAGGCGGCAGGTCGGCCGGTGGTGTTGATGGGCGATTTCAACTCGACGCCGTGGGCGCTGGCGTTTCGGCGGATGATGAAGGGGGCGCCATTCATCGACACGAGCCGCGGGGAACTCGTCCGCGCGACCTGGAGTGTGAATCTTCCCTACCGGCTGCTGATCGATCACGCCTTCATCTCGCCCGAATGGCGGCTCGTGCGCCGCGAGGTGGGGCCTGACCTCGGCTCGGATCACCGCCCGCTCATCGTCGACCTCGCGCTTTCGCGCTGAAACGCCGCTTCTTGCTCCCGAGCAAGAGCAGGCCGCCGAGCACCAGACCAGCAGTCGAAGGTTCGGGAACCACCGTCCAGCCGATGTCGCGCATGCCCGCGAAATCGAGCGTGGTGAAAAACTTCTGCGCTCCGACGGTGATCACCGGATCCATCGCCGTCTCCTGAGCGGTCGAGGTGCCGAAGATGGTGCTCATCGTGCCATCCGCCCAGTGGCCGAGATCGCCGCTGAGACTGGCCTGGATTCCTCCATTCGCGGCGGTCGAATTCGCCCCCGTGAATTTCGCGCCGGAAATCCTGGCATCCCACGAGCCCGCCGTGCCGAAACCGAGCAGGTGCCCCAGCTCATGGGTGGCCACGGAGAGAAAGTCATCCTTCCCGGCGAGGCCGCCCGTGCCGAAGTACCACGATGCATCGAGATCGAAAGTGAGCGCTCCTCCCCACGGGCCGAAATCCGTCGGCGTCGTGAGCAGCGCGCCGGCCTGTCCGCGGGCTTCCACGGTATCGAGCCAGGCCGGCGTGCCGCTCGCACCGAAGCCGCCTGGTCCACCGATGCCGAGCGTGGTCGTGCCGAGTTGCCGGGCTCCGACATAGACGCGCAGGACGCCGGTGGTGATCGTGAGATTGCTGAGGCTTACCGCCGCGTTGGTGGTGGGATTGTTGAAGGTCGCCGTCCAAGTGTTGCCGCTCCCGGGCGTGATCGACGTGAGCGTGTCGGTGAAGCGGTTTTCAAAAACCGCGGCGGCGGCATCGAGCAGGCTGATGCGGTCCGCGTGGCCGACGAAAAAACTCCCTGTGTCGTAGGTGTAGTCGAACTGAATATCCAGCCCCCGCGCCACGGTGGCCGCGAGCGACAGAGCCGCGAGGAGGTGGAAGGAAACGCGAAATGACGAAGGCATGGCGTGCAGGAGGAAGCAGCTCGCATTCCGATGGATCCTGCATCGCCCCGCAACCATTTTCGGAACACCGCGCTTCGCACCACACTCCGGCCGGGCTTATTGCGGATTCCCCGCTTGACGGGCCTGCGGCACCCGCGGACACTCCGCGCCCTTTCTTATGCGCCACACGATCTCTGTCCTCGTGGAAAACAAATTCGGCGTGCTCACGCGCATCGCCGGGATGTTCTCCGGACGTGGCTTCAACATCGACTCGCTCAATGTCGGACCCACGCTCGATCCCAGCACCTCGCGTATGACCATCGTGGTCCGCGGCGACGACACCGTGCTCGAGCAAGTCACCAAGCAGCTCAACAAGCTGGTCGACGTGATCGAGATCGAAGACTTCCATGACAACGAAGTGGTCGAGCGCGAACTCGTGCTCATGCGGGTGACGGTGGACTCCGCCAACCGCACCGAAGTGATGCAGCTCTGCGACATCTTCCGCGCGAAAGCCGTGGACGTGCAGCACAACGTGCTCGGCATCGAGGTCACCGGCAACGAGTCGAAGATCGAGAAATTCCTGATGCTGATGGGCAAGTTCGGCATCTCCGACCTGAGCCGCACCGGCCGCGTCGCGCTCGCGCGCAAGTCGGAGTAGCGCCCCGTTTCCAGAGCGCAGAGCGCACACGCGTCTCGCGGGTTGGTCGAGGCGACGGTAGGGAAACCTTGTCCAATATTGCGGGATCAGGACTCATGCTTTTGCTATGCGTTCCACCCCGCTCTTCGCCGTCATCTCGTGCCTCCTCGCCGTCCTCGCGGGCGCCTCGCCACCGCAGTTCAGCGGCATCTACCCGCACCTCGCCATGTTCAACAACGAAGGCGAATGCGGCACCGGCGCGGTCGTCCCGTGGGCCGGTAAATTATGGGCGATCACGTATGGGCCGCATCTCCCTTTCGGCTCGTCCGATAAGCTGTATGAAATCGACGACGCGCTGACGCAGACCATTCGCCCCGAGAGCATCGGCGGCACCCCGGCCAATCGAATGATCCATCTCGAGTCCGCGCAGCTCTTCATCGGGCCGTATGTCATCGACGACAAAGCCGGGGTGCGCGTGATCCCATGGAAGGTGATGCCCGGTCGGCTCACCGGTACGGCGCGGCATCTCGAAGACCCCGAACAGAAGGTCTACTTCGCCACCATGGAAGAGGGACTTTACGAAGTGGACGTCCTCTCGCTCGAGGTCACGAACTACATTCACGACGGCAACGTGCCGAAACCCGGCCAGGCCGCGCGCGACCCCCTCGCCATCGACTCAGCGCTCCCCGGCTACCACGGCAAGGGGCTCTACACCGGCCACGAGCGCGTGATCTACGCCAACAATGGCGACCGGGACAAACGCGTCCTCACCGACCCGGCCACGCCGAGCGGCGCGCTCGGCGAATGGCGGAAACCAGGCGACGACTGGCAGCTCGTCCGCCGCAACCAATTCACCGAAGTGACTGGCCCCGGCGGCATCGAAGGCAACCGTCGCAGCGACGATCCGGTGTGGAGCATCGGCTGGGATTTCCGCTCGCTCATCCTCATGCTGCTGGATTCTCCGAAACCAGATGCCGACCCGGTGTGGACCGCCTTCCGCCTGCCCAAAGCCTCGCACAGCTACGATGGCGCCCACGGTTGGAACACCGAGTGGCCGCGCATCCGCGACATCGAGGAATCCGACCTCCTCATGACCATGCACGGGATGTTTTGGAAATTTCCGAAGACTTTTTCGCTGCGCAACACTGCCGGCATCGCTCCGCTTTCGACGTATCTGAAAGTGGTCGGCGACTTCGCCCGGTGGAAGGACCGCGTCGTCCTCGGCTGCGACGACACGGCGAAGAGCGAATTCCTCAACAAACGCAAAGTGAAAGGCGACCTCGCCGGACCCGGGCAATCGCAATCGAACCTCTGGTTTGTCCCGCCCGAAAAACTCGCGCACCTCGGCCCTGCCGCAGCGACGGGCGCGGTCTGGCAGAACGACCCCGTGAAGGCGGGCGAGCCAAGCGATCCGTTTCTTTTCAGCGGCTTTGCGCAGCGCAGTCTGCACCTCGCGCACGGCAGTCCAGAGACCGTAGTCTTCACGTTGGAGACCAACGATGGCCGCGGCCGCTGGGCCAAGCTGCGTGAAGTCGCCGTGTCCGCCGCGGGTTACGAACGGATCGTCTTTTCGGACACGGAAAAGGGCGCGTGGATCCGCATCCGCGCGGATCACGATGTCGCCAAGGCGACCGCCGACTTTCATTTTTCCAATCGCGACGAACGCACCGCGCAAGCCGCGCCGGTCTTCGACGGGATCGCCGGACCCGAAGCACTGAACTACTCCGGCGGCGTGCTCCGGACCCGCGGCGAAGGAAAGAAGACCCTCGCCTTCGCCGCCGGCATCGTCCGCGGCGGAAAGCTCGCGGAAGAAGGTTACTACGAACTCGACGGCGCCGCGCAACTCCGCCGCGTCGATGACAAAGCCGCGCACGATTTCACGAAGAAGAGCGCCGCCATCCCCGCCGGCGTGATCACTGCCGACGCAGCGAGCGTGCTGGTCATCGACGATCAAGGCCGCCGCTGGCGCCTGCCCAAAGGTGATCCCGCGCTGGACGTCGGCGGTCTACTCCCCCTGCGGATCGATCGCGAAGTCTGCACCGAGCGCGACCTCTTCAATGCGTCCGGCACTTTCTACGAACTCCCCGCGGAAAACGCCGGCGGTTTCATCAAGATGCGCCCCATCGCCACGCACGGCCGGCGCATTACCGACTATTGCTCCTTTCGCGGTCTCCTCGTCCTCGCCGGGCTCGCACCAGACGCCAGGGGCGAACACATCGTCCACTCGGACGACGGCAAAGCCGCGCTGTGGCTCGGTGCCGTGGATGATCTCTGGTCGTTTGGAAAACCCCGCGGCGAAGGAGGGCCATGGAAAGACAGCGCCGTCACCGCCGGCCAGCCGAGCGACCCCTATCTGATGACCAATTACGACCGCAAATCACTGACGCTTTTCCACGATGGAAAAGAGCTGGTGAACATCGCGGTCGAGGTCGATTTCCTCGGCGACGGTTCGTTTCACGAGTTCGCTAAATTGACCGTGCCACCCGGACAGCCTCTCGATTTCGAGTTTCCCGCAGGCTTCAGCGCGAAGTGGGTGCGCTTCACCGCGGACCGCGCCACCCGCGCGACGGCCACGCTGCGCTATCAGTAAGAGCCGGCCGGGGCCGCGCCAATTCACCCGCAACAAAATCGTTGCCGGGCGATTTCATCGCGACCTCCATGCCCGCCCTCCGCCTCACCGCCGCGCTCTGTCTTCATTCCATGATTCGCATCCTGTTCCTCCTCCTGCTGACGGCGGCCGGCGCTCTCCACGCCGCTGATCGACCGAATATCCTCTGGCTCATCGCGGAAGATTTCGGCCAGCACCTCGGCTGCTACGGCACCAAGGAAGTCTCCACCCCGCATCTCGACGCGCTCGCGGCGGGCGGCGCGCGTTACACCCGGTTCTACACCACCGCGCCGGTCTGTTCGGCGAGCCGCAGCGCCTTCATGACCGGCATGTATGCGACCACCCTCGGCGCGCACAATCACCGCACCACGGTGGCGGAAAAAAAGCCGCTGCCCGATGGAGTGAAAGTGCTCCCCGACTGGCTGCGCAGCGCGGGTTATTTCACGGCGAATGTGCGCGAGTTTCCCGCCGCACTCGGGATCAAAGGGAGCGGCAAGACGGACTGGAATTTTATCTCCGAAGCCAAGCCGTTCGACTCGGCGAAGTGGGAGGAACTCAAGGCGCACCAGCCGTTTTACGCGCAGGTCAATTTTCAGGAAACGCATCGCACCTTCCACGCCCCACCGCACGCCGACCCGGCCAAAGTCGCGCTGCCCCCCTATTATCCCGATCATCCGGTCGTGCGAAAGGATTGGGCCGAATACCTCGACGCCGCCACGGAAGTGGACCGCAAGATCGGACTCATCCTGCGCCAGCTCGCCGCCGATGGCCTCGCCGACACGACGATCGTCGTTTTCATCGGCGACAATGGGCAGGCCCACGTGCGCGGAAAGCAGTTTTGTTACGAAGAAGGGTTCCTCGTTCCCCTGCTCATTCACTGGCCCGCGAAGCTGCAGCCGCCCGCGGATTTCCGACCCGGGGTGGTCAGCGATCGCCTGCTCTGTGCGCTCGACCTGACCGCGCAAACGCTCGCGTGGGCCGGACTCCCGAAGCCCGCGAAGATGCAGGGCCGCGTCTTCCTCGGCACCACCGCCGAGCCTGCACGCGAACTCGTCTTCGGCGCCCGCGACCGCTGCGACATGACCTCCATGCGCATCCGTTCGGTGCGCGACGCCCGCTATCGCTACATCCGCGATTTCACGCCGTGGGTGCCGTTCCTCGCCTACAATGAATACAAGGAGAAGCAGTATCCCTTATGGTCGCTCCTGCCGCAGCTTTACGCCGCAGGGACACTCACGCCCGCGCAGGCCGCGATGTGCCAGCCGACGATGCCGGAGGAGGAGATCTACGACATGGAAACTGATCCATGGGAACTCCAGAACCTCGCCAGGTCGAACCAGCCCGAGCACCAAGCCGCGTTGCAGCGCCTGCGGGGCGAGGTGGAAAAGTGGATCGTCGAATCGAATGATCAGGGCCGCAATATCGAGACGCTCGAGGTCCTGAAAGCGTCCGAGCCACGCTTCGTCCCCGCGCGCGACTGGCGCCCCCAGCCCGGTACCAAGGAAGCCGCCGAGGCGGAGGCTTTGCGCGCCGCAGCGAAGGATCAACCCCAGGCCGAGGAACCGCCAGCGAAGAAGCGTAATACCAAACGCTTTTGAAAACCGGACGTTTCTTGGAACCGGAGGCTCCGCGGAAATTAGATCATGGCCACAGTTCCTGGTTTACCGCGCCTACAGGTTGAGCTTCTTCAGTTCGTCGACGGCAAATTCCGCCGCTCGTGCCGTCAGGGCCATATAAGTCAGCGATGGGTTCACACAAGCGGCCGAGGTCATGCAGGCGCCATCGGTCATAAAGACGTTCTTCACCGCGTGGACTTGATTGTGGGCGTTTAGAACGGAGGTCTTGGGGTCGCGGCCCATGCGGGCGGTTCCCATCTCGTGAATCGCCATCCCAAGGTAGGAGCCTTTGTCATAGATCCGGACTTCCTTGAGTCCCGAAGTTTCGAGCATTTCTTTGGCATCTTCGGCCATATCAATGCGCATCTTCTTCTCGTTCTCGCGCAACTCGGCATCGAAGACGACCACAGACATGCCCCACTTGTCTTTGGTTGTTTTGTCCAGATACATTCGGTTGTCGGGATGGGGTAAGGTTTCGCCGAACCCGGTCAGCCCCATGGTCCACTCGCCGGGTTGAGTTAGTTCGGTTTTGAAGTCGGCGCCGAATGCGAGTTCCGCCACGTTGCGCTTCCAGCCCTCACGGCTTGCGCCGCCCTGGTAGCCGAAGCCGCGCAAGTAGTCTCGTTTATCGCTCCCGATGTTACGATATCTCGGGATATAAATCCCATTTGCCCGGCGGCCATAGTAATACTTGTCGAGGCCTCCCTCCCAAACACCATTGGCGCCAATCCGGAAGTGATGGTCCATCAGGTTTCGACCCAGTTGACCGGAATCATTGCCCAAGCCCTCTGGAAACCGGCTCGAAACTGAATGCATCAAGAGAGCCGTCGAACCGAGTGCGCTGGCGCAGACGAAGATGACTTTGGCGAAGTATTCCCGATCCTCCATCGTCACCGCATCGCGCACCCGCACTCCGGTAGCTCGTTGCTTACTGTCGTCATAGACAATTTCCGTTACGACGGAATCCGGTCGCAGGGTTAGTCGCCCCGTTTTGGCGGCCGGGGGGAGGGTGGCGGATTGGGTGCTGAAGTAGGCGCCGAAGGGACATCCATAGGAACACCGGTTACGGAACTGACAAGGTGCACGGCCCACCCCGAGTTGCTCTTCGGCGGCCTTCGACAAATTGGCGACCCGTCCAATCGTCATCTTGCGTTCGGGGTAGGTTTTTTCCAGACGCTTTCTCACTTCCTTCTCGACGAAAAACATCTCCATCGGGGGCAGAAACTCGCTATCAGGCAGTTGCGGCAAGCCCAGCTTCTCCCCGGAAATCCCCGCAAACCGTTCGACGTATGAATACCACGGGGCGATGTCCTGGTAGCGGATCGGCCAGTCCACGGCGATCCCTTCCCGGAGGTTGGCTTCAAAATCCAGATCGCTGAGGCGATAGCATTGCCGCCCCCACATGATGGACTTGCCACCCACGATGTTCGGGCGAAACCAATCAAACCGCTTCACTTCCTTATAGAGCGAATCCGAATCGTTGAACCAATACTTCTCCGTCATCTCATTGTACGGATAGTCGCGGGAGAGCTTCGGATGGGATGCGATCTGCTCGGTGGTCAGACGTCCGTCATACTTCATCTCCCACGGGGCCTTCATGGCATTTTCGTAACCCGTGACGTGCTCGAGTTGCTTGCCGCGCTCCAGCATCAGGACCCGCAATCCCTTTTCGGTCAGTTCCTTCGCTGCCCATCCCCCGGAAACCCCCGAGCCGACGACAATCGCGTCATAGGTGAGTTCTTTGACTGCTTCGATGTTTAAGTTAGCCATGTTCTGAGGAGTATCTGAGAGGTGAAAGTTGCGCGGCCCGATCGCTTACAGAGCCCAGGCTTTCTGCCCGGCCTTGAGTGGGACATCTCCTTCAAACCGGCCCGGGATGGGCAGATACTCGAGCGCCTTGGTGGCACCAATTTCCGAGGTAAAATATCCGGCGACGGTGAGTTGCTTCATGGTCCGGAAAAATTCCTTATTACTGACGGCAATCCGTTTGACCATGTCGCTCTTCCCGGCAGCGTCCAAATCGGCAAAGCCTTTGCCGTGGGCGGTTTTGCACTCGGCATCGAGTTTGGCCAATCCTGCATAGAATCGTTCCTGCGCCTCCCGCTCGTAGCAATCCCGCATGACGCGAGCGATGAACTGCTCGGCTCCAGCCGCTTTGGCTCCGGGCGTGTCGGTGGTCGGAATGATGATATCCGCCACTTCGGCCAGAAGCCCCATCTGCTCGGGACCGACGGGCACGCTGCTTCCGGTATTGATGACCTGCCCCATCAGGCCCGCGGTTAATTGGGAGGAAAGAACTCCCCCCAAGATGAGGGTGATGCGTGCGGCGGCTTCTCGGCGGTTCATTGTTTGGATGGTTGCGGTTTCAATCGACCGGCCCACTCGTATACGAACGCTCGCAAAGCACAATCCGGTTGCTTTCGGCGGTCCCGGAATGGATCGCGCATTCCGTGGCAGCCTTTTCCAGTAATCAGGGTTACACCCACCGGAACCCCGCATCCCCATGAGACTCATCACCGTCCTGTCCACCGCACTCCTCGCTCTCATTACTACGGTTCGCACGGAGGCGGCGGAGGCACCGCCGAACGTTCTCTTCATCATGGCCGACGATCTGCGCGCGGAGTTGGCCAGCTACGGCTCGCCCGCGCACACGCCAAATCTCGACCGACTCGCGCGGATGAGCATGCAGTTCGATCGCGCCTATTGCCAGCAGGCGGTGTGCAATCCGTCGCGCTCCTCGCTGCTCACGGGACGCCGGCCAGACACCCTGCGCATCTGGAATAACGGAACGCACTTTCGGGAACTCAACCCGGACGTGACCACGCTTCCGCTGTGGTTCAAACAGCACGGCTACACAACTCGCTGCGTGGGGAAGATCTTCCACAACTGGCACACGAAAGAGCACGGCGATCCTCGGTCGTGGAGTGCGCCGGAATTCCTGCACTACGCGAATCACGGCGACGACAAACCACAGGTCGCGGGCGAACTCCCGCCGAATCTCGCCACGCTCGCGCCGATGAAATACGGCGACACGAGCATCTGTGAATGCCGCGACGTTCCTGATGAAGCCTACTACGATGGACGCGTGGCCGCGGAAGCGATCCGGGTGCTCGGCGAGGTCAAGGGTGGACCGTTCTTTCTTGCCGTCGGATTTTGGAAACCACACGCGCCGTTCAATGCGCCGAAAAAGTACTGGGATCTGTATGATCGGGCGCACCTGCCGACCCTCGATCCGCGCCGGCCCGAAGGCGCCCCGGACATTGCCTTCCATGACAGCCGCGAGATCCTCGGCCCGCCCGATAAACAACAGCCGCTCACGCCCGAACAAATTGCCGAGATGCGGCACGGTTACTTTGCCAACATCGCCTTCATGGATGCACAACTCGGCAAAGTGCTCGACGCGCTGGAGAAGAGTGGCGTTGCGGGGCGGACGATCGTCACCTTCGTCAGCGACCACGGCTATCACATCGGCGAGCACACGCTCTGAGGCAAAACGTCGAACTTCGAACTGGATGCGCGCGTCCCGTATCTGATTGCCACACCGGGTAACGCTCAGGCGGGCAAACGAACGTCTTCGCTCGCGGAGTTGGTGGATCTGTTTCCCACGCTCGTCGAACTCTCCCACCTGCCGATGCCCGAGGAGTTGGACGGGCGCAGTCTCGTTCCGATTCTGAACGATCCGGCGAAGAGCGTAAAACCCGCGGCCTTCACGCAACACCCGCGGCCCGCTTACTACGATCGCGAGCCATCGAAGCAACCCACGACTATGGGCGTGAGTGTGCGCACGCCGCTCGTCCGCTATACCGAATGGCGTGATTGGAAGACAGGCGACGCCGTGGCGCGTGAACTTTACGAATCAGCGGATGAACCGGCGGAGACCCGCAACCTTGTCGACGCCCCGCGGTTTGCCATTCCCCAGCGCGAAGCGGAGCAGCTTCTGCGTTCCCAAATCCCCCCTCAAATGCACCCGTAGGCCTCGCCCCCATATCCCGATGTTCCGCCGGACCCTTGCCCTTCTCATCGTCGTTGCGGTCCGGCCCGGTGATTGCGTCGAACCTGCGCTGCACAAAACCACCCTCGCGGTCGCAGGCGCAGACTTCCATCTCAACGGGGCGGTCGCTTCGGAGCTCGCGCGAAAGGGACAGGCGCAGGTGTGGAGTGAACTCGGCGTCGGTGCAGTTCTCCCAATCTTCCAATGAATTCACGTCCTCAAATCACCCGCCGCGCTTTCATCCAGACCACCGCCGCGGCGGCGATCGCTGCGCCGCTGCGCGCGGCTTCGCCCATCGAGGCGCACCAGGCCACCGGGGTGCGTGTGGGTGAGGTGACCGACACGACCGCGATCGTTTGGACGCGGCTGACCAGGCACCGCACGCGCAACAATGCCGGGGTCGTCTTTGCGGCGAAGGGCAAAGGCGCGAAGGCCAAGAACGCGCCGGCGGAGCCAGTGCCGCCCGTGGCGGAGATCGAAGGCGCGTGCCCGGCGATGGCAGGACGCGTCCGGGTGCGTTATGGGCTCAGCGAAAAACTGGGCGACGCGACGGAGACGCCGTGGGCCGATGTGACCGCCGAGATGGATGGCATTCATCAGTTCAAACTCACGTCGCTCAAGCCCGGAGCCACATATCATTACGTCAGCGAAACCGCGGCCCCCGACGGCACGGCGCACGAGGCTTTTCGCGGGAAATTTCACACCGCTCCGGAACCTGCGGCACCCACGTCGCTGCGCTTTTGCGTGATGACCTGCCAGGGCTATCAGGATCGCGACCATGCCGATGGACACCCGATTTATCCCGCGATGGTCGCACTCGATCCGCGCTTCATCGTGATGACCGGCGACCTCGTCTATTACGACAGCAATCCGCCGCGCGCCGTGTCGCCCGCGCTCGCGCGCCTGCACTGGGAGCGCATGTTCAGCCTGCCGCGCCTGGTCGAGGCGATGCGCAGCACTTCGACTTACTGGCTCAAGGACGATCACGACACGCTCAGCGACGATTGCTGGCCGGGGATGAATGCGGGCGAACTAACCTTCGACGAAGGCGTCCGCATTTTCCGCGAGCAGGCACCGCTCGGCGACCGCGACCACCGGACGATCCGCTGGGGCCGCGACTTGCAGCTCTGGCTCACCGACGGGCGCGACTTTCGCTCGCCGAACAAGCTGCCCGACGGCCCGGAGAAAACGATCTGGGGCGCGGAGCAGAAGGCGTGGTTCAAGCGCTCGGTGAATGAAAGCACCGCGACGTGGAAGGTGCTCGTCAGTCCCACGCCGCTCGTCGGTCCCGACCGCGCGAGCAAGCACGACAATCACAGCAACGACGTCTTCGCTCATGAAGGCAACGAGCTCCGCGCGTGGCTGCAGGCGAACGCACCGGAGAATTTCTTCGTCGTGTGTGGCGATCGCCACTGGCAGTACCACTCCGTGCATCCGGCGACCGGCGTGCAGGAATTCAGCGTCGGTCCGGCGAGCGATTCGCACGCGAGCGGCACGCCCGGCGAGGACAAGGCGTATCATCGTTTCCATCGAGTGAAGGGCGGATTCCTCTGCGTGGAGGTCGGCGCCGCAGCGGGCAAAAGCACGCTCACGTTTCAGCTTCGCGGTGTGGATGGGGGGATCGGCTACGAGGCGAAGTTCACCCGACCAGTATGAAGACCTTCCTCCTCACTCTCTTTGCGTTCGTCGGAGTCGTTTGCGGACATTCCGCCCACGCCGCCACCCAGCCGAACATCCTTCTCGTGATGGTGGACGACATGGGCTTCTCCGATCTCGGCTGCTACGGCAGCGAGATCGCGACGCCGAACATGGACAGGCTCGCGGCGAATGGCGTGCGCTTCTCGCAGTTCTACAACACGGCGAAGTGCCACTCGTCGCGCGTGAGTTTGCTCACCGGGCGCTGGTGTCGGCAGGCTGGCGATGAAGGGATGCAGCGCGCGGTGACGATTCCCGAGGTGCTGAAGCCGGCGGGTTATTTCACGGCAATGACGGGCAAGTGGCATCTCAGCAAGGAGCCGACGGATTTCGGATTCGAGCGCTATTTCGGCCATCTGTCCGGCGCGACGAACTACTATCGCGGCGACAAAACTTTCCGGCTCAACGGCAAGCCATTCAACGTGCCGGAGAAGGGCTTCTACACGACCGTCGCAAATGTGGATCACGCGATCGAATTTCTCGGCGACGCGCGGGCGACGAAGAAGCCGTGGTTCCTCTACATCGCGTTCAATGCACCGCACGCGCCGCTGCAGCCGCTCGAGGTGGACTACAAAAAGTATCTCGGCCGCTACGACGCTGGCTGGGACACGGTCCGCGCCGCCCGCGTGGCGAAGCAAAAGCAGATCGGCCTCCTGCCCGCGGACACCGGGGAATCGTCGCGGCCCGATCACGTGCGCGCATGGGAGCAGCTCACGCCGGAGCAGAAGGCGTGGGAGTCGCGACGCATGTCGGCGTATGCGGGGATGATCGATCGCATCGATCAGGAAATGGGCCGACTCCTTGCGGATCTCACAAGCGCGGGCGAACTCGACAACACGCTCATCGTCTTCGTGTCCGACAACGGCGCGTGCCCGTTTGATCGCGGGAATCCCGATCCGAAGAGCGAGCCTTTCGATCCCAACACGCACTGGGGCGACAGCACCGGCTGGGCGTGGGCGCGCAATTCGCCGTTCCGCTTCTACAAGCAGAACCAGTTCGAAGGCGGCATCTCATCACCTGCGATTGTGCATTGGCCTGCCGGATTGAAGCAGAAGGCCGGCAGCGTCGTGAGCAGCCCCGCGCATCTCGTGGATGTGTTGCCGACATTCTCCGAAATCGCGGGAGCAAAAGTGCCGGACACTTTTCCCGGCCGCGAGCCGACGCCGCTCGCAGGCATCTCGCTCGCGCCGATCCTAGCCGGACAGGAAATCACGCAGCGCCCGCCGATTCATCTGCTCTTCGCCAGCGATCGCGGGCTGCGCGACGGCGAGTGGAAGCTCGTGAGTTTCCAGAGCCAGCCGTGGGAGCTGTATCACATCGCCACCGACCGCACGGAACTGCACGACGTCGCCGCGCAGCATCCCGACATCGTCGCGCGCATGGTGAGGCAGTGGCACGACATGAGCGCGAATGTCCTCATGGCCAAAGGCAGGGAGACCGCGCCCGTCGCCACCGAAGTCGCGCCGAAGAGAAATTCCGGATGGACGAATTACGACAAGGCGGGCGGCGGCAGCGACGGCAAGGGAAAGCGCAAGGCTGCGAAAGCTGGAAAGGCCGCGCCGGCAAGTGTTGCACCCACAGCCGCACCGCTGCCTCGCGCCCGCAAGGGCACGACGCTCACCGTCGAAGGCAAACAACTCGTGCTCACATGCACGGGCGACGATCCGGGCCTCGCCTTTGACAAACTCGGCGTGCTCACCGCAGGGCCTTATGCCCTCACCTTCCGTGTGCAAAGCCACGCCAGCGGCGAAGGTGAACTCTTCTGGACCACTGACGCGGACACCTCGCTGCCGAATGGCAAGCATCAGACCTTCCCCGTCACCCCCGACGGCCAGTGGCACGAAGTGACGCTTACCATTACCGAACCGAAATCACTCTTCGCCATGCGCCTCGATCCCTGCGCGGGCAAAGGCGAAGTGCGCATCGAATCGCTGCAACTCAAGGACGCCAAGGGCACGGTGCTGAAGTCGTGGCCGTAGCGCGGAAGAGCGGCAGGAAAGTAGTCCCGCGCTTCAGCGCGCCGAACCGTCCAGATTCGCGAACCGCGTCCAATTCCGCACCGTTTTGCGAGTTGAAGCTCGGTACTGCTTTCGCAAGCGCGCGCATTTTCATAGGGCATATTCTGAGAACGACGCTGTTTGATGGTCGGCCTCCCATCCCTCATTACAAACCCCCTGATGAAAACAACCTCCCTCCTCCTCGCGCTGCTTTGCCTCCTCTGCGGTCAGCCATCACACGCCGCGACGCAGCCGAACATCATCCTCTTCCTCGCGGATGACCTCGGCTACGGCGACCTCGGGTGTTACGGGCATCCGATCATCAAGACGCCGAACCTCGATGC
>JANPHH010000311.1:0-20837 GCA_031424375.1 Chthoniobacter sp. | reverse complement strand
ATTGAGCGTGGGGAAGAGGTCGATGAGTCCTACGGGGCGGGCGGTGCGGGTGTCCGCCGTGGTGATGCCCGGCGCGGCGATGATGAAGGGCACGCGCGTGGAGCGTTCCCAGAGGGTGAACTTGTGCAAGTGCTGCTTCTCGCCGAGGTGCCAGCCGTGATCGGACCAAAGCACGACGATGGTGTTCTTTGCGGCAGGGCTGGCATCGAGCGCATCGAGAAGCTGACCGATGAGCGCATCGCCGAAGGTGATGCTGGCGAGGTAAGCCTGCACCAATTCGCGATAGCGGCCTTCCTTCATCACGAGTTCGTAGTCGCCGCGCCGGTCGGCGGCCATTTGCTTGCCGGCCTCGGGCAGGTCATCGCAATCGTCCGCTTTGACCGGCGGCAGCGTGATTTTATCCAGCGGATACATCTCGAAATACTTCCGTGGCGAATAGAACGGCAGGTGCGGCCGATAGATGCCCGCAGCGAGGAAGAAAGGCTGGTGGGTCGGGTGCGCGAGGAACTTCACGGCCCACTCGACCATCTGGCCGTCGCCCATCTCGCGGTCTGCTTTGTCAAAGGCACCCCAGTCGAACTCATTCGGATTCTGCGGCGGCTTGGAGAAGGTCTTTACGGCCGCGAGTTGATTGAGCGGGAAGCCGGCAGGCCAGGTGAACTTCTTCACGTCGAGCCCGCGGGCGAGTTGATCCTGATAGTGGCTGTCGAACACCTGGTCGAAGTAATCATGCCAGTCGCCGCGCCGGTTAAAGCCAGGCATGTGGTGATTCACCTTCCCACCACCGACGACGTGATAGCCATTCGCTTTGAAGTGCTGGGGAATGGTCGGCACTCCGGGCAACGCTTCGATCCAACTCGTTTCATTCCCATAGATGCCCGTGCTGCTCGGACGGCGGCCCGTCAGCGTGGCGACGCGTGAGGGGTTGCACACCGGTGCGGCCACGTGGGCATTCGTGAAGAGCAGTCCGCGTTTCGCGAGCCGGTCGATGTTCGGCGTCTTCACCTCCGGATGACCACCGAGACAGCCGACCCAGTCGTTCATGTCATCGACGACGATCATGAGGACGTTGGGGCGTTCTGCGGCGAATGCCGAATGGCAAACAACCGAGAGCGAAAGGAGCGCTAGAAGGATGGGCTTCATAGTTCAGGTCCGTTCGTTGAGTTCTTGCTACTGCACTCCGCCTTTGCTCACGAGGCGGCGATTGGCTTTCACGCGGGCCAACGCCGTGTCAGAACCGGCGAGCACGTCCTCCTCCCGAAAGGTAGTCAGGAGGATTTCCTGATCCTTGGACCGATTGAAATCCCATGTGACATAAATCGTCCCGTCAGGGCTCTGCTGAGCATCGGGGTAAGAGCAGCCGACGCGTTCATCAAATATCAGCCCCTTCGACCAGGAGCGCCCATCGTCCTGAGAAATAAAGGCGGTGAGTTCGCGGCGACCTTTCTTGCCTACTACGGCAAGATCCACGTCGATGCTGGAGTGCTTCACCAGCAGCAGATTTCCCGACTGGAGCCTGCCGATGTAGAAACGCGATGCCGTGTGCTTAATGGCGGAAGGCTTGGGCGGGCTCCAGGTGGTGCCGCGATCGTTCGAGACGCTCTCGGAGATGCCTTGCGGGGTATCCAGTTGCCCCGCATTCCCCGTGCGAATGAGCATCCAGAGCGATCCGTCCTTCCGCTCCACCGCCATCGGTTCAATGGCGTGAAGCTGATCGCTGACCTCGATGTGTCCCCGCAGCTTGAAGGATTGCCCCTCGTCATCCGAAACGACCGCCCTCAGGGGGCCGACACCATCGGTTCTCTTGTTGTCATACGCCACAAAGAGCCAGTCACCATTGGCAAGAACGACGGGCTTGTTGAGCATGACGCCATTGGCGATGAAGCGCATCTGCGACCAGGACGGATTCTCGTTCTCCCCATCGTCGGCGCTTATGGCCCAAGCCTTCTTGGCCTGAGCCAGATCGGACTTCATGTGCCAGATGATCCAGAGCAGGTGCGTTTCGCTCGGTTATGAGATTCGGTGGACGACGGATTGGGGATGAACTTCGGCAGCCAGTCCATGTGGAAGGCAGGTGCGCTTTTATCCGGGTCAACGCCTTGGAACTGGCCAAGAGCGGGATCAGTGGGCTTGTCGGACGCTTGCAGCGTGGCCAGCGGCGCGAGCAACAGAGCGGTGACAATTATGAGTGCGTGCTTAGTCATTTGGTTTTTCGTGGCTTCTGGATGTCGAGGAGTTTCATGCGGTCAGCACCGTTGGCGACGGCGGTGCGCAGTTCGGCGGGCGGCAAAGATTTCACCCATTCGAGCGCAGATGCGCGGAGACGATTCACCACGTCGGGATGCCGCGCGGAAAGCTCGGACGTCTCGGAGGGATCGTCGGCTACGTCGAAGAGCTGCACATTTCCTCCGGCGTAGTCGCAGTAGAACTTCCACGGGCCGTCGCGCATGGCGAGCGGCGGCGCGAAGTAGGCCGGATTGCCCACGACTTCGAAGAACCATTCCCAATGGAGCGGACGTTGGCGAACCGCAGGCTTCCCGCGCAAGGCGCTGCTGAGGTCCTCTCCGTCGATGGATGGAGCATCGAAACGAATACCCGCCAACGCGGCGAGTGTGGGCATCAGGTCCACGCCTGACATGATGGTGCTCTCATCCACCCTGCCAGCTGGAATCTTGCCCGGCCATGTGGCGATGAAGGGCACGCGGAGGCCACCTTCGTAGCGGCTGCGTTTGCGCCCGCGCAGCGGTCCCGGCGAGCCCATGCCCGCATTGGACGCATTGCCGATATTGTAGTCCTCCGGGCCGTTGTCGCTGGAGAACACGAGGATGGTGTTTTCGTCAATCTTGAGCTTGGCAAGCTCGGCACGAAGTCGTCCTACATGGCGGTCCACTTCGGCAATCGCGGCGAGGTAGGTCTTCATTTGTTCCGCCGGTGCCTTGGCGGCCTCAATGTAATCGGCCATCCATTTGCCGAACGCCTTTGGGTCGGGATTCAGATCACGGTAGGGTTCGCGCAAGCCCGGCTTCGGACGCAGCGGCGCGTGCGGCAGGGGCGACCAGACATTGAGGTAAAACGGCTTGTCCGCATGCTCGCGCGCAAAGCCAATGGCGCGATCAAACGCAGCCTGCGTCATGGTGAAGGGATCTTCATCCGCCTGCTCTTGCTTGTTCTGCCGGAGGCTTTCGCCAGGGCCGCTTACCACGGCGGCCGCGTCGAAGCCATAGGCGGCGGGTTTCGGCGAGTCGCCATACTTGCCCAGGTGCCACTTGCCAAAATGTGCGGTCACGTAGCCCGCCTGCTTGAACACATCGGCCACCGTCCTGACATCGGGATCAAGCCAATCCGCCACATGCCGCTGCTGGTTCACCGCCAGCGTGCTCGTGATGTGATGAAACCCGAGTCGCGCCGGATACTGCCCCGTCATGAACGCGGCGCGGCTTGGCGAGCAGACGGGGCCGTTGACATAGAAGTTCTTGATGACCAATCCGTCGGCGGCGAGCCGGTCGAGGTTCGGCGTGCGCGCATACGGATGACCGTTGTAAGCCGAATCGCCCCAGCCTTGGTCATCGGCGAGGATGAAGATCACATTCGGAATACGCGCCGCCTTTGGGCCAGCGCTGGTGCGGGTGCCAATGCCGAGCTGCGTCTCAATCGCGCTCGCCACTTGCTTCGCGAGCAGCGCGGAACCCTCGTCGGTGAAATGCACATCATTCGCGCGCTGCATTTTTTCCACATGCGGCGCGATGGCGGCATTGAGGTCGTCGATTGCCACGCCGTTCTCAGTCATCACTTTTCTGGCGACGGCGTTGTATTGATTCACGCTCCCAAAACGCCGCGTCGGCCTCAGATTGCCGCCATTGGGCACCGGCGTCGTAGTCGCGAAAATCAGCTTTGCGCCGGTGGCTTTCATCTGTGTCACCAGCTCACGCAGATTCTTTTCATACACCTCCGGCGGCGCATGGCGCACGCCCTCAGGCGGCAGCTTCGCGTCGTGCAGTCCGAAGTTGAAATGAATCACGTCCCACTTCTTGTCTCCCAGCCAGGACTTCAGATAGTTGAGCCCATGCCCGGTGGAACTGCAGTTGGTCGGCGGCCGATGCACATTGGCTTTGCCTTTCAACATTGCGCGTGTCGGCAAGGTGTAGCCGATCGACACCGAATCCCCGATCAGTAACACGCGCGGCAAGCCGGCGACATCTTCAATGGGCGTCAACGCCGGATCGTGCACTGGCTTAGATTGGGCGGAAGATTCAGCCGCGGGCAGGACGGCCAGCGGCGCGAGCAGCAGGGCGGTGAGGAGAGCCAGTTTGGATGTCATCATGACATGCGTTTTCATGGGTTGATGAACTTGCTTCGTTGGCTTCATTGCTTCTTCTTTTTCTTCTTCTTGGTCGGTTCAACTGTCGTCGCGGCGGGTTCCTTGCCGAAGAAGTAATCCGGATAGCCCCAGGCGAGCTGTTTGCCTTCAGACTTGCCTTTCACGGCGGTGACTTCGGTGGTGAGGCGCTGGAGGTTTTGCGGATTGAGCAGCGGGTCTTTTGTCTGCTCCCGCCAAGTGGTGAGCTGGCTCTGAAGATCGGCGAGTGGGGCGGCGTGGTCGGGTGACGCGGCGAGGTTGCGGAACTCGTGCGGGTCGGCTTGCAAGTCGTAGAGTTCGTAGCGCGGTGGTTTCTCCATCCACGGCATAGGCAACGCGAACCTCGGGACTCGCGGCGGCGATGGCTTTGGGCAGGCCACCTTTGAAACTAACCTCGCCTCGATCTGTGGCATCATTTTCGGTTTTGCGATTCGTATCGGCGTAGTCGGGATTCACGGTGTCGGGCAGCAGATTTTCGATGAGCTTGAAGCGGTCGGTGCGCACGGCGCGTTGCGGGTGGTAATTCTCGGCGCCGCCGTGGGTGTGATAGTCGCTGAAAAGATGAGTGCGCCATTCGGCGGGTGCTCCGCTGAACAGCGGCTGCAGAGCGCGACCTGCCAGGCCAGGAACAGGCGCGGCTCCGGTCGCGGCGAGGACGGTAGGCATGAGATCCACCGTGGAGACGAGTTCTACACGCACTTGCGGTTTGATGTGACCGGGCCAGCGCAGGATGAGCGGGACGCGCAAGCCACCTTCATAACATGTGCGTTTGCCACGCAGGAAATCCGCGCCGTGATCGCCAAGGTAAATGACGATCGTGTTGTCCGCCTTGCCGGAGCGTTGCAGCGCCGCGAGCACATCGCCGACAAGCGTGTCGAGGCGGCTCATGCAATTGTAGTAATCGGCGACCATCTCACGCATCTGTGGCGGATCGATGCCCATGTAAGGCATCAGCTTCACGTCCTGGCCTGTCTGCGGGGTCTTCGGCAGGCCGTCCACCTGGCGCAGCCAGGGACCGTGCGCATCGGGAAAGTTCACACTGAGGAAGAAGGGCTTGTCACCAGCGGTGATGAAGGACTCGGCGTATTTGGCGTAATCCGCGAGTTTCTTGCGGCCAAAATTGGCATTGTGGATCTCCGCAAAGTCGAACGGAAACGCGGACTCCGGATTGACGTGCAGCTTGCCGATGATGCCCGTGCGGTAACCGGCGGCTTTGAGGCTGCGTGGGATGTTCGGCGTATCTTCGCGATACATTCGGAATCCCCACGTCGCGAGTCCGATCTGCCCATGCTGATGCGTATACAATCCCGTCAGAAAACTCGCCCGCGACTGGCTGCAACCCGCCTGCGCCACAAAGGCCCGATTGAACCGCACGCCTTCACTGGCGAGCCTGTCGAGGTTCGGCGTGCGGGCGTAGGGATCGCCATAACAACTGAGTTCCGGACCGTTGTCCTCGGAGACGATGAAGAGGATGTTCGGCTTCGTTGCTAGAGCATCGGCGGCATGGAGCGTGGTCAGCGGCGCGAGCAGCAGGGCGGTGAGGAGGGTGAGGGTGGGTTTCATGACTTGGCGATTCATGGCTAGCGGTGGCGTGTTCATCCTTCAGTCGAGGTAAACGAACTCGTTGGCATTGATGAGCATGCGGCACAGCGCGAAGAGGCCTTGCTCGGTGACGAGGGGCGTGGCGGCTTGCAGTTCGGCGGTGGTGGCATCGCGCTGGAAGGTGAGGGCGAAGGCGCGGCGGATGGCGGCTTCGCGGGAGTCGGTTTCGTTTGCGATGCGTGTGACGAGATGCCGCGCCTGCTGGAGCATGAAGTCGTTGTTGCTGAGCGTGAGTGCCTGCAAGGCGGTGGTCGTGTTCACGCGGGCGGGCGTGAGATTGGCCGGGTCCGGACAATCGAGCGTGGACATGAACTGGTGCGGCGTGGTGCGCACGATGAAGCGGTAGATGCTGCGCCGCCAAAGCTCCGGTTTGTCCGGCGTGATGTAGTCGTAGATGGGCGCGTAGGCTTCGGTGTAGTTGAAGTCGCGATAGCCCGGACCGCCCATCGCAGGATTGAGCATGCCGCTGACGGCGAGCACGGCGTCGTGCAAGGACTCGGCATCGAGACGGCGCGGGTTTTGTCGCCAGAGGAGGCGGTTGGCGGAATCCAAAGTAGCTGCTGCTTTAGCTGCATCACTGGTTCGGCTAAAGCCGAAGCCACTTTGCTGCCGATACGCCGCGCTCATGACGATGAGCTTGTGCATGTGCTTGAGCGACCAGCCGCATTTCAAAAACTCACCCGCGAGCCAGTCGAGCAACTCGGGATGCGACGGCTTGTCGCCGCCGAGACCGAAGTCGCTGGGTGTGGTGACGAGGCCCTGGCCGAAGTGATGATGCCAGAGCCGATTCACGAGCCCGCGGCGCGTGAGCGGATTGTCGGGATGCGTAATCCACTCGGCGAGCCCGCGGCGACGCTGGCCTTCCGACGTGGCGTTGTCGCCGAGAGCGACGGGCGCATGCTTTGCCCACGAGAATGCAGCGGGTACGACTTCCGCGCCTTCGTCCTCGGGATTCCCGCGGCGCTGCACTTTGATGACGGGCGGCTTGGCGTCGGAAACGATGGCAAAGACCTTGGCTGGCTCAGGCAGCGCGTTGAGGTCGCTTTCGAGCTTCTGCGCATCGGCGCGGAGTTTCTTCAATGCAGCCGCGTCGGCCTCGGTGAGGCGTGTTTCGGCGGCTTCGGGCACGAGCTTGGGGTCGCCGATGAAAAGCAAGTCGCTGCCAATACCATCGCCGCCGTCGGTGGCCACGAGCGTGAGCGTCTTCGCCGCCGCGGGCACTTCGATGTCGAGCGCAGCGGTCTCGTCTTTGCGCAGCTTGAGCTTTTGGAACTTCAACTCCGCATCGACGAAGACCGTGAAGTCAGCGCGGCTCGCGGCGGCTTCTTTGGAGGCTCCGAACCCGACGAGGCCGGTGAGGCGCACGGCAGCGAGGCCGCTTTGCTCACGCAGCTTCGCGAGGTCGAAGGTGATGCCGCTGTTCGCGTGCATGGCGAGCATCGTGTGACCTTTGGTGGCGAAGTCCGTGTCGCCAAGCTTGGTGCTGCGCTGCGCATTCAGCGGGCGGTTCGCGATCGTGTCCCAAAAATGCCCACTGGTGGCCGGCACGCCCTTAACCTCGACTTTCGAGTCCACCGTGACGACGCCTTTGCCATCCGGCACAAAGACCCACTTCACGCCCGGCACGTTCTCCACCTTTTGCAGACGGTTGGTCTGGAGGTCGCGATGGTAGCCGCGCTTTTCCTTTGTCACCGAGCCGTTGCGCAGGTCGATTCCGGAGTCCTTCGGAATGAGAGTGGCGAGTTCAAAGCCTTCACCAGCGAGCTTAGCGATCTCCGCTCGCGCCTGGGCGAGGGCATTGCTGATACGGATTTTCTCAGCAGCAAATCGCTTGGATTCCGCCGCACTGACCTCGCGTTCGCCGCGCCTCACTCCCACAAACACGGACCACAGGCTGTAATACTCCTGCTGCGTGATGGGATCGAGTTTGTGGTCATGGCAACGCGCACAATTGATCGTGATGCCCATCGTCGAGGTGATGACCTGCGTTACCATGTCATCCAAGTCGCCCGCGCGCGCCGCCCGCTTCAGCATGTCGCTCCTCGTCTCCACATGACCTACAAAATCCCAAGGCCCCGCCGCGAGAAAGCCCGTCGCGATGACTGCCTCCTGGTCATCGGGACGAAGGACATCCCCCGCAATCTGCTCGCGCAGAAACTCGTGGTAAGCCTTGTCCGCATTCAGAGACTCGATGACGTAGTCGCGATAACGCCAAGCATTCTGCCGCAACTGGTCGCGCTCAAAACCATGCGTGTCCGCATAGTGCGCGATATCCAGCCAGTGCCGCGCCCAGCGCTCACCGTAGTGGGGTGAGTTCAGCGACTCATCCACCAGCTTCTCATAAGCCTGCGGGTCCGTGTCGCGGACAAACTGCTCCACCCGCTCGGGCGTCGGCGGCAATCCGGTGAGATCAAACGACAGCCGCCGAATCAGCGTGCGACGATCCGCCTCCGGCGACATCGCCGACCCTTTCGCGGAGAGTGAAGCCTTGATGAAACTGTCGATGGAAAGCAACTCGGGCTTCAACCCAAGAGGTTCGGCTAAAGCCGAAGCCACTTTCACCGGCTGCACCGACCAATGCTGCAATCGCTTGTCCACCGCTGCCGAGCGGTCCGCATCATTCTCCGGCCACACCGCCCCACTTTCGATCCATGTTTTCACCGCCGCGATTTGTTCCGCCGACAACCGCTCGCCCTTGGGCGGCATTCGCTCGTCATCATCCGTGGAGGTGATGCGTTGAAAGAGCGGACTCTTTCCCGTGTCGCCCGGAACGATGACGGGGCCATCATGCCCTCCCTTCAGCGCATACGGCTTCGCATCGAGCCGCAGCTCGCCTTTCTGCTTCTTTTCACCGTGACACTCGACGCAGTGCTTCTCCAGCAGCGGACGGATCTCCTGATCAAAATCGACTGCCGAGGCGACACTCGCGAAGGCGGCGAGTATCGAAAGGACCGCCTTCACGGTTACGCGAGAATGCTTTTGAGGACATGACCATGCACATCGGTTAGGCGGCGGTTGGCGCCGTTGTGGTAATAGGTCAGCTTCTCGTGATTAAGGCCGAGCAAGTGCAGCACGGTGGCGTAGAAATCATAGACGGTGGTCACATCGACAGCCGCGCGGCGGCCGAAGTCGTCGGTCTCGCCAAAGCTCACGCCGCCTTTCACACCCGCGCCCATCATCCATGTCGTGAAGGCATCGGGATTGTGATCGCGTCCGCTGGTGCCTTCCTGATGGGTGGGCATGCGGCCAAACTCCGTGCACCAGACGACGAGCACATCGTTCAACATCCCGCGCTGTTTCATATCGGTGAGCAGCGCCGCAGTCGGCTGATCGAAGATGGGGCAATGCCGCTCGTAGTCGGCCTTCAGCGTTTTGTGCGCGTCCCAATTCAGGAGGCCGTCCACCGCACTCGCGCGCGACGCGCAGTAGAGCGAAACGTAGCGCACGCCTTGCTCCAGGAAGCGTCGGGCGAGCAGGCAGTTCTTCGCGTAGGCGGCCTTGAGCTTGTTGCTGTCGCCAGTGCCATAGAGTTCGTGAACATGCGCAGGTTCGGCGGCGAGATCGCTGACTTCCGGCGCGGTGAGTTGCATCTTCGCCGCGAGTTCATACGCGGCCATGCGGGCGCGCAGTTCGTCATTGCCGGGATGCGCGGCGGCGTGCTCGGCATTGATGAACTTCAGAAAATCCCGCGTCGCCTGTTCGTCATCGGCTTTGATCGAAGCAGGGCGCGCAAGGTTGCGCAGAGGCTGCTGCGCGGCCATCGAAACGGCTTGGAATTGCGCGGGCAGGAATCCGTTGCTCCAGTTCGCTTTTCCATTTGGCGGCTCGCCGCGCAGATCCTGAATCGCGATGTAAGTGGGCAGGTTCTCATTCGCCGAACCGAGCGCGTAACTCACCCACGAGCCCGCACTGGGGAAGCCCTCGCGGGTGAAGCACGAGTTCATGTAGATGCACCCGGGCCCGTGCGTATTCGTGCGCGAGGTCATGCTATGGATGAACGCCATTTCGTCCACATGCTCCGCCATGTGCGGCAGCATGGAGGAGATCATCTTCCCGGTCTGCCCCGCCGGTGCGAAGGCCCACGGAGACTTCATCAGGTTGCCGTTCTTCCCCTGAAACGTGACCTCTTTCTCCGCGCCCGGCATCGGCGTCCCGTGAAACTTCTCCAGCATCGGCTTGTGATCCCACAGGTCCACGTGCGAAGCCGCGCCGGGACAGAAAATCTGCAACACCTGCTTTGCCTTTGGCGCAAAGTGCGGAGCTCGAGGTGGTGCGGCGGCCAGCTCACTCGTGAGTAATCGCGAGAGCGCGACGCCGGTCAGTCCGGTCGTCATCTGGCCGAGGAAGTGTCGGCGGGTCAGGTCATGGGGAGAGTCCATAAAGGGGGCATCAGATCAATCTTCGAGCGCCACGTTCGTTTGGGCATGACCCAGACGGCGAAGGGAAATGAGGGGAAATTGTTTCTCAGGGTCCTGGGAGATTTAGCGCATGCCCATCAGGTGTTTTAGAATCATCAACTCGAGCCCTTCATAGTCGCGCGCCTCGACGTAACTTTGCTCCTCGGCCCGGTCCAGCGAGCGCACTTTGTCGACGAGGTGCAGAAAGATTTCGCGGCTGTTCTTGAGATGCGCGGTGACCGGCATTCCCTGCTGCGTCCGTACCGCCTTCACGTCGAGCCCGATGAACTCGCCGCGGCTCCCGTAGCCTGCTTCCTCGAGCACACGGACTTGATTGAACGCCGCGCGCAGATTCGCCGCTCCGAAGTTTTTATCCTGATCGTACTTCAGCCCGTTCTGGTCATTGAGGTGAACGCTGGCCAGTTTCCCGTGGGCGAGCGCGAAAGCCATTTCATCCGATGGATCGAGGCCCGCAAGGAGCGCATGCGCGGTTTCGATCAGCCCCTTGACCCGCGCCGGTGCGTCCGATGCGTAGGCCAGCGCGATGGCGTGACCGATGGTCGGGACATAGGCGTGATCGGTGGGTTCGTTCGGTTTGGGTTCGATCCAAATCTCGATCTCCGGATCGTGGGCAAGCATCCGATTGATCACCTTGAGCAGCCGCTCATAAGCGACGCGCGCATTCTTCGCCTCGCGCAGATAGGTGCCCTCACGCGCCAGCCAGAGCACGATCGCCTTGCAGTCGATTGCTCGCGCGATGTCGATCGTCCGGAGCGTGCGATCGATCGCGTATTGCCGATCGGCGGCGGAGTTCGAAGTATAGCCGCCGTCGACGGTGCGCGAATCAAACCACAGCCGCGGCGCGACGAACTCCGCGGTGAGCCCCTCGCTCGCGAGCAGCGTCCGCACTTCCCCTGCCTTCTTCAGCACCTGCGGCGCGGTGAGGTCGTCCACTCCGGGCACCACGTCGTCATCGTGAAACTGCACGCCCTCAAATCCGAGCGGTCGATAGAGCGCAAACTTCTGCTCGTGCGGAAACGGCTCGCGGACGTTCGGCCCGAACGGATCGGCGCCTTCGCTGATGTTCCAGGGACCAAACGAGAATCGATAGGGGGCGGGTGAACTCATGTCACCTTGATAGCGGAAGGCGGCAGCCGCTTCTACGCCTTGCGTCTCGCCCGCTGGCACTATCGTCTCACCGCCCCTTTCATCGGTGTCACCTTCGCGCTATGAAAGTCGCAATGCGTCTCGCGCGTGAACACATCCAGATTCCAAGTGGACACTCCTTCCGCGTGCTCCGCTGGCAGCAGACGCTCCGCGACGTGGAGTGCATCCTCGCACCGAATCGCATCACCGCGCTCAGGGGCGAAGGCACGCATTGGCACTTCCACGTCGAGATGGAGCTCACCCTCTTCGCCAGTGGCGAAGGCACCCGCTTCGTGGGCGATCACCTGGATTCCTTCGCGCCCGGCGATCTCGTGCTGCTCGGCGAGAAGCTGCCGCACTACTGGCACACCCGTGGCCGCTCCAGCGGGCTTTCCGTGCAGTGGCATTTTCCGGAGAGCCACCCGTTCTGGGCGTTTCCCGAAAACCTCCCGCTCGCCGACCTCTTCAAGCTCGCCAACCGCGGCTTGCACATCTCGGGACGCACCGCTGCCGACGTCGCGGTCTTGCTGCGCGAGTTGGCAAACGGCAGCGGGACGGAGCAACTCGCGGGTCTCCTGCGCATCCTCGCGCGGCTGGCAGCGGCCCCGGAGCCCGACCGACGCAGCCTCTCGACTCGCTCCTTCGTCCCCCCGGCTGGCTCACAGCATCAGGAGGCGATCGCCAAAGCGGTGCGCTACCTCGTGGCCAATTTTCGTGAAGAGGTCCGCCTCGATGCGGTGCTCGCGCTCACGGGGATGAGTCGGCCCACTTTTTCACGGCAGTTCAAGCAGCACTCCGGCCGAACTTTCAGCGAATTCCTCAACCGCCTCCGCTGCCAGGCCGCCTGCCGGGAGTTAAAGGAGAGCGACCGCAGCGTCCTCGACATCGCGATGAACTGCGGCTTCACGCAGGTCTCGTTCTTCAACCGGCTCTTTCGCCGCCTGATGCGATGCAGCCCGTCGAAGTTCCGCACCCGCAGCCGCCGACGAACGACGCCACGCTGAGCGGGTTCGAGCCCGACTGTTCCCGCGCGCGAGGAGACCGCTGAATCAAGCGGCACCGCAGAGATGGGAAGACCGCAGAGGCTTGGGTTTGAAGAGTATTCTGGGTGGTCTTCCAGACACCGCGGTGTTCGATCAGAAATTTCCTGGGGCTCACTGACATTTCCTCAAGATTGTCGCCGACCAGGGTTTCCTCGGTGGCACGCCATGAAAGCTTTCATCACCGCCCTCCTGTTCGCGCCGCTGGTGGCGTCCTACGCAGATGAATCGATCACGAATTCGCTCGGCATGAAGCTCGTCCCCATCGCGCCGGGGAGCTTCCTCATTGGACAGGATGGGCCCGCAGCGGATTACCGGGTGACGAAGCACGCGGAAAAATTTGACGATGCGGATTGGGATGAAAAACCGGCGCATCGGGTGAAAATTACGCAGCCCTTTCACCTTGGGACGACGGAGGTGACGCAGGTGCAGTTTCGGCAGTTTCGCCCGTCACATGCGGGTGGGCGCGGCGCGGATGACGACGCGGTGACGGCGGTGAGCTGGAACGACGCGGTCGCCTTCTGCGCATGGCTCTCGGCGAAGGAGAAAAAGACCTATCGCCTGCCGACCGAGGCGGAGTGGGAATACGCATGCCGGGCGGGGACGACGACGCTCTTTCACACCGGCGATGCGTTGCCGGCGGGCTTTCATTCGTGGCCGAGCGACATCGGCCTGCGCGACCGCTTTTTTCCCGACGAAAAGCTGCCGCCGGAGTATCAGCCGAAGAGCGCAAAGCTTTCGATCCGAGTGGGGCAGACGATCGCGAATGCGTGGGGCCTGCACGACATGCATGGCAATGTCGCGGAGTGGTGTGCGGATTGGTACGGCCCGTACGAAGCAGGCGAGCAGGTCGATCCGCTCGGGCGCGTGGATGGCGACTTCCGCGTGATCCGGGGCGGCAGCCACTCGATGCAGACGCGGCTGCTTCGCTCCGCAAATCGCATGGCCTGGCTCCAGGATTCACTCAATGAAAAGACCGGGTTTCGCGTGGTGCTCGGCGAATGGCCAAAGGGGATACGCCTCCCGCTCGCCGCCGCGCCCGTGAATGCGCAGAATGTCTCGCAGGCGGCGGTGAAGATCGAGCCGGCTCCCGGCGCGCCGTTCTTCGACGGGCCGAAGCCATTTGTGAAAATCCCAGCGAACTCGAGCGGCCCGCTTTACTCCTGGCACAATCACAGCCCGGCGATCGCCGAGTGCCCGAACGGCGATCTGCTCGCGGTGTGGTATTCATGCGTGGATGAGGCGGGCACGGAGTTGAACAACGTGGCGAGCCGCTTGCGCCGCGGCGCGACGGAATGGGAGCCGGCGTCGCCATTTTGGGACGGTGCAGACATCAACGACCACGGGCCCAAGCTCTGGTGGGATGGCGAGAAGACGCTGTTCCATTTTGCGCGGGGATCGACGGAAGACATCGTGCGCACGAGCACCGATAACGGCGTGACGTGGACGAAGGCGCGGTCATTTCAACCCACGAGTGAGATCGGCAACGCAATCGTCCGCACGCGCGACGGCACGATCCTGATGACGCAGGACGCCACGACGGTGAGTCTCACGCTGAGCCGCGATGGCGGGAAGACGTGGGAGTCGCCGCTGATCCCCGACAAAAAGCTCGCACACCGCAATGGCAGCGCGGCGCGGCACGCGGGGATTCACGCGCCGATCGTGGAACTGATGGATGGCCGGCTGATGACCATCGGCCGGCTGAACTTCGAGCCCGAGCAGGCGGTGTTCGACTTCATGACTCCCGCGAGCTTTTCCGCCGACGGCGGGAAGACGTGGACGCATGAGAAAACGGAGTTCCCGGCGATCAGCAGCGTCCAGCGCGCGGTGCTGATGCGGCTGCGCGAAGGGGCGCTGTTGCTCTGCTCTTTCACGGATATCTCGGCGAAGGCGAAGAACCCGAAAGGCCTCACGTTCCGCAGCGAAGGGGGTGAGTTCACCGGTGCGGGACTGTTCGCCGCGGTGTCTTTCGACGATGGCAAGACGTGGCCGCATCGCCGCTTGATCACTCCCGGCGGTGAGCCGCGCACGGTGAGTGGGATCGACCGCGGACAATTCACGCTCAGCGCCACGAACGCCGAGCACAACGGCTACCTCGCCGCGACGCAGACCCGCGACGGCCGCATCCAACTGATCAGCAGCAAGAATCACTACGTCTTCAATCTCCCCTGGGTGAAACAGCTCCCGCCGGCGCCCTCGCGATAGGTCCGGCGGCCTCCAGTTCCGTCGCGGCGCCGGGCGATGCGTGAAAAACACTGTGAGACTGGAGCGAAAACGTGGTAGCGATCCCGCGCTTCAGTCGCTCCCCCCGTCCCCTCTCCCCTTACCCCGGCTCAAGCCTCGCTCAGATGAAACTTCGCACCGCCCTCCTTTGCTCCCTTTTTGTTTTGCTCGGTGTCGTGGCATTTTTCTGGCGGAGACCCTCCGCCGATGTCGCGCCGACGGCCACGGCCACGGTGCTGCGAGAAGCGCCGCAACCCGTTCCCGCGGCGGTCCCGCCGATCATTCCGGCGACTCCGGTGCCGGCACCGGTCGCTGTCCCTGCGATCGCATCCGACGCGCCCGATGCGGTGAAGGCTTTCCGCGGCTGGGCCCGCGAGTATCTCGCGGCTCCGGCGGATCGGCGCGCGGCGATGGAAGTGCGCGGGACGGAACTGGCCACGGCGCATACCCAATCAATCGCGAAGATGATCCGCCAGGATCCGGAGCAGGCGATCGCGAATGCCGTGCCGATGGTTATCCGCCAGGATCTGCCGCCGGCCATCGTGGCGCGGCTGGAAGAGCGCGTGAGCATGAAGGCCGCGCTGGAGGTGTACGGGAATGTGCCGCTGCCGGATGCGAAACCGTCGCCCGCCTTTCAGCCCTACACGCGGACGGTCGCAAAGGAGGATGGGAGCCAATGGAACGCCTTCGTCTATGGCGCGCGCGCTTCGCAGCGCACGATGTCGAAGGCTTCGATCAACGGCATCTCGGTCGGCCGCGACATGGCGGTGGCGGATTCGCCGCTGCGCCGGCTGGAGGCGGGTGAGCGGCCGGTGGCGGCGAACCGCGCGGTCGTGGAAGCCTGCCCGGTTTCGGGAAAAGAAACGGCGGTGGCGCGCACGGCGGCGGGTGAACTCCCGGCGGTGACGGAAGAGACGCCGGCTGTCGAAACGGCGGAACGCATCGTCTATGTCTGCTCGGGTGGGCACATCACGCAGGTGGTGGAGCAGCTTTCGGCGGAAGAGGAACGCGCGCACTGGGAGTCGATGGGGATCACGCTCAATGCGGGCGCGGGTTCCGGGTCCGGCCCGGTTCCGGTGGGCACGATCCCGGGAAGTTCCACGACGGGATTACGCAAGCTTCTCTACATCCGCGCGACGTTCCCGGATCACCGCATCGATCCGCAGTCGGAGGCGGAGTGTCAGGATGCGCTGCGGCAGATGGACGACTACATCACGCAGACGAGCTTTGGGCGCTGCTACTTCACCTACGCGGTGCCGCCGCTGGTCGTGCTGCCGTATCCGGAGAGCTGGTATGTGCAGTATCAGGCTGATGGGTTCGGAGCGGATAACCTGATCCAAAGTCAGGCGCGGACGATCGCGCGGGAAATGGGATACGACTATCTGAGCTATGATCTCGACGCGGTGCGCTGGAATGGCGTGGTGGGTCCGTATGGCGGGTCGGCCTCGGTCGGTGGACGCGGGATGCGGCTGAAGACGAACGCGGTGGGCACCTTCTGCCATGAGCTCGGGCACAACCTCGGGGTGTGGCATGCGAACTACTGGGGCACCAACCCGCCGAGCACGATCGGGACGGGCGCGAATGTGGAGTATGGCAATCTCTTCGACGTGATGGGCAGCAGCGGGTCGCTCGGGCAATTCACCGCACATTTCAAAAACATCCTGAGCTGGCTGCCGAACGAGACGCACTGGAAGGTGACCAGCTCGGGGCTGTACCGCATCCATCAGTTCGACGCGGCGACGGCTGATCCGACGCAGCGGTATGCGCTGCGCGTGGTGAAAGATGTGGAGCGGGAATACTGGGCGGAGTTCCGCCAGCGCCTCGCCTCGAATACGGGCTTCATGAATGGGCTGATGATGACGTGGGACGGCTGGGGTCAGGGGGGCATCGGCGGCAGCGGCGGCAGTCCCCCAAATGGGAGCAACCGGGGCGCGCAGCTCCTCGACATGACGCCGGGTTCCTTTGGCAATGGAATCACCGACACGCGCAATGACTCCGCGCTGTGGGTCGGCCGCACTTTCAGCGACGACAACGTGGACATCCACATCACGCCCATCGCGAAAAATACCGGGACCACGCCGCCGTCGATGGACGTCTATGTTTCGGTGGGCGCGGTGCCAGGGAATCTTCCGCCAACGCTTGCAATCAGCGCGAGCAACACGACGCCTGCGACGAGTGCATTGATCACGCTCACGGCTAACGCGGTCGATCCCAACGGCGATGCGCTGGCCTACGCGTGGGTGTTCGACGACGGCACCTACTCGACGAACAACAGCCCCACGCAAACCAAGTCCTGGGCGGCCGCGGGGCACTATCAGGTGCTCTGCACGGCGAGCGACATGAAGGGAAAACGCACGACCCGCGCGTTGCTCATTACGGTCGGCACGCCCACCACTTTCACCGTGAGCGGCAACATCACCGGCCCGGATGCGCAGCCGCTCGAGGGCGTGTATGTCGCGAACTACGCTCCCTCCAACGGAACGAGTCACAGCAACAGCGGCACCTTCCGCGGCACGTGGACGGACAGCGGCGGCAACTACACGATCACCCGGCTGACCACGGCCAGCTACACGATCGCGCCGACGTTGTATCCGAATGTCTTCGCTGCGGCGGGCTTTGCGAATCCCGTGGCGGTGGGACCGAGTGCAGTGGGAAAAAACTTCAGCAGCGCGCTCCTGCCGACGCTCACGATCAATGTCACCGATCCCACCGCGAACGAGGCTGCCGTGCCCGTCGCCGGGACGATCCGCCTCGAGCGCACCGGCAGCACCGCGAGCGCGCTCTCGGTGCAAATCTTCAACGCCAACACCGGCACCGCGACGCGCAACACCGACTACACGCTTTCCCCCGCGCCGACTGCGGCGACGAACGACGGCGGCAACGGGACTTCGCTCTACACCATCCCGATCGGCGCGAGCTTCCTCGACATCACGGTCACGCCGATCAACGACACCGCGGCGGAGGGCACCGAGTACGCAGTGCTGAATTTCGCGAGCACGAGCAGCGGTTACATTCTCAGCGGACCCGCCGTGGGAGTGGTGGAAATCGTCGATGACGAAAACGCGGCGTTGCCCGTGGTGAAGCTGGTCGCGCTGGACAATGTGGCGTCCGAGACCGGGCCGGGCGCGGCCACGCTGAAGGTCGAGCGCAATGGCAGCCTCTCCGGCAACCTGACCGTGAACCTCACGCGGACCGGGACGGCGACGAACGTCACCGACTACGCGGCTCCCGCATCCGTGGTCATTCCCGATGGCAGCGCGAGCACCACCTTCACCATCACGCCGGTGAATGACACCCTGCAGGAGGGTACGGAGACCGTGATCGTGACCATCGCGACGAACGCCGCCTACGCGCGCGACCCGCTCTCGAACACGCAGACCGTGCAGCTTTACGACAACGATCTGCCGACGGTGACCGTGACGGCGACCGACGCGACGGCGACCGAGACGCTCGGGGATTCCGGCATCTTCACCATCGCGCGAACCGGCGGCGACCCGAGCCTGTCGCTCGTCGTGGACTACTCGCTCGCGGGCCGCGCCGTGCATGGCGTGGACTATCGGCGGCTCGACGGCCGGGCAACGATCCCCGCGGGGCAGTTGACGACGCGGGTGGAGATCCAGCCCTTCGACGACACGGTGGATGAGGGCACGCAGGATGTGATTCTCCAGCTCCGCAGCACCACGACCTACGTGATCGGCGGCACCGGAATCGCGACGGTGACCATCACGGACAACGACACCTCGCAGGTGTATCTAAAAGTGACGCAGAGCGCGGTGACGGAGCCGGCGAGCGGCTCGACGACGGCGATCACTTTCCAGATCATCCGCCCGGCGAGCGGCACGGCGATCACGGTGAACTATGCGATCAGCGGGACGGCGACGAGTGGCGTGGATTTCACCGCGGTGGGAACGAGCGTGGCCTTTGCCGCCGGCGACACGACCAAGAGCATCAACATCTCGGCGTTGGCCGACACCGAGCTCGAAGACGCGGAATCCGTGACGCTCACGCTGCTGCCCGGCACCGGCTACACGGTCATGGCGAGCCAGGATGCAAGCGCGACCGGTTTCATCCTCGATGGCGATCAGCCGACGGTGGACGTCTCGGTGGCGGACACGGGCAGCGGATTGACCACGCAAGGCACGGAGACAAGCACCGGAACGACGCTGCGTTTCATCGTCTCGCGCAAGGTCTCGACCGCCACGGACCTCATCGTGAACTACACGGTGAGCGGCACGGCGACCGAGGGTGTGGACTACACCGGCACTGCGGGTAGCGTGACCATCCTGGCGAACACGACGAGCGCCTACATCACGATCACGCCGGTGAACGACACGATTCCCGAGGGCGTGGAGAGCATCATCATGAACCTCACGCCTGCACCCGGCACCTATGGCCTGCGGACCGCGACGGCGACGATGTTGATGGGCGACAACGACGCCTTCACCAGTGGAACCGTGGGCTTCGCCGCGAGCAGCAGCAGTGTGGCCGAGGATGCCGGGACGCTGAATGTGCCGGTAAACCTCACCGGCACGCCGCCCGGCGAGGTCACGGTGAGCTACCGGGTGAGCAGCGGCACGGCGACGGGCAGCGGCTACGATTTCACGCTGGCGGACGGAACGCTCACGTTTCCCTCGGGCACGACGACGCTGAACATCCCGATCGTGATCATCGCCGACGCCATTCCGGAACCGGCGGAGACGATCGTGCTCCAACTCTACAACGTGATCGGCGCCAATCTCGGCACGAGCACGCACACCGTCACGATCAACAATCTCTCGCTGCCCGAGGCCTTCACCGACGGACCGACCAACTTGCTTGCCACCGGCGCGACGCTCACCGGGCGCGCACTGCCGAACGGCATCGCGACGGATGTGTGGTTCCAGTACGGACCGACGGCGGCTTACGGCAGCACTACCACGCCCCAGGCGGTCGGCAGTGGGATCGCGAGTGTGAATGTGACCGCGGCCATCTCCGGCTTTGCACCCGGTGGGTACCACTACCGTTGCGTCGCCCAAAACAGCGCGGGGACCACCTACGGGATCGACCAGATTATTCCCACGGGAAACGCGCAGCTCTCCGGTCTGGCACTGGGTGCGGGCACGCTTTCTCCGACATTCGCTCCCGCGACCACCGGCTACTCTGCGTCGGTCGGGAATGGAGTCAGCACCATCAGCCTTTCGCCGACCGCGATGGATGCGGCCGCGACGATCAAGGTCAACGGCACGACCGTGCCGACCGGCAGCACCAGCAGTCCGCTCAATCTCAACGTCGGAAGCAACGTGATCACGACCATCGCCACCGCGCCAGACGCCCTCGCCACCGCGAGCTATACCGTTACGGTGACGCGGCGGACGGTGTATGAAGACTGGGCTCTCGCGAACGCACTCACTGGCCCGAACTCGGCAGCAAACGAGGATTTCGATTTCGACGGCATCCTCAATTTCATGGAGTTCGCGTTCGGTACGGACCCCAAGGTGCCGACCACCGCCGCCCTCCCCGCGGTGGCGGTCGCCTTGAACCCGGCCGACGGTCAGCAGTACCGCACCATGACCTATCGCCGCCGCATCGCGCCCGGCACGCTGACTTACGTGATCCGGAGTTCGTCCGACCTGAGTACGTGGACCGACATCCCGGGTGCCCAACTCCAGCAAGTCGGGGCCCCGGCGCCCGTCGGCGACGGCATCAGCGAAGTCGTGACCTTCCGGATTCTCCCGTCGATCGAAGCGTCGCCCGGCTCCCGCTCCCTGCGGCTGAAGGTGACCGAATAAAATTGGTTGGGGGATTCAACCCGGGTTGAGCCGAAATTCGGACCCGGTGTCAGAATCGGGCGGATGGGGTTCCATCCGAGAGTGTCCCAGAACTCCCGAAAGCCTGTCATCCCGAGCGGAATGGAGGGAGATTGAGCGACTGGAATGCAGTCGAGGGATCTCGGATTGCCGGCGGTCGTGCGACCTTCGCAACGGCCGAGGTCCCTCGGCTCCGTTACACTCCGCTCGGGATGACAGGCGTTTTTCTGGTGCGCGACGGGTGCGAAGCGGAGCGATGGTCAGAAGCTGCTTCTCCTCCGCACTG
>JANPHH010000310.1:0-2371 GCA_031424375.1 Chthoniobacter sp. | reverse complement strand
CATGGACCCGGAGTATTCGCGCTGCGTCTCGCGGGTCCATGGTGAAGCGCTCGCGCGACCAGTCGCACGATGCACCGAGCTTTTTCAACTGCTGGATGATGATGCCGCCGTATTTGTCCTTCCACTCCCAGATCTTCGCGACGAGCGCCTCGCGTCCGAGATCGTCCCGGTGGCGGATCTCGCCGGATTTGCGAAGCGTCTTCTCGACCACGTTCTGCGTGGCGATGCCCGCGTGATCGGTCCCCGGCAGCCAGAGCACTTCCTTCCCGAGCATCCGCGCGCGCCGGGCGAGGATGTCCTGGATGGTGTTGTTCAACACATGCCCGAGGGTCAGGACGCCGGTGACATTCGGCGGCGGGATGACGATGGAATACGCGGGCCGCCGCTCGCTCACCCGTGCCGGGTCGGCCCTAAAGCAGCCCGCCTGCTGCCAAAAGGCATACCACTTTTCCTCAACGGCAGTCGGTTCGTAAGTCTTTGCGATTTCAGACATGGGGCGCGGAATGTGCCGCGCCGGGCGGACCTTGGCAAATCCGCAGTGGCCGTGCGCTGCCGGACCAATGGGAGCCTGTGATGACACTGAAGGATCAACCACAGATCACACAGATGGCACAGATGAGAGGAGAGAAGGGGCAGTTTCCGGCGCTCCCATCTGTGTAATCTGTGTGATCTGTGGTCGAAGCATCCGTGACATCCAAGGGGACCTCCTGTTTACGGCACGGAGACGCGGACGCGCACGTGGCGGAAGGTGTTCCCCGGCGTGAACAGCGCTGGCTTGAGGCGCAGGGCGATCGTCTCGGTGAGTCCGTCGCCGGTCGGGGTCGGGGAGGCAGCTGGCTCAAAGTCCGCCGCGACCGCGGGGCTCCAGGTTTGCAGGTTGGTCGAAAGTTCCACGCTGTAAAGGAGCGCGCCGGGCGCGAGCAGCCGGCGGTACCGGAGGACGAGATAACGCAGGCCGTCTGCGGGTTTCGTTTCGGCGGAGACGAGCGGGAGGCCCGCGGGCTGCGGGCGGTTCGGATCGAGGCCAAAGGCGAGTTCGAGCAGGTTTGCGATACCATCGCGATCGCGATCACCCAGTGCCCCGTGATCGCCGAGGCCGCTGAAAAGATCGAGGTCGTGCTGCGCCTCCCAGGCGTCCGGCAGGCCATCGCCGTCGGCATCGCCCGACATCGTCGCGAAGAAGACCGAGGCGGTACCGGTGGTGGTGTTCGGGGGCAGCGCGCCGTCGCTTGCCGAGACGGGCACGAGGTTCAGGCCGGGGGTCAGCGAGCCCTCCGGGGCGACCCACTGGGCGAAGCCATTGCCGGTGGTCGCGCTGTTGCCATTGAAAACGACGGCAGTGACGCCCGCCGGATCGGAGGCCGACCCCTTTGCGCCGGCGAGGGTCGTGACAACCGGGCCGACGGTGATCGCGGGGCCGGTGGCGTCCTGCGTCGAGGAGGCGGCCGCGCTCCAGGCGCTGAGCGTCCCGAACCCGGAGGCCAGTTGGTAGTTCAGGGTCCAGTCGTTTAAGCGCGGGGTATTGCCCGGGTTCGTGCTGGAAAGGTTCGCGCGCAATTTGAGGGACGGCTGGCTGGCGACGGCGGGAAGGGTGTTGAGATTCGTGCCGCTCGCGACGCTCGCGACGAGGAGCGCGCCATTGGCGCCCAGCACATCCACGGCGACGGCGGTGCCGGCGGCGGAGCTGTCGCGGGTGAAGGTCAAAGTCCCCCACCGATACACGACGCCGGGCGCGATCGCCTGGCTCGTGAGCGTGCCATTGCCAGCAAACCCGGAGCCGATCGCGCGCAGATTGTCGAAGCACACCCAATGCGCGTTGAACGTCCCCGACGTGATCACCTCTGCTCGCAATTCGATCGCATGGACGCCGGTGAGACTCGAGACATCGATACTCTGATCGAGCGTCGAGCCCAGGGCCGCAGAACTCCAGACGGTCGCGCCATCGAGGCGCACCTCCGTGCGGACATTGCCGGACCAGGTGGAACCGGCAGGCACCCCGCGTACCGCATCGAAGAGCAAGGCGCTGATGTTCGTGAGATCGACGTTTTGCGTCAGCCGGATGTATTCGCCCGCCGTCCGCGCGGTGTTGTGGAGTGAATTGAAGCTGGCGAAGTAAGTCCCCGCGGTGGCCATGGGCGGGAACGCCGTGCCGGTGGAAGACCGCGCGACCAGGCCGGTGGTATTCCCATCCGAGGTCCAGCCGGTGAGCGAGCCACCCTCGAAGCTCGGATTGGTGATCCGTCCGCCGATGGGAACGCTGCTGCCGCTCAGGAGGATCACATCGCCCCCGGCCGTCGTGACCACGGAGTCTTTTACGTCGGTGTCAAAGTCGGCCTGGGTCGTCTGCACCCAGGCTGTATTTGTGCCGGCC
>JANPHH010000309.1:0-19589 GCA_031424375.1 Chthoniobacter sp. | reverse complement strand
GCGATGCGCGCGGTGTTGGTGATCTCGCCGGTTTTTTTGTCCTGCGGAACATTGAAATCGACGCGCACGAAGACGCGTTTGCCGGCGACATCGACGTCGCGAATGGAGAGCTTGGGCATAAGAATTTAGGAAGTGGGAAGTGAGATTTCGGAAGTGAAGAGGACAATTGGAAAGGAGGGGCGCAGCCGAAGCTGCACTTCCTAAATCCTAAATCTTACTTCCTAAATGGCGCCTTACTTGGCGACGACGCGGACCATTTCCAAAACCTTGTTGGAATAGCCCCACTCGTTGTCGTACCAGGACACGAGCTTCACGAAGGTGCTGTCGAGGGCGATGCTGGCCTCGGCGTCGAAGACGGAGGTATTCGCCTCGCCGCGGAAGTCGGTGGAAACCACCTTGTCTTCCGTGTAAGCGAGCACTCCCTTCATGGGGCCTTCCGCCGCGGCTTTCAGCGCCGCTTTGATTTCGTCGAAGGTCGCTGGATTGATCAGCTCGGCGGTGAGGTCCACCACGGACACGTCGGAGGTCGGCACGCGGAAAGCCATGCCGGTGAGCTTCTTGTTCAGCTCGGGAATGACCATACCCACAGCCTTGGCGGCGCCAGTGGAGGACGGGATGATGTTCTCGAGAATGCCGCGGCCGCCGCGCCAGTCCTTGTTGCTCGGACCGTCCACGGTCTTCTGCGTCGCAGTGGCGGCGTGGACGGTGGTCATGAGGCCGCGCTTGATGCCGAAGGCGTCGTGGATGACTTTCGCCAACGGGGCGAGGCAGTTCGTGGTGCAGCTCGCGTTCGAGATGATGGCCTGGCCGGCGTAGGTTTCGTGATTCACGCCATAGACGAACATCGGGGTCGCGTCTTTCGACGGGGCGGAGAGGACGACCTTCTTGGCGCCCGCCTTGAGATGCGCGCTGGCGGTCGCTTCATCGAGGAAGAGGCCGGTCGACTCGACGACCACATCGGCGCCCACTTCGTCCCATTTCAGGGTGGACGGATCCTTCACCGCGGTCAGGCGGATCGTTTTGCCGTTCACGATCAGGTTCGTGCCCTCCACCGACACCTCGCCCTTGAACCGGCCATGCACGGAATCGTATTTGAGCATGTAGGCCAGATAGTCCGGCTCAAGGAGGTCATTGATGCCGACGACTTCGATGTCCTTGGAAAAATTCTGCACCGCGGCGCGGAAGACCATGCGGCCGATGCGGCCGAAGCCATTGATCCCTATTTTAATCATAATGTGAGTGTGATGGTGCTGGTTTGAATTTAACGGGCGGGACAGTTACGCGGGCGCGGAGGCAGCGTCAATTCTCGTTCCATGAAATCGGCCTGAATCTGGCCCGTGGAAGAAGGCGGACCGAAACTCGAGAATGCGTGTCATCCCGAGCGGAGTGTAACGGAGTCGAGGGACCTCGGCCTCTGGAACGTCATGGATCATTCTGCAATCCGAGGTCCCTCGACTGCATTCTGGTCGCTTAGGCTCCCTTCATTCCGCTCGGGATGACAGCACTTTTGAGTCCGCAGTCCCTACCGGGGGAGACCGAGATTCATAAAATCCCTGTCATCCCGAGCGGAGTGTAACCAAGCCGAGGGACCTCGGCCTCTCAAGGATCATGGATCATCCTGCACCCTGGGGTTCCTGGACTTCCTTCTGGTCGTTCACGCTCCCTCCAGTGCACTCGGGGTGACACGCGGATTTGATTTCCAGGTCAGACAAACCCACAGAGGCACCGGTGCCTCGCACCGTGTTCTGTCACTTCCGAGAAACGGGACTCTCACCTCGGTCCACCGTGGGGAAGGGTGCATCGCCCGGCAGTAACCCCAGGTGGCGCGGGGAGGACACGAAACCTGTTTAATGAGGAGTCCGCCGGCTGGATTCCCGATTTTTCACCGGGAGAGGAACGCGATCGAAAATTTCCCAGACCCTGGGGCCGGGCGTGGCACGCCATCAGCTTATTGGGATTATAGCAATTATTACAAAACACAGTAATATGAAACTCCTCGCCCTCTCCCTCGCCTTTCTCGCCTCGACCGTTTCGGCCTTCGCGGTTCCCGTCGATCTCGGTTCCACCGCCGGCTACACCCCCTACGACGCCTACATGCGTCCGGTCAAGCGCGTCCTCAGCACCACCCCGAACCAACGCGCCAGCCTGGACCGCGCGACTGAACTCATGCGCGAAGGTCGCGCCTTCCGCTACGTGCACAGCGACCCTTACAACCCTCTGACCCCCACCGAGACAGCCGCCCGCCGCGCCGGCGATTGCAAAGACAAAGCGCTCTGGCTCTGCGACCAGCTTCGCGATTCCAATGCCCGGTTCGTCATCGGCAAGATGAAACGCAGTTCCACGATCAGCCACGCTTGGGTCATGTGGCAGACGGAAGGCCGCTGGTTCGTCCTCGACTGCACGCTGAACTGGCGCCCCATCCCCATGGAGCAGGTCGTCAAAGGGGACTACGTGCCACTTTACTCCTACGCCAAGAATGGCACCTACCGCCACGCCGCCACCAGCCTCACGCTGGCCAGCACGACCAACGGCGTAGCGAACGCGGTCGCCAACCGCTAATCGGATTTTTCATGGGCTACCGGGCGGTCGGGTTTTACCCGGCCGCTCGGTATTTTTTTGGGGAAACGACGCCGCTCCTACACAGGAGGCGCGAGAATCTTCACCAGGTAGCCGACGTTCGCACCGTCCACCACGTCGTCGTAGTCCGCCGTCAGGTTCGTCTTGGCCAGCACACCCGGTCGCACGTAGCTCCGGATCGCCTCGGCTACGAAGCCCGAAGCCGTGGGACTCGGAGCAGCCGACACGCCTTTGACCTGGATCACGCCGATCGTCTGCGCTGCGACTTGCGAATCGATGAACAATGGCGTGGTCACACCCTTGATGCCGGCGATTGAAAAGCTGCCGATCTTATGTGCCTCGGCGCCAATGAAAGTCGCAGGCCGCGCCGTGACTCCGGCGAAGACACTGCCCTTGTCGATGCCACCGAGCTTCACCTTACCGATGTCGCCAGCGGCCTTGATCGCGCCATTCTTGAGAAAGCCCCCGATCGTGATCGAAGTCAGCGGAACCGTGCTGTCGCTGAGGGTCAGATCCGCTTCGAAATTTCCGGTCCCTTTGACCAGCAGTTTCCCGAGCGACGGTGCGGAGACAACGTCGCTCGTCGCATCGTTGTCCAGCCAGCTCGCGACGGTGAGACTGGTGATCGGCTGACTGCTTTCGATGGAGACGTTCTGGACGGCACCGAAGGTCAATGTGGCCTTCACCTTCTCGTCCGAGAGCGCCGCACCGATCGAGAACAACGACTGACCGCTCACGCTGCCGAGGGTGAGCGTCCTGAGACCGCCGCTGGCGGAAAGCGGACCGCTCAGGTCGACGAATCCGAAATTCACCGGCCCGACCGCATCGGCGAAATCGATCGAACTGAGGGTCAGTCGCGCGCTATTTTTGGTCAGCGTCGGGGCGACCACCGATTTGAACGTCGTGCCCTGAACCGAAAGACTGACGTCCTTGCCCTGCGCGTCGAAGCCGATCGTCCCCACGCCCGGCCCTTTGATCGCCCACGTCACCGTCGCTGGTTTCGCGTTCGTGCTTTCCCCGGCATACTTGAACACCGCGACGCGAGTCCCGAAATTGGAATCGGTAAGCGTCCCGAATTTGTTCACCGCGTCGTGCAGCGAATTGGCCGTCGAACGGTTGTCATCACTGAATAACTCCTCCTTGGCCAACGCCGTATCCGTGGGCACCACTTCCGTGATCAGCCGGTAGTAAGTCTCATCTGCGGCGAAAGGTGTGCCCGACAGTTTCAACGGAATGCTGACCTGCTGCGTGGTTCCGTTCGTGAGTTGAAAGCTCGCCGACCCCGCGAGTGAAATTGTCGAAGCGGGGTTCGACTCCGTGAAGTTCGTGATTTGGCCGAAGCTGTTTTTCGTCACGTCCACTTTGCTCAGGTAGGCGATCACGGTGCCTCCGCCGCTGCTGCCGCCGGAATTGCTGACGTTCACTTTCACCGTTCCAGCATCGCCGGGAAGCAACCAGCCTGGGAGTGTATCGCTCGCGAGTTCCCCGGCGAAGTTCGGCCGCACTTCGACGGAGAAAGTATCCGTGGCGGACGAAGTTGCATCGCTCGCTTTGATCGTCACGGTGGCCAGGCCGCTCTGCGTTCCCGTCCACCCCACGTTGAGTTGCGATCCGGTGATCGTCGCGCTGACCAGCCCGGCTGGTGTCACTCCGACTGGGGCGACCGATTCCACGGTATAGGTCACGCCCGTCGTCGATTCGGGTGTCGGCGGCAGGACCACGGCATCCGTCACCCGGATCGGCATTCCATTTTGCGTCGGCGTGATGCTCCCCAGGCCGACATCGGTTTTGGGCAAATTGGTAATCGCCGTCGCGAGCGCGAGGCCGTCGTCGAGCACCTTGCCGAAGACCGTGAAGCCACCGTTTTGCGCGTCCAGGTTTCCGGCTCCAGCCGCACCGGTGTTGTTATCTTTGAGATTCACAAACCATTCGCTCGTCGCCGAGTTCGGATTCCCGTCGACTTTCGCCATCGCCACCGTTCCCGCGATATTCGAGCGGTTCACAACATCCGCCTCGTTATGCACGCTTGGGAAAACGGGAATGTGCGCCGTGGGCGTCGCCGCTTCGTAGCCGCCGCCCTGCAGGATGAACCCGTTCACCGCGCGATGAAAGAGCGTCCCATCGTAATCGCCGCTCGCATTCGCGGCGTTCACATAGGCGAGGAAGTTCTGCACGGTGAGCGGGGCGAGATCGTCGTAGAGTTCGATCGTGATCTCGCCGGGGACGAAAGCGATGCCGGGATCCGTGTCGTAGTTCGTGATGAACTTCACCTTCGTATGATACGCGCTGCTCGACGCCGCAGCCGTTAGCTGGGAGAGATCGAATGAGACAGTCTTGCTGCCGATTCCCGCCGTGACGTCCGGCAATGGGTTCGTGATGACGACAGCGGGTGCGATGCGAGATTCGAGCGGTTCGATCGAGGACATGGTGGGAGCTTGGGTGAACATCAGCAGGACACGGAATGGGCGGGCAGGTAAGCCGATGCGTTATGCGATGGCAACCTCAAGCGCAGTCACGTCGTTCGTCGGAGTATCGCCGGTCGTTGCGAGTTCGACCTTGTCCCCGCCGGCGGCGGTGAGAGGCACCACGAGCCCCGCGATCTTCAACGAGCCGATCTTCTGCGCCACGAAGCCGAAGTGATCGGTGCTACTGACCCCTGGGATCGTCCCGGTGACCGCTCCGCCGATGACGATGCTGGCGATCTGCGAGACGATCGCACCGTTGTCGAAACCGGTGATCTTGACGTCGTCCGCCATCGTGCCGAAGCCGTTCGCGCCGCCATCGATCACGCCGGCGACGAGATCGCTCGCCGTCCAACTTCCCTTCACTGCCACGGCGCCGATCTGCGCATCGGGATTCACCCCAGTGATGAATTGCGTGTCGTAACCGGCGCGGATGCTCGTGAGCGAGACGTTGCCGGTGATGTTGATTTTGCCGATCGCGAGATCGCTCTTCGTCTGGAGCGCCTGGCCACGCGCGGAGATTTTCGCATTCGAAACGTCGCCGCCCACCGTGATCGCGCCGATGTCATCGCCGGAACTAATCGTTCCGCCGGTGAGCGCTTTCGTGATCGTCACGCTCGCGATTTTTCCCTCCGAGAATATGGCGCCGCCCTGCGCGCCGCCACCGGCGTTCGCGACGTTGCCGTTGATCTTGATCGCGCCGGTCACTCCCGGATCGACGATTCCCTGCCCGGCGCGGATGCTGCCACTCCGCGCTCCGGCACCCGCGGCGAGACCGTCGGTGGTCGCCCCGGTCACGCCGAGCGTCACACTGGTAATCTTGCCGTCCGCGCGGATCTCGCCGGAATCGCCGCCGCCGCCTCCCTTCACGGTGCCCACGATGGTCACTGCGCCGAGCGTGCCAGGGAGTTCGAAGTCGCTGGTGATGTAATCACGACTCACAATCGCGCCGCTGAAATCGCCCGCGCCGCCTTCGACATTACCGCTGATCTTGACGGTGCCCATCGCGCCGCGGCTGAAGATCGAGCCGGAGAATAACCCCCCGCCGCCCTTGAGCAGCGAGTCGGTCACCGCCTTCGCCGGCCCGATCGTCACGCTGGCGATCTTGCCGCCGCTGCTGATTGTCCCGGAATTTTGCAATGCACCCCCTTCGAGTTTGCCGCCGATCTTGATCGCGCCGATGTCGCCGACGAGGTCGAGATCCGCGCCGCTGGTGATCGACGCCGACCCCAGACCGGCGCCCGCGATGACGCCGCCGGTGACGGTGAGGGATGCAAGCTTGCCGCCCGCGCTGATCGATCCGCTGTTCGTCCCTTTGCCGCCCGCGATAGAGGCCACCTTCACCGCGCCGAGATCGGCGCCCGAGGTGATGAATCCTGTGACCGCACTTTCCCCGCCGCGGAGCGCGCCCACCACGGTCACCGAGGCGATCGTCCCCTGGGAACTCAACCCGCCCGCGCCGGCACCGACGGTTGCACCAGCGGCCGCGGCGTTGATGTCACGACCGATCTTCACGGCGCCGATCGAACTCTTCGCGCTCACCACACCGCTGCCTGGGCCATTGCCCGCAGCGATATCGCCGGAAACCGTCAGGCTCGCGATCTTGCCCGGGAAGCCACCGCCTGCGCGGATGGTTCCGGAGTTCTTACCAGTGCCACCGAGAATGCCTTCTTCCAGCAAGTTGCCGATCTTGATCACGCCGAAGTCTCGGTCTGAGATGAGCGACCCACTGTCCTCGGTCGCGCCGCCCTTCAGCGAGCCGCCGATCGTGACATTCCCCATCGTGCCGAAAACGCTCGTGCCATTCTGCGCCTTGAGCGTGCCGCGAAGGTCGTCGGCAATGGTCACGGTCCCGAGCGCTCCTGAGATGTTGCTGATGGTCGTGCGGCTGGAAGGCAGCGTGCCCGAGACCGTCGGCTGGGTCGTGGCGGGATCCGCCACACCTAGCGATTTCACCTTGAGCGAAACGAGACCCACTCTGGTGTTCAGCCCGCCCGCATCGATCTGACCGAGATCGCCCGCGATCGTCACCGCGCCGAGGGGTACTTCCTTCGCCGGGGTGTTGCCGTTGACCGGCTCGAACGCGTGGATGTAGCCCACGTTCGTAAAGCCGTCCGCGCTCGTGTTCGTCTTGCTCTTCACCACGCTCACGGTGACCGTGGTGCCGATCGCAACGTTCACGTTATTGACGATGCGCCCGGCGGTGAGGTCGATGAGTTGGAGCTGCTGCCCGGTCGCCGAGGGCGTGAAAGTCTTCGCCACGGTGTCGACCGTCCCGGTGCTGAATTTCAGGACGGCATTCGCGGCCCCGAGCTTGCCCACGTCAGTCGCGGCATCGAAGAGCGGTTTGCTAAACTTCACCGTCACGATGTCGCCGTCGACGTCCGAAAAAATCACGGTGGTCGCATTGATCACCGTTGCCGGGGCGATGCGGCCCTCGAGCGGTTCGAGCGAAGGCATCACCTTCGCCGGGCGGGTGCGCACCGGCTTGGGGCGCGGATTGCCGCGCAGCTTGCGCAGGAGCTTGGTGAAGAGGGATGGACGGTTGCGCATATCAGGGCCTGTTGTTGAGTTGAATGGTGGGGCCGGCGATGCCATTGAGTGCCGAGTCGGTACTTACCGAAGGGCCGACGGTCACGCTGTAGGGCACGGAATTGGGGTTGTTGTCCTGCACTCCGGTCACGGTGATGAGTTGCGGCACGTTGTAATTGGCCGCGGTGAAAGTGAGCGAGCTCGGGAACACGGTGCCTTGCGTCGTCGTCGAACTCACGACCGGAATGGTCACATTGGCCGTTGGCAGGGTGTCCAGCACGACCCGGAAGGTAAACTTCGTCACGCCGTCCTGGCTGGTAGCTGGCGTCGTGCTGCTCGGGTCGAACCCGAAGATTCGCGCGGGCAACTGAATCTCCGAGAATTTCGGGACATTGCTTACGTCGACGATCGGATCGGAATAGACGACCTCGGTGATGAGGAACTTCCTGCCTCCGCTCTCGCCCTTCGGCAGATCGATCAGCCACGGGGTGCTTCCCGTATTTACGACCACTCCGGGGCCGAGCGCACCGACGCTGATCTGGACGTTGCCATTGACCTTGAGCCGCACGTCAGCGGTCGCCCCCGTGGTGGTCAGCGTGGCATCGTTCGAGAGATAAGCGCGGATCTTCGATGGAGCAGACGCTTTGTTTCCGGAGTTATTGACCTCGAGCTGGCCATTGAGTTGCACCTGCAGGTTCGCGGGGACGTATGGATTGATCAGCCCGGCGGTGACGACCTTGTTGATGTTCTCGGGTCCATTATTAAACGGTCTCCAGGTCGCCCGCATATTCGCGATCGGGAAAGGTGCCGCGTGCGCCGGGGCCGTGAAGCCGCTCACGTTCAAGGTGCTCCACGTGACCGCGTCGCTGCTCTCGTTCACCGCCGCCACCGGGTGGATGCGGATGTTCAGCGCGAACGTCTCCGGGTCGCGGTATTTGTGGTTGCCGCGGATGGCAAATCGGCCAGGGCCAGTCTTTACGACGACTGCGCGGGAGAGCGCGCCATCACCCCAATCCACGGTCGCCAGGTAATCGACCGCGCGTCGCGAGCGATTCGTATCCGTGAAATTCGCGAGGACGCGGTTGCTGACCTGGCCCTTGGGCGCTTTGACATCCAGCGTCACACCCTGGGCGCGGAGAGCCGCCCCGCCCGCCGCGACGAAGACGCCGCTGCGCACCCGCGCGATCTCCTCCGGTGTCGCTGCGCCTCCGGGCAGCGTTGGGGGAATGTTCCAATTCAGAATCGCCGTCGCCGTATAGATGCCAGGCTGCGCGTAAGTGTGACCGCCACTGATCGTGAAAAGCGCCGAACCGGGACGCGTGGAATCGACCGCGACTGTGCCCGTCGAGAGCGCCGTGCCGTCACCCCAGTTGATTTGCGCGCTGTAGGTCGCTGGCGTGCCCGTGAGATCGGTATCGCTAAACTTCGCCACCACGAAAGTCCCCGCGGTCGCTGCCGTCGCATTGATCGTGACCGCCTCGGTGCGGACCGGCTTTTTGCCGATCACATAGCGCTGGACCGTCCAGTTGTAAGACGCGAACGGTGCAAACTGGCCCTCACGATTGGGGTCGGTAAACGGAACGGCGTCAGCGCTGTCATTGAGGTAGCTGCTGATCCCCACGGCAAACGTCTGTACTCCAGGCGTGCCGATCGTCCCGTACTGGCGGACGATCGAGGCGAACCCAATGAAGTCCGGGAGAAAGTCTGCGCTCGTCGACTGCAAAGTCTGCCGCACGGACGCGATGCCGAAGCTCGTCCGATCCTGCTCGAGATCGACCCCATTGACGAAGAGATCGGGGAATTCCCCAAGGCTCGCGAAACCGGTGGGAAGGCGACCCATGACGGGGCGGCTATTCACCGGATCGGGTTTCCCGGCAGCGATGAAGGTGCTCGTCGTTTTGTTTCCGGCGGAGTCTTCGACGAACAGCTTGATCGTCGCACTGGCAACGCCGCGCGCCCCGAGGAGGATCGTCGCCTCCGAGCGGCCGGGCAGCACCGTCGCCGAGACGAGTTTCACATCGGTGCTCGGTTGATCGGACCGCCGCGCAGGATTCTGGGGAGGCAGGCCCGCATTCGGCCCCACGGGCACCGTGTTGAGTTTGTTGAGGATGTCCCACCCGCGCACGACCTGGCCGAAAATCGTGTGCTTAAAGTCGAGATTGTTGTGCTGATTCGAGGTGGTGATGAAAACCTGCGAGCCATTCGTGGCCGAGAAATCGCCGAGGCCGATTCGCGGTTCGGCAATCTGACCGGGGGCGTCCGCACTGGTGAGGCCGCGATTGTATCCACCGGCGGAGTTGGCCATCGCGAGCTGGCCGATCCCGGAAAAGATGAGCGACGGCTGGAACTCATGCTCGAAATTAAACGGGAGGCCGATGAACTGCGAAGGGTTCCCTGTGGTGAAACCATTCCCGGTGCCGGCCGGGTCGCCCGTTTGGACCACGAAGTCCTTGATGACCCGGTGGAAGGTCAGGTTGTTGTAGTAACCGGCCTGCGCGAACCCCGCGATGAACCCGGATGTGACCGGCGCGAGATCGCGGTAAAGCTGCAGATCGATGTCGCCTTCAAAGGCGGGCGTCGCTGGCACACCGGTGGTCGCCGCCTGCCCGTCATACTTCACGCGCAGGCGGAGGATGGGATTCCCCGTCTTCACGCGCGCCTCGATTTTGGGGTCCGAGCTGGTCACCGAAAACGTGAGCGCCGTCTCGTCGGGATTGGTGACCGACACCGGAACGACGAGCGTTTTCCCCACCGGAACGACGAAGGCCGCGGCGTTGCCGGGGTCCGGTGCCACGTTGGTGAAGGGATCGATCGTGGGCGCCACGGCGAGTAGCGGCAGCGGCGCGAGAGAGATAAAGAAGGCGAGAGAAGAGGAGAATCTCTGGAGGGAAAACATAAGCGTAATGAAACGGCTGGACGGTGGCATTCAGTCTAGAAGCTGTAAAAGGAAATTTTTATCAAACACACGGAAACGGCGTCAATTGTTGACGGTCCCGACGCCGAGACGCTCCCTCACCTGTTCGGCGGATACTTCCCCCTCCCAGCGGCTGATGACCACGGTCGCGACCCCGTTGCCGATCAGATTCGTGATCGCCCGGCACTCGCTCATAAAGCGATCGATACCCACGAGCAAGGCCAGACTTTCGATCGGCACCGCAGGCACCACGTCCAGCGTCGCGGCCAGCGCGATGAATCCCGCGCCCGTGACCCCGCTCGCGCCTTTCGACGAAAGCATCGCCACGAGGAGCAGCGAAATCTGCTGCTCGAGCGAGAGGTCGATATTCACCGCTTGGGCGAGGAAGATGGCCGCCATCGACATATAGATATTCGTGCCGTCGAGATTGAAGCTGTAGCCCGTGGGAATGACGAGCCCGACCGTGCTCGGGGCGCAACCGAGCCGGCGCGCCTTTTCGATCAAGCCGGGCAGCGCCGTCTCGCTGGAACTGGTCCCGAGCACGAGCAGGATCTCGTCTTTGATGTAGGCGATGAAGCGGAAAATCGAAAACCCCGCCACCCGCGCGATGAGTCCCAGCACGCACACCACAAACAGCGCTGCCGTGAGATAAAAACCTCCCATCAACGCTGCCAGTCGGCCCAGTGAACCGAGGCCAAAGCTGCCCACCGTAAACGCCATCGCGCCCAATGCCCCAAGGGGCGCCAGCTTCACGACCCGGCTGATGATCCCGAAGAACAGTTCCGCGATCACTTCGATCGCGTGCAGGATCGGCCGCCCGCGCTCCCCCATCGCGCCGAGCGCAAAGGCCGCGAGGATCGCCACCAGCAAGACCTGAAGCAGGTCGCCCTTCGCAAACGCGTCGAAGAAACTCGTGGGGATCACATTCAGCAAAAAGTCGCTCGTGCTCATCGCGTGCGCCTGCTCCCCCGCCACATGGCTGGCGGTGACCGCCTTCGCGTCCAGCGACCGCGGGTCGATATTGAAGCCCGCTCCAGGCTTGAGCACATTCACCACCACCAGCCCGATGATCAGCGCCAGCGTCGATACCACTTCGAAGTAAAGCAGCGTCTTCCCGCCCACCCGGCCCAGCCGCTTCATGTCCGACATCGAGGCGATGCCATGCACCACGGTGCAGAAGATAATCGGCGCGATGACCATTTTGACCAGCTTGATGAAGCCATCGCCGAGCGGCTTCAGTTGCGAAGCATGCCAGTACCCCGGCCCCGCCCGATCCGGAAACATCGCTCCGAGCGCAATTCCCAGCGCCACGGCGATCAAAACCTGAATATAGAGAATGCGGTACCACGGTCGCGGAGTTGGGGGCATGAAAAGGGGGGCGGAGGCGCGGAAACTGACCGCATGTCATCCGTCTGACAATTCCAGAATCGATCCGCGTTCCACGAACGAAGCGATTCTTTCCCTCGCGGCGATCCAAAAGCGATCCTCACCCGGCACCGCTCCGGCCCGATTTTCCCGCACGTGCTGCACGCCGCACCGGGCAGCAGGAGACCGACAGCTTCGCCGAACTGTCTCGCCAGTGCCTCGCCGAGTGACTAATCAAGCGACTGTAAAAACATTATGCACGGACAATCATCATGCGGCGTAGCCTCGCTGCTCGCGGCAGCGCTCCTTGGAATTGCCAGCGCCCCGGCGGCGGAGAAATTCGCTACGAATCCGAAACACCAATTGGCGCGGCCGGACGAAAAGGAAGCCGACACGAAGAAGCCGGTCAAGGTGTTCGTCCTGCTGGGGCAATCCAACATGGTCGGCATGGGAGACATCGGGCCGGAGACTAGCAAGGGCACCCTGACCTACCTGACCAAAGTAGAAGGAAGGTATCCCTACCTGATGGGCGATCAGGGCGAGTGGACGGTGCGCAAGGATGTCTACTACTACGACGCCCGCGTGAAGAAAGGCAACCCGCTCAGCCCGACCTCGAACAACGGCAATTCAATCGGGCCAGAGCTTGGGTTTGGTTACGTCATGGGTCATGTCCTGGATGAACCGGTGCTCATCCTCAAGTCCTGCATCGGCAACCGCAGCCTCGGTTGGGACCTGTTGCCGCCCGGCAGCGAGCGCTACAAGGCGGAAGTGATGGAGCGCGGCGGGCAGAATGTCACAAAGGTCTTCGCCGGCTACAAGGACAGGCCGGACTCCTGGGTGATGGACAAGACCAAGGGCCTCGCCACCGAGCCGCCGCCGTGGCTCGACACGAAAACCGGCAAGCCCATCGAATGGTATGCCGGCAAGCAATACGACGACGACCTGGCCAACGCGAAAGCCGCACTCGCCGATCTCGCGAAGATCTATCCCGACTACCGCGGCCAGGGCTACGAAATCGCCGGGTTTGTGTGGTGGCAGGGCCACAAGGATCAGAACGCCGTCCATGCGGCGCGCTACGAACAAAACCTCGCGCGCCTTATCCCGAGGCTGCGCCAAGATTACGACGCGCCGCACACAAAGTTTGTCCTCGCCACCGGCTGCGGCAATCCCGGGCGCGCGAGCTTCGGGCTGCAAATCGCCGAGGCCCAGCTCGCCATCGCCGACCCAAAGAAGCATCCTGAATTCGCGGGCAACGTGCAGGCAGTGGACTCACGCGATCTGTGGCGCGAGGTCGATGTCTCGCCAAAGAACCAGGGCCACCACTACAACCGCAACGCGGAGACCTACATGGAAACCGGCCTTCGGCTCGGCTGGGCCATGGTAGACCTGCTCATGCACAAGCAATAGGCAGGCGGCGAAACCGACCCCGAGAATGAAAACGCGCCCAGCTCAGCAGATTCGCCGCGCCACGGTGGAGCCAGCGACCCTCCCCAGAGCCCTCCGCGCTTCCTAACTCCGCTCCTTCGCCAACTCCGGCGCGGGCGTGCGGCGGGGGTCACAGGAAAAGGCGTTATGGTGCCCCCTTTTCCCACGTGACCCCTTTCCACCAAGAGGACAAAGCGCAGAAAAAGCACGACGCGGAGCAGGAGATTGAGGGTTCGGCACAGGAGCTTTTCAAGGATCGACTTCGAAGCAGCGAAAGCCGCTCAACTTTGCCGCGCGTAGTCGGTCCACAATGGTCTTCGAAGCCACCAACCACGTTTGTAAGCAAAACTCTGTCTCCGACGGGATGGAACCTTCAAAAACAATCGTGTCATCCGGCGGCATTTCGTAGTGCCTAAACGCTGGCAATCCCAAAATGTAACGGTACCTGCCACATTTTTTGCAGACTGGGCCAAACTGAGAGCATTCTGGCGTGCGAGTGGGAACGCGAACGGCAGAGAACACCATCCAAAATGATTTTCCTTTCGGGGAGCAGAAGGGCTGAAATACGAGTCCCTTGGAGCCTGAGTCTTCAAGGGCCTTCCGCCCGGTGGATGTTACACAAAGTGGACCGTCTAGTGCATGAAACCAATTCACTTTGGTGAGAATATCTCCTTGGAAGAGGTGTCGCCGGATTGCAGCATCCTGATCCAGTTTGTTGCAATCGGGGCGACACAACGCCCTCAACTCAGGAGTGAGATAAAGTCCAGGCTTTTCCCAATACTTGTAAAACACAAAGTCATTAGTTCGACGGTCTGTAGAGGTAAGGTAAAAGTACTTCATGGTAAAACTTTCCCAGGTAAATCCACGCCGCCAGCGTGGCGCCGAGGCGATGGGCGGAAAAAATGAAGCGCGGCACGCACGAGGGTGCTTTAAGGCGCACTGCGCCCCTCCGCAAAGCTCAGCTTCCGCTGTCACGAGTTGAACCATCAGCCCGTCTTCTTTTCCTTGAACCGAACGATTGACGGAGATATCCACCAGACCACCGCACTAATTATCCAAACGGAACGAACGCCGCTATCGCGGAACGCGAATACGTCTGAAAACAGCATGGACCCAATTGCCAGAGGTGTCCAAAATGCGGCGGCGCAAATTGCGATGTTAAGAAAGAACGCCTTTGAGAGGCGCTCAATCGCTCCTCTATCGTCAAAACCACGAATAGCTATGCACAATAGTATCAACGGGAAAACCAAGGCAATGACAAGCAGTGCCTTCCATCCTCTATCTACTGAGTCCGTAATGGAATATAGCTTAACTCCAATTGGAACATACGTTGCCGTGACGTATAAGAGTGCGGCAACGATGGGAAGCTTCATTGTTTCTATTTGTTGATTTGCTTCGAAAAAAGCGCCCTCACATCCCAGCCATTGTGGGTGAAGCGATATTGCGCGCCGTAAATGCGAACCGTTCCGATTTTCTTAAGCTTCTCCAGGAATAAGCGCTGTCCTGCGTCGACCTCCTCGCGATTTCCTCTCTGGTATGCTTCGGCGATCTTGTTCAATGCTTCGATGAGGTGCTTCGGGCTAACTTCGTCACTAAAGATCGCAGCGCGACCCACCGTTGCCCATTCATCGATTTGCACATCGACATCCAAACCGAGTCTCTGGGCCATGTGTATAATAGTCTCCTCGATTCCGTAGACAGCTCCGGCAAACTGAGAGACGCCATTCGCCAATATCACGCCGGATACCCAGGGAGCGGCGAAAACGGGAGAAATGACCGCCCACAACAGCTTGTCGGTAACGAATTTGTACTGCCAGTCGGCGAGCAGGGAGGCATATGAGAGTATCTCGAGAGCCATCCGGTTCCCGACGATGGGAAATTTTGAAAGTGTCTGTGAGAATGGTATCAGCGCTCCGACCGTTTCGCCGACGTACTTTTCCGTTACGGACGAAAGATACGACGTGAATCCGACTGTAGCGAGAGTTGATAAACCCCACCCTTTCACGCCTCCTGATGCCCAAGAGGGCACAAAGAGTTTCAGAACGCCGCCAAAGCGCGCCGCCACGTTCATCATAGTCACAGCCAAGGTCGGATTGTTCCCGCTCGGGTCGCTCAGGTTCGCCGGGTTACCGTAGGCGTAGTTATAGCGGTGGAGGCTTTGGGGGTCGGTGGACTGGCCTTCGTAGGTGTCGGCGTTCCAGAACCGGCCATTCGCGGCGTTCAGGTAGCGGGCGCGGAGGTTGTAGAGGCCGAGGCTCGGATCGAATTCTTCTCCCGCGTAGCGGAACTTGTTCGCGGTGGTGCCTGTGCTGGTGAGAAGGGTGCCGTAGGCGTCGTAGGTGTAGGTGTCAGTGAGGGCGCCGAGTTCGTTGGTCAGGAAGCGGACGCTGCCGTGGCCGTCGTAGCCGAAGTAGCTGGCGGTCCAGTTCCCACCACCGTCGCGTGTATCCTGGGCGAGAAGGTCGTGGCCGTAGGTGTAGGTGCGGGTGACGGTGCGGTTGGTTCGCTCCTCGACGACTTGGGCGTAGCCGGTCGGGTTCAGGTCATCGACTAAGTAGCTCACCGTCTGGCCGCCGATGGTCTCGGCGACGCGCTGGCCGTCGCCGTTGTAGAGCATGCGGACGTTGACAGCGCCGCTGCGCGTCTTGAGCCGGTCTTCGTAGTCGTTTCTGTCGATCACCGTCGTCTCCGGCGGCACGGGCACGGCGACCTGGCTGACGGTGGGCTGCGGGACGCGGCCGGTGGTGGTGTTCCCGTTGGCGTCGTAGGTGTCGCTGGTGAGCCGGTCGTTGGCGTCGTAGCCAAAGCTCTGCGCGGGCAGGCCGGGGACGGTGCTCGTGCGGCTGAGCCGGTCGCCCACGGCGTCGTAAGTGAAACTTGTCTGGCCCGCGGGTCCGGACGGCGCGGTGATCGTTTCGCGGGTGAGCCGGTCCAGCGCGTCGTAGAGGTAGCTGACGGTGCGCGAGCTGGCTGGGTTTGCCGGCAGAATCCCGGCGCCGCTTTCCTGCACCCCGTTGCGGCGGCCCGTGGGACTCAGTGCGTAGGTGTAGCTGGCAAGGGTTCCGGGCGGGCCGGTGGCTGGCACGGCGCTGACGAGCATCTGCGTGAGCCGGTTGACCGAGTCGTAGCCGTAGGCGTGGGTCACGCCATTGGGCGTGGCAAAACTGCTCAGGTTGCCAACGGCATCGTAGGCGTAGTGGGTTGCGCCGAGTTCGCGGTCGGTGACGTTGCCGAGCCGACCGAGGGCATCGTAGCTGTAAGTGGTCACGCCGCTGGCGTCGGTCATCGTCCCGCGCTGGCCGCTGGCCGTGTAGGTGAAAGTGACGATGCTCGCCGCCGCGCTGGCGTGGTTGCTCGTGCGGGTGAGCAGGCGGTTCAGCGCGTCGTGGGTGTAGCTGCTGATCGTGCCGTTGAAGTCCGTGCGCGGACTGGAAAAGCCGAACGCTGCGCTCCAAAGGTAGAACCACGTCGCCAGCGCCGCGACGAAGCGGTGGAGGTGAAGAAGAGGCGCGGCTCGCACATCCGTTTTCTACAAGCGCCCCTCTCAAGCGGCAAGTTCAGTCTCCTCTGTCAAGATTTGAACCATGACCCGATGGCACGAATGGCACTTGACCCGAATGGCACTCAATGCCCCCTTTTCCCTTTTCCACTTGCGCCCGCGAATTCAAGAGCCCGATGATCCTGGATGCGTCCCAACACTTGATGCGAGTTCCGTCAGGCACCTTTGCGCATCTCCGGGGTGGTTGCAATCGGGGAGAACATCATCGCTTTCGGCCATTCACGCTTCTCCATGCGTGAGCGAATTCTCAAATAAAGCTCCACCCAAGGAAACGTCCTTGCCGTAGGATAAAAAACAGAAAAGCCAGGCCGTGTGGAATCGTCTACCATCTCTATTGCGTGGTCAGCAAGCAACTCGCCACCGAATCCTAGTGTACAACTTTCTACGTGCCATTGACGAATTACCTCGTATAGCTTGGCTCGTGTTCTGGCGGAACACATGTCGGGATAAACCATTTCATATTGTAGGCGCGGTTCGCCACGCCAAGGCGCGAGAACGCCCGTCTGTAGGAAGCGGCCGCCCGTTTCTCCAAGCGGTAGTGCGACATGACAGTCATAGACATACGCTGGAAGCCACAGTGGCAATGAATCGCTCCGCAAGTGGCCTGTAGAATAGATAAACCGGGAAATATTCTCCTGTTGGCGCAAATCCTTCATTTTCTCCTCGCTGGTGCCCCTTTCAACGGCGCAATTAGTGAAGTTTACAGCGATGCCCGCGCCATTGTCGAGTAAGTGGCATACACAGCCAAAGCTGGCTTCTAATTCTTTCGCCAATGAAGACAGGTCGTTGTTTGGCATTTGCGATGCCAAATATACTCCGACGCTAATTTTCGCACTCATTGATTGACGAGAAGCTACGTGTGGGCAATTTTTCGAACGGGGCACCCGCCGCCCGCTGGTTGCCTCATGAGTCACGGACTAACTCCTTGCTCACCATCCTCAAAGGGACGGTCATCAGGTTGGATTTCCTCAAAACCACTGGCGTCGCGTTTCAGGAAAGCCTCTTTCCTGCATAAGTTCCAGGTTATTGGATCGACAACGGAGGCAAGCATCGACCCATCAGCGAGACGGATTCCCACTTCGCTTAACCCGTCTCGTTCAAACTCAGGATTCGGCATGGAAATCCCCGGCACATACACAACGCGACCCACTCGCTTTCGGAAAAAGATGCGAGTCTGCACATGGTCACCTAATCGGACTTCGATATCACTGTTGCGATAGCGAAGAGGCAGCTTCTCGTCCATCTATCTATTTGGTATCAAGCATCTCAGTTGTCTAGAAAGATGTCGGAGATAAATTCGTCCGCCTCCTCAATTCCGAAGGTCACAAGACCGTAAAATACTGTTGCGAAAAGAGCGTCGCCCGCTGGGCCATGAAGCATACCGTGCAGGCCTTTAGGAATCGGGAGTAAGTTCCACAGTCCGTTCCCGAGGCGTTGAAGACCGCGATTCGCAAGTAGGTCGTCGTAAATTTGATTGGGCGCGCCAACCCGAGACCACGACTGACGGACGAAAATATGGTGCATCTCGAAGTCCACGTTCGGGAAAAGCTTCTGAAAGATCCGACCAATGATCGTGTTACCCACTCGGGGATTACTACTATTCGTATTCACGAAAAAGCGACTCATGCGAACTAGGAGTTGATCAACGCCGGTTTTGCCCACAAGCGAGATTTTAGGCAGTAGAGGTCGAGGGCGTCGTCGTATTGCTCGCCGCAGAAGCGGTAGCGGTTGAAGGTGGTGCCGGCGGTACTTAACAGGGTGCCGAAGGCGTCGTAGGTGTAGGTGTCGAGGAGGTGGCCTTGGTCGTCGGTCAGCAGGCGGACGCTGCCGTGGCCGTCGTAGCCGTAGAAGGTGGCGCTCCAGCTCCCGCCGCCGTTGCGGGTGTCCTGGGCGAGGAGGTCGTGGCCGTAGCTGTAGGTGCGGATGAGGGTGCCGTTTTGCAGTTCCTCGATGACTTGGGCGTAACCCGTGGGGTTGCGGTCGTCCACGAGGTAGCTGAATTCCTGGCCGTTGATCGTCTCGCGGACTTTGTGGCCGTCGCCATCGTAAAGGATGTTGATGGTTGAGGGTTGAGAGTTGAGTGTCCCTGACCGTGTGCCCAGGCGATTCTCCGAATCGTATCCGTCATTGGCGATGCTCGGGGCCATCTCTGCGCCGGATTCGGATAAGGACGGGTGGCCTACTTTGGTGTTGCCGTTGGCGTCGTAGGTGTCGGTGGTCAGCCGGTGGTTGGCGTCGTAGGCGAAACTCTGCGCGCTCAGCCCGGCGACGGTGCTCGTGCGGGCGAGGCGGTTGCTCACGGGGTCGAGGGTGTAACTGGCGGTGCCGTTTTGGGCGGGGTCGCCGGTGATAGTTTCCTGCGTCAGCCGGATGAGGGCGTCGTAGGTGTAGGTGACGTGGCGGGTGCCGGTGGGATTGGCGGGCAGGATGCCCGCGCCACTTTCGGCGACGCCGAGGCGCTGGCCCCCGGCGGCGAGGGTGTAGGTGGTGCTGGCGAGCACCGTCGGCGGGGCGTTCGCCGGGGTGGCCCAGATGCCCATGCTGGTGAGCCGGTTGACTGGGCTGTAGGCGTAGGCATGGGCGACGCCGTTGGGCATGGCATAGCTTTGCAGGTTGCCCACGTCGTCGTAGGCGTAGCTGGTGACGCCGAGGTGGGCATCGTTGACGGAGCCGAGGCGATTGAGCGCGTCGTAGCCGTAGCGGAGGCTCGCGCCTTGAGCGTGGTTGCTGGCGATGGTCGAGACGTTGCCGCCGG
>JANPHH010000308.1:0-29357 GCA_031424375.1 Chthoniobacter sp. | reverse complement strand
CCTGTATTTCGCGGCTTTCGACTCCACCACCGGGGGCAACGAACTCTGGACGAGCGATGGAACCACCGCGGGCACCGTGCGGGTCAAAGACATCTTTCCCGGCACGACCAGTTCGACCCCAGCCAATCTCGCGAAGGTCGGGATCACGCTCTACTTCGCCGCGACCGGGACCACCGCGGATGGCGCAGAACTTTGGAAGAGCGACGGCACGGACGCCGGCACGGTTCTCGTCGCCAACATCAATCCGCTCGCGAACACGAGTTCCAGCCCGGCCAATCTGACCGATGTGGGCGGCACGCTCTTCTTCACCGCCAACGACGGCACGAATGGCACCGAGCTGTGGAAGAGCGATGGCACCGCGGTCGGCACCGTCCTCGTCTCGGACATCAATCCGGGCAGCGCCAGCTCCTCGCCGGCGAATCTCCGCGTCATCGGGAACACGCTTTATTTCACCGCCACGACAGCCGCCGCGGGCACCGAACTATGGACCAGCGACGGCACCACCGCGGGCACCGTCCCCGTCGTGGACCTCTTCGCCGGGGCCGTCAGCTCGTCGCCAGCCAATCTCACCGTCATCGGCTCCACGCTCTACTTCTCCGCCGTCACCTCCGCGACTGGCACCGAGCTGTGGAAGAGCGACGGCACGAGCGCCGGCACCGTGCTGGTCAAAGACATTGCCGCCGGGGCCGCGAGTTCCTCGCCGGGCAATCTAACTAACGTCAACGGCACGCTTTATTTCTCCGCAAACGAGAGCGTCAACGGAACCGAACTGTGGAAGAGCGACGGCACCACGGCCGGCACGGTTTTGGTCAAAGACATCTCTCCCGGGGTCTCCAGTTCCGTGCCGAGCGCCTTCGCCAATGTCTACGGGACGCTTTACTTCTCCGCGACCACCCCGTCCACCGGCGCGGAACTATGGAAGAGCGACGGCACCAGTGCCGGCACGGTGATGGTGGCCGACATCCGGACGGGAGCGCTGAGTTCGAGCCCGATCAATCTGACCGTCGCCGACAACCAGCTATTCTTCAGCGCCACCGGCCTCGATCTGGGGAGCGAACTCTGGGCGCTCGATCTCGGCCTGCCGGAGGTCACGGTGGAGCAGCCGCCCGGCACCAATCTCGCCGATGGAGTGGGAAGCCGGAACATTGGCTCGGTGCTGCTCGGCGGCAGTGTGAGCGCGACCTTCACCGTGAAAAACACGGGCACCGCAAACCTGACCGGCCTGAGCGTCAGCAAGGATGGAACGAATAGCGGTGATTTCTCCATCGGATCGCTCGGCGCGGCCACGCTCGCACCGGGTGCGAGCACCACATTCGATGTCACCTTCACGCCCGGCGAGCTCGGCGTGCGCACGGCGGCGATTCACATCGCCAGCAATGACCCCGATGAAAATCCATTCGACGTGGCGATCAATGGCGCCGGTCTCAATGCGCTGGAAGCCTGGCGTCTCGCAAACTTCGGCACCGCGGCAGACACCGGCACCGCCGCAGACCTCGCAGACTTCGATGGCGACGGCATCCTGAACCTCCAGGAATGGGCCTTCGGCACGAACCCGACTTCCGCGTTCGGAGGCAAAATCCAGATCAATCCCGGTCCGCTCCTCGTGCACGGCAGCCCCACGGTGCTCGAGGTACCGGATGGGCTCGGCGGCATCTCCTACGTCGCGATCTACGGCCGGCTCAAGAATCCCGGCTCGGTTGGTCTCACTTACGGGTTGGAATTCAGCACCGCCTCGTCGGCCTGGATTCCGAGCATGGTCACGCCGACCGTCATCGCTCAGGACAGCGAGATCGAGGCCGTCACCGTTCCGTTCCCCCCCGGCGTGACCAGTTCGCCCGAGGGATTCTTCCGCGTGCGCGTGAGCACGCCATGATGTCAATGCGGGGTAATTGAACGTTCTTCCGCCGCACCACCCGTCCGGCTCCCGCCGGGTCAATGACGCCGGCACTCGCATTCAGTAATGATCTAATCCTAATCTGTGGTTGACCTAAACAACGGCATTTGACTATGAACTTTTCGTATGAGCGGGAACGATTGGCGATACGCGGGACGCGATGAGGATGTTTGCCGGGGATTACTCATTCAGCATTCCTGCAAGCCACCGCGGGCAAAGGCCGCTCTAACCCAAGCCCTCGAATCCGTGGATCGCCGGAAGCAGGGAAGCGCCGGGCCTCGTCGAGCAATTCGGCCGGCAGTTATCTCCGACCAACCTTCATTGACCTCAAGCCCTTTGCCTAACCTCCCCATGAAAACAAATGACTCTTGTGACTCCGTTTTGTGTCTCCGCGAGAATGGGGTGACACACGCCCTGGCTATCGCGCGGTTGGCCAGTCGCACGCTGGCCTTCGCGGTTGAAAAGACGCGGTGCTGGTTCCTCCGCGATCGTCCTCTGAATTGCCATCGGGGTTTTCGATCCGCGTCGGCCCTTTCCATTGTTTTGCTCACCGCATGCATGGCCGGTTCGGCATCGGGCCAGCAAACCAACGGCCCGGTCATCGTGGGAGCGCCGGTGACTCCGCTCAAAGTCACCGTCAAGCCGGTGGCGCTGAAGCAGGGCGCGACCGCCGCCCCGGACGAAGGCAGGACCGTGCCGGAAGGCGAACCCCTCCCGACCACGGCCCCGGTGCGGCTTCAGCCGGTCGCGGACCCGGTGTTTCAGATGCCCATTCCGAAGGCGGCAAAAAAGTTTAGTCTGCCGGGAATTCCCGACAGTGTTTCGGCGCCCATCGTGAACGTGCCGGGGATGAGTTCGACGGCCAATCCGCCGGACACCACGGGGGACGTGGGTCCGAATCATTACATCCAGATGATCAATGCGACGCGCTTTCAGATTTTCGACAAGACAGGCGCGCCGCTCACCGCCCCGATCACGTTTGGAACCCTATGGACTCCGGCGACGGGAAACGCCGGCGATCCGATCGTTGTCTATGATCATCTCGCGGATCGCTGGGTGCTGACGCAATTTTTTACTGGAGGGATGTACTTCGCCGTTTCGCAGACTGCGGACCCGACGGCGGGCACCTGGTATCTGTATCAGTTCAACACGGCCACCGGCCTTCCTGACTATCCCAAGATTGGCGTGTGGCCGGATGCGTATTACATGTCCACTTACGAGTCCCCCAGCCATGGCATTCACGCATTTGACCGCGCGCAGATGCTCATCGGGCAGCCCGCGGGTTTCGTGAAGACGACGATTCCCGTGCTGACTCCCTCCGCCGGCGTGCGCGACACGCGCATCCTGCCCGTCGATCTCGATGGGCCGCCTCCGGCGGCCGGAACGCCGGGCTACTTCCTGCGGACGGTGGACGGCCAGCAGGACACTTCGAATCCGACGGATCGCGTCGAGATCTACGAGGCCATCGTGAATTGGACGGGACCCACTTTCAGCTTCCCGCTCGTGAACACGCTCACCCCCGCCGCGTTCAACATCATGGTGGGCAATCGCAATGGCGGCGGCATCCGGGACGTGATCCCCCAGCCGAACACGACGGCCACGGTCGATGGTCTGTCGAACCGCCCGATGATGCAGCTCAAGTATCGCAACATCGGGGGGATCCCGAAAATGGTCGTCTGCCAAACCATCGACATCAGCGGGAGCATTCAGGCGATCCTTGGGTTCACGCCGGCGGACGAAGTGGCGGGCATCCGTTGGTACCAACTGGAGAAATCTGGAGCGAACTGGACGATCGGACAGCAGGGCACCTTTGGCGATCAGCCGCCGACGGCGACGAATGAAAGCCAGCTTCTGCATCGCTGGATGGGCAGCGCGGCCATCAATGCCGCGGGCGATCTCGCGATTGGTTACAGCATTTGCAACGACGATGATAGCAACCCGATTTATCCCGGCATCCGCTACACGGGTCGGCTGGCTGGCGATCCTCCGGGGACGCTCCCCCAAGGCGAAGGCGTCATTCTGAATGGGACCAGTTCGAAGGGAGCAAACGGCGCGTTTGGGGGACGGTGGGGCGACTACGCGCAGATGGGTGTGGACCCCGCGGATGAATCGACTTTCTGGTTCACGACGCACGATGCACCGGGCAATACGCGGATCGCGTCCTTCACCATCAGCCCGCCGGTCGGACCGGAAATCGTGGTCGAGCAACCGGCGGGCAACGTGCTCCTCGACGGGGTGGGCAATCGCAATTTCGGCGTGTTGCCGCCGGGCGGCAACGCGCCTTTGACGTTCACGATCCGCAACATCGGCTCGATGAATCTCACGGGCTTGAGCGTGTCGAAGGACGGCGCGAACAACGCGGATTTCGCGGTGGGCGCGCTCGGAGCGACGACCCTGGCCGCGGGTGCATCCACCACCTTCACGGTCACCTTCAATGCCGGCACCCTCGGCGTGCGCAATGCGGCGATTCACATCGCGAGCAATGACGCGGATGAAAGTCCGTTCGACATCGCGCTGGTGGGCACTTCGGCCTTGCAGGAAATCGCCGTCGAACAACCGGCCGGCACCGACCTGACTGATGGAGCGGCCACGCGCGACTACGGCTTTGTGAATGTGGGCAGCAACTCGGTGTTCACCTTCACCGTGCGCAACCTGGGCGGGGCCAGTCTGACGGGCCTGGCCGTGACGAAGGATGGCGCCAACAACGCGGATTTCACCGTGGGAGCACTCGGCGCCACGACCCTCGCCGCCGGTGTGAGTACGACGTTCACGGTCACATTTGCACCCGGAGCGCAAGGCGTGCGCAATGCGGCGATCCACATCGCGAGCAATGACGCGGATGAAAACCCCTTCGACATCTCGCTCACTGGAACAGGCTTTATCCCGGAGATCGCCGTCGAGCAGCCGGAGGGAACTGACCTGACCGATGGGGTGAGCACAGTGGCTTTTGGGAACGCGCTTGTCGGCGCGGCTTCGGCAAGGCGTTTCGCGATCAAGAACGCGGGGATCGGGCCGTTGACGGTCAGTTCCGCGAACATCAATGGAGCGAATGCCGCGGAGTTCGCCTTGGGCACCCTCAATGCCACGAGCTTGCAGCCGGGCGAGACCGTCTACCTCGATGTCACGTTCAGTCCGTTGACGGCGGCAGCCAAGACGGCGGCGTTGCATATCATCAGCACCGATACGAACGAGTCGCCCTTTGACATCGCGCTCACCGGCACCGGCACGACGCTCGGCGGGCCGGTCTCCCTCCTGCGGGATATCAATCGGACACCCAATGGCTTGACGCCCGGCCAGCCGGTGGTGGTCGGCTCACTGGCGTTCTTCACCGGAACCACGCTCAACGAAGGCGCGGAGCTTTGGCGGACGGATGGAACTGCGGCGGGCACTTTCCTGGTGAAGGATATCTTCGCGGGAACCACCGGCGGTTCGATCAGCGGGCTGACGAATTTCAACGGCACCCTCTTTTTTGCGGCCAACAACAACAGCAATGGCATCGAGCTGTGGAAGAGCGATGGCACGAATGCCGGCACGGTCCTGGTCAAAGATATCAATTCCGGGACCGTTTCGTCGTCCCCTGCGAACTTCACCGTCATCGGTTCGACGCTCTATTTCTCCGCGACCGACGCGACCAACGGAACCGAGCTGTGGAAAAGCGATGGCACGACCGCGGGGACTGTGCTGGTCGCCAACATCTCAAACACCCCATTGGTTTCGACGAGTTCCAGCCCCTCGAACTTCCGCGCCGTGGGCAGCACTTTGTTCTTCACGGCCAATGACGGAATCAACGGCGTCGAGCTGTGGAAGAGCGACGGGACGGCCGCGGGCACGGTGCTGGTGAAAGACATCGTCGCGGGCGCCACCAGTTCATCGCCAACGAATCTCAACTCGCTGGGCAGCAAGCTGGTCTTTGCCGTGAATGACACGGTCAATGGACTCGAGCTGTGGTCGAGTGATGGCACTGCGGCCGGCACGGTGCTTTTGAAGGACATCAACACCACGGCAGCGACCGGCTCGTCTCCGGCGAATTTTGTCAGCCTCGGCGGCGCGTTGTATTTCACCGCGACCTCTGCCGCGGAAGGCAACGAGCTTTGGAAGACGGATGGGACCGCGGTGGGGACCACTTTGGTGAAGGACATTTATCCGGGCTCCACCAGTTCGTCGCCCCTGAATTTAGCGGTCGTGGGCAGCACGCTCTACTTCTCCGGCTTTGACCCCACCAATAGCCGCGAGCCTTGGAAGAGCGACGGCACGACTGCGGGCACAGTCGTGCTTCGCGACCTCGCCACGGGGACTCTGAGCAGCAGTCCGGCAGCCTTCACGCAGGTCGGCGCGACGGTCTATTTTGCCGCCACGGGTGACGGAGCGGCGGACCGGGAGTTGTGGAAAACCGATGGCACCGCCGTTGGCACCGTGCGGGTCAGGGACATCAATCCTGGATTGAGCAGCTCCGCTCCGGCGAGCCTGGTCAACCTCGGCGGCACGCTGATCTTCAGCGCCAACGATGGGATCTTCGGCCAGGAATTATGGAAGAGCGATGGGACCATTCCGGGGACCGTCATGCTCATCGACGCCCAGACCGGCTCGAACTCCGCCGCGGTGGCAAACTTGCGTGCCGTCAATGGGACGGTGTTCTTCAGCGCCAACGATGGAGTCAACGGCCAGGAACTCTGGAAGAGCGATGGGACGCTCGCCGGAACGGCCATGGTGAAGGACATTTCCACCGGTAGCACGGGTTCGTCTCCGGCGAATCTCACCAATATCGGCAACACGCTCTACTTCTCCGCGTTCGACTCCACCAATGGGACTGAACTCTGGAAGAGCAACGGAACCGCCGCCGGCACGGTGCTGGTCGCGAACATCGCGGCAACCACCACCAGCAGTTCGCCAACCCTGCTGACCCCGGTCGGCTCGACGTTGTTCTTTTCCGCCACCGATGTGACGACCAATGGGGCCGAACTTTGGAAGAGTGATGGCACCGCTGCGGGCACGGTGCTGGTCAAGGATATCAACCCCACCGCGTCCACTGGCTCTTCGCTCGCCAATCTCACGGACTTCAACGGCACGCTCTTTTTCTCGGCCAATGATGGCGTGAATGGACAAGAGCTTTGGAAGAGCGACGGCACGGCGGCCGGCACGGTGCTGGTGGCGGATATCAACCCAGGCGGAACCACCTTCAGCTCCTCGCCTGCGAATCTGCGGGTCATCGGCTCGACGATCTTCTTCACCGCGACCACCGCGGCCAACGGCACCGAGCTATGGAAGACGGATGGGACCACCGCAGGCACCGTCCTCGTTGCGGATCTCGTGGCCGGGAGCGGCAGCTCGTCGCCTGCAAACCTCACGGTGGTCGGCAACACCCTTTTCTTCAGCGCCACAAACGGGGCGGCCGTCAATGGCACGGAGCTCTGGAAAAGCGATGGCACGGCGGCAGGAACCGTTCTGGTCAAGGACATCAACGCCGGCACGAACAGCTCGTCGCCATCCGTCCTGGCCAACATCAACGGCACTCTGTATTTCCGCGCCAGCACGACGGTGGAGGGAACCGAGCTATGGAAGAGTGACGGCACGACCGCCGGCACCGTCCTCGTCAGCGATATTTCTCCGGGAACGAGCAGTTCCCTGCCGACGACCATCACCAACGTCTATGGCATCGCCTACCTGAACGCCACCACGGCGGCGGCGGGCGCCGAGCTTTGGCAGAGCAATGGGACCGTGGCGGGGACCGTGCAGGTGGCCGACCTCCTGTCGGGATCCCTGGGCTCGACCCCGACCAATCTCACCGTGGCGGGCACCCTGCTCTTCTTTACTGGGCGCGGACCGGAACTCGGTTCCTCCGAGTTGTTTGCCGTCAATGCGGCAGCCCCGCCAGACATCCTGGTGGAACAACCGGCGGGTAACGGCCTCGTGGATGGTGCGTCCACCGTCAATTTCGGTTCCGTTGCGCTGGGTGCCAACGGCAGCCGCGTCTTCACGGTCGGCAACTCCGGGACCGCCGATGTGGCCGGATTAAGCATCTCCATCGATGGGGCCAACGCGGGTGACTTTGCGGTGACGGCCAGCCCTGCGGGGCCGGTCGCATCGGGCGGCATCACGACGTTCACCGTGCAATTTGCCCCATCGGCCTCGGGCGCACGCGCCGCCGCGCTGCACATCACCAGCAACGATCCGGATGAGAATCCATTCGACATCAGCCTGACGGGAACGGGAACGGGATCAGTGGCATTCGCGGTGCCCGAACGGATGTATTTCAAGTTCGATGGCCCCGGCACCACCGTGCCGAACCTGGCTTCGGCGCCCGTCGGCACGAACCCCGCTCCGATCGAAGGTACCATGACTCAGGGCGGCACCGGGCAATTCGGCGGCGGGCTTCTCGGCAGCGGCGGGCTGTCTTCCGCCGACCGTGTGAATACCGGGTGGGCCACCAGCCTCAGCGGCAGTTGGACCATTTCCCTCTACCTAAACAACATCCAGCCCAGTGCGACGTTGTTTTACTTTTTCGGCGACAGCACCGCGGCCAGCTTTCGGTGTTTCACAAATGGCGTGGCGGGGGCGAACAACCTGATCCTCCGAGGAACCGGGATCACCGACGTCCTCGTCTCCAATGCCGCGGTGGCCACCGCGACGGTGACACACTTCGTCTACGACTCGTCCGTTCCGGAAATCCGCGCCTACCTGAACGGAGTCCTCGTGAACACCGTGGCCCAAAGCGCGATCACGCTTTCCGGGACGGGACCATTCCTCGTCGGCGGCTACGCGGCGAACGCCGGAATTCCATCGGGCGGCGTGCTGGATGAGTTCAGGCTCTACAATCGCGCACTCTCCGCCGGGGAAATCTCCGCCACGTGGAATGGAACGCTGCCCTCCGGGGCGAGTGCGCCGGACATCGCCGTCGAACAGCCTGCGGGCACCAACCTCATCGACGGCGCATCCACGGTGACCTTTCCCAACGCCGTGATCGGCAACGGCGGGCAGCGGAGCCTCACCTTCACGATCCGCAACACCGCCGTCTCGACGCCGCTCACGGGCCTCCTCCTCAATATCGACGGCGCCGCGGCAGGCGACTTCTCCGTCAGCGGATTGACCTCCACGACCGTCAACGGCGGCAGCACCGCGACCTTCGTCGTGACCTTTGCCCCGACCACCACCGGTACCCGCACCGCCGCACTCCACATCGTCAGCAACGATCCCGACGAATCGCCGTTCGACATCACCCTCACAGGCACGGGCACCGCTCCCAATCCCCTCGAAGCCTGGCGTCTCGCCAACTTCGGCACCGTGGCCAACAACGGAACGACGGCGGACCTCGCAGACTTCGATGGCGATGGCATCCTGAACCTTCAGGAGTGGGCATTCGGCACGAACCCGACCTCCGCGTCCGGAGGCAAAATCCAGATCAATCCCGGTCCGCTCCTCGTGCACGGCAGCCCCACGGTGCTCGAGGTGCCGGATGGTCTCGGCGGCATCTCCTACTTCGCGCTCTACGGCCGGCTCAAGAATCCCGGATCGGTTGGTCTTACTTACGTGTTGGAATTCAGCACCGCCTCGTCGGCCTGGATTCCGAGCATGGTCACGCCGACCGTCATCGCTCAGGACAGCGAGATCGAGGCCGTCACCGTTCCGTTCCCCCCCGGCGTGATCAGCTCGCCGGAGGGATTCGTCCGCGTGCGCGTGATCATACCGTGAAGTCAGTGCGGGTCACGGATGCCGGCCCTCGATCCCGGTGTTCGTGACTGGTCGCGCTCGCGATCCGTATTGAATTCTATCCTGGTTTGCTCTTTACCGGACCAACGACATTTGAGGGTGCATGGGGTAAGTGTGTGAATATTGCAGCTTCGTCTGGCCGAAAGATTGTCGCGTAGAGGAAATGCGGATCGATCAAAGTTTCAACATTCACAGACTGACCCCGCCCACCACCGCCCGGTTTCGTTACAATAGGGTCAACTGGACAAAAAATGCTTTTCGGAATCCGCACTTTTTGATACTTCAGAGCCGCTATGAATGCTGTGGACCTACGGGACTGCCTCCAGAGTTGGCCGTATGATGAGGTAGATAATTTACGCATCCGACGCTGCGCAGATGGCCGGGAAATCATCCTCGTGCGCCGACCGATGGGGATCGAACAATACGAAGCCGATGGCCGCCCGGATGGCCGGCGGGTGCATGGCGAGGAGACCGTCCTCGACTTTCACCAGGCCCGCATGAACACGGCGAAGCAGTCCCATTCGCCGATCGCATGGGAACTGAGCACCGAAGCCTGCGCGGAGCTTTTCGACGAAGCATGCGCCTACCACGATCGCCTCATGCTCCTTTTCCGCCTCAAGGACTGGACGCGCGCCGGGCGGGACGCCGCGCAAGTCCTCCGCCTCCTCGATACCGTGAGGCAGCATGCGCGATGCGCGGAAGATCGCGCGCAGCTTGAGCCGTGGCGTCCGCACCTCACGCGCATCCATGCCGTCACCCGCGCGATGATCCTTTTGGAAAACCGGCAATTCCAGGAGGCTCTGCTCGTCGCGCGTGAGACGCCCGGCATTCTGGACGCCTTCGCCGCCTGCACCCCGGAACACAGCCAGCTCGCCGGAGTGCTGCTCGCCAGCGTCCGGGACTTCCTTGTGTCCAAATCGGCGTGCCGCCCGCGCGAAGAATCCACCTTCATCCGCCAGGACGATTTCTGGATCGTTCGGCATCACGGCGACACCGCCTTCCTGAAATGCACGCGCGGCCTGCAATGCCTTGCCCTCCTGCTCCGCTCACCTGGGCGCGAATTCCACGTCAGCGAACTCCTCGCCAGCGTGCCGGACGTCCCACCGGCGACCTCCGCAAAACACACGAACGGACAACAGCATGAAAACGGCGACCACCTCGTCATCGCCGGACTGCCCGACGGCAGCCCGGTTCTCGACGCCCAGGCCAAAGCCGAATACAAACGCCGCCTCCACGAGTTGCGGCAGGAACTGGAGGAAGCCGAGCAATTCAACGCCCCCGACCGCGCTGCGAAGGCCGAAGAAGAAATCAACGCCATCGCGCAACACCTCTCGAGCGCCATCGGCCTCGGAGGCCGCGACCGCAAAGCCGGTTCCGAAGCCGAACGCGCCCGCTGCGCCGTCACCAAACGCATCAAGCAAGCCATCGAAAAAATCGCCGACGCCATCCCCGTGCTGGGCCACCACCTGATGGCGAGGATCAAGACCGGCTACTTCTGCTCCTACAACCCGCACCCGGATCGCCCGGTGGCGTGGAAGTTCGGAACGATCGCATTACTGATCCATGTGACAATCTAAGTCACAACGTGACGAGGAAAGTCCCGCCATTATCGCGGTGATCGCTCAGACGGAGCGACATCTTCACAACCCCTGCAAAGGCTCCGGTCATGACCTTCACGAACAACTACACCGCTCCCGTCATCGTTTTCTTATTCCCCCTAGACGACCTTTCGTTTGCACGCGTCGCCGCGAATCCCACAGGCGACCCGAATCTCGCGTGGGCGCGTTACGACGAGATAGTTGCTCCCGGAAGCACGACGAGTACGCTCACCCTTTCTGGCAAACACTGCCACGTCGGCCTCAAGCTAGCGGTTTTCCTTGGTGGTGCCGGACCGTATCTGGTTGCCCCCACACTCGTTGATTATCCTGACGATGCGCAGTTGGTGCTTACGAATACCCCCGAGTTACTTTGGACAAACCGGCCTGTAGCTGCCGACCCCAATCCGCGGGTGCCTTCCTCCGAGTTGACCCGGCCACTCCCGCGTGCGCCCGGCTATGTGGTGGGTGTCGGCAAGGCGGATGTCGGCGATCCCTCGGCTGCCGACGTGAACAGCCAGCTCCCGATGCAGGGCTGGGCGAATTCCGATCAGAAAACGGAGCGTATCGAATCTCCGCTCGCAGCCAGGGCATTCATCATCGGCCATCCGGCGGAGCAGTCGCGCGTGGTGCTGGTGGTGGTGGATATCTGGTCCTGCAGCATAGCAATCAAGCAGGAAGTCGTGCGCCGGCTTCAGCGGGGCAATGCGGAGGTTCCCTATCGGGATGACAATGTGTGGATCGCGGGTACGCACACACACTCGGGACCGGCCAGCTTTCTCCATCATTTCATTTACAACGGCATGGCGGGCGGCTTTGACCCGCACGTCTTCGACTGCATCGTGACCGGCATCGTCCAGGCCATTGAGAACGCCCACATGGACTTGGCACCGGGCAAGGTGTTTGTGGGGAAAGGCTTTGTCCCTAGCTTGGGTCATAACCGTTCTGAGGGCGCGTTCGACAAGAATCCCCAAGCCGATCGCAACAATTTCCCCGTCGTGAACAAGGTTGATGAGGCAATGATCCTACTCAAATTCGTGCGCACCGGGGTTAACGCCGGAGATCCTGACGAACCCGTCGGCCTGCTTAACTGGTACGCCCTTCACCCCACCAACCGCGGACGCAAAGAGACCGCAGTCAACGGAGATCACAAGGGGCGGGCGGCAACCTTGGCTGAAGTCAGTGCGGACACGATTCCAAACGCTCGCAGCAACTCCTTCGTGGCGGCGTTTGCGAACTCATGTTGCGGCGACGTCTCTGGAAATTTCGTCATAGACCCACAACGAGGGCTCACCTTCGATCCCCCACTCGACACAGATCGCAGGTTTCAGCAGCGCATGGAGGACGCTGCGACTGTACAAGCCACGGTTGCGCGTGGAATCTTCGACGCAGCGACGGACGAGTTGACTGGCCCGATTGGCGTTAGGCATCAGTACATCAACCTTCCGAAGCGAGCGGGAGCGAATGGCGCGTTCGGACTCTCGATGCCTGCAGGCAGCGCCGAGGACAGCGGTCCGACGGTGCTTCCGGAGGGGATTGCCCGTACCGATACCCACGACCCAAACATCACCACGGACGGGGTCGTCGCCAGCTTGGTCACGGGCGCGTCAATTGTACTTCAACCCATTGTGAACACCCTGGTCATGCTCCTGAACAGCCTCGCCGCGGGCACGCCAGTCAATTTTTCGATCAGTGCGCTGCCTTCGCTCCGTGAAACGACCGCTCACTTTCCAAAGCCGATCATGTTGCTTACGGGCACGCTGAAGCCGGTACCTTTCACGCCCAATATCATTCCCATCCAAATTCTGCAGATCGGCAAGTTCGCCCTCTTAGGCGTGGCTGCCGAAGTCACCACCGTGGCGGGCCTTCGATTAAAACAGGCGGTAGCCGAGGCCCTCTCAAAGCGGGAGGCTTCCTTCGTTGCCGTGGGCACTTATGCGAACGGTTACTCCTCCTACGTCACCACCCCAGAAGAGTACGCCGCCCAACATTACGAAGGCGCCTCGACGCTTTTTGGTCCGAGGACGCTCCGCGCCTACGAAAACGCGTTTCAGAAGATGGCGGAAGCCCTTGTGAAGGGGAGACCGGTGAAGGACGACGCGCCTTCGCCCGACCTGCGAGACGCGGTGCTCACGAAACGAAGGATGACCTTTCGTAATCTTTCGACCAAAGTTGAGAGATTCAGAATCTTTCGTCCCGACGACCACACGTATTGGGCGACATTGCTTCCCGCGCACGAGGGCGACTTCATGGTGCCACCTGGCGGTGATCGCGCCGTCATTATTCCGTTTCCGTTCAGTCTATTTCCGAACGTCCAGGTCGTCATCGGAACTTCGACGCTAGGCCCGTTTGGTCCGCCACCCGCGCCCACCGAGCGGCTCTATCCGCTCACGTCGGACCTCATACTCATAAGGTCCGACGGCTTGCCAATGACCTGTCCCTACTTTGCCCCGTCCCGTACGTTCTGAAGGTCGCTGACCCGCATGCCCTCCAAAAAACGGCGAACCCATCCCCCGTTACGCCATTAACCTCGCAGCGAGAATTAGAACCGGCTACTTCTGCTCCTACAACCAGCTTCTGGATCGACCGGTCGCGTGGAAGCTCTGATTTCATCGCATTGTTGGCCGTTGTGACGCGCTAAGTCACAATGTGACGCGGAATTTCACGCGTTCACATTAGCGGGGCGCTCAGGGGGCCGCTCAGACGGGGCGGCACCTGCGAAAAAGCGACCGCTAGCCAAACACATCATCAGTCCCAAAAAACAACGCGATGGCTGCAATTTCTATCATATCCAATGAGGGCTACTTGGGGGCGGCATCTGCGGTTCTAGAGGTCACGGCCACCAATTCGGACTACAACCAACCCGCGTTGCGCATCAAGCAAGCGGGCACTCGCGGTGGCGCGGCGTCGATCCGCATCGATGATCCCAATCCAGACATTGAATTTATCGAGACTGATCAAATCGCTCCTGCGGGGAGATTCGAGATCGCAGTCCAGTCAGACAAGCTCCAGATCAACGGCCGCAACGCCGACAATACCGGCTTTGAACCGGTGGTCGTCTTTCAACGGGTGGCAGCGGACGGTAATATCGGGCTGCGTACCCGCCATCAATTTGGCGGCGGCAAGGGAGTGATAGGGATTGCGAATGCCAAGGAAGTGCCGTCGATCAATCCCGCCGGGGGAGGGGTGTTATTCGTGCAAGATGGCGCCCTTCTCTATCGAGGATCGAGCGGAACACTAACCGTGATCGCGCCTGCCTAACAGTGAACTTTTGTCTCGAAAGGTGACTAACGAAATCACAGGCATGGGCGCAAATCCAAGGCTGTGCGATGCGCCTCTGAAAAATCGCGATCGGCAGAGGGGACGGGCGGCTGATCTCCGCCACCGCACCGAGCAATATCGCCTTGCGGGTATCCATTTTCCGAAGCCTGGACTAGTAGCCGTGAAGTCGCACGACGGCGAAAGACTCGAAGGCGTGGTTATTGACGTTTCGATCCCGCAAACGACCGCACAGCCTTCGCCATGATCCAGATCGCGCAGCTCGATCAGGTGATCCTCGTGCCCGTCGATCGCCTGCAACCCGTGACGGCGCTCTAAGCCGGAAGAGAGAAGCCATGCACTCCCACTGCTTTCACCCAGCGAAAAATCGCGACCGCTCCCGCCGCCAACGGTCGGCCCGCAACCCAGCGCACACATCCCTATGACTACTACCCTTGAAGGTCCGATCCATCTCCACGACGGGGAAGCCCCGTCCGACCGCTTCCAGCCGGAGACGCCGTTCCTCGACACCCGCTTTTCCACAGAATCGTGGGCGCAGAGCGAAGCGCCCACCGCGTTTGCCGAGCTTGAGCAACAATATTCCCCGCAGGTCGAGACGCCTTTCCTCGCCGAATATCACGGCGAGTCGCCGGTGAACCTCGAAGCGCAGCAACTCGAACAGACGCTCATGGAGCTCTTCGACTCGGAGTTCAACGAGGCCGTCTCCAACCTCGCGCTCGAAGCCGCGGCGCAGGCAGAGCACTATTCCCGCAGCACCGGCGAGCCTGCGACCGAGCAGATGCTCAATGAGTGGGTCGATCCGCTCCGCCGGGCGAGCGAGCGGCTCTTCGAGCAGGCCGGGGAAGCGGTGCAGCAGCAGTCGCTCGACACCCTCAGTGAGGCCGAATTCGACACGCTCTTCGAGGGCTTCGCGCCGCAGCCGGGGATGGTTGCGCCGGAGTTCGAGGAGTTTTTCGGAAAGATCTGGCGCAAGGTAAAGAGCGTCGCGCGCACGGCGGTGAATCTCGCAAAAAAGGGAATTGGCGCGCTCGCAAAACTTGGCTTGCCGCTCGGCATGCTCCTCAAACAGCTCGGGAAACTCGTCCGTCCGCTGCTCAGCCGGGTGATCAAATTCGCGATCGGCAAACTGCCGTCGTCCTTGCAGCCGCTCGCGCAGATGCTCGGCCGGAAGCTGGGCATTCTGGAGGCGACTGAAGCTGGCGAGAGCGCCGCGCAGTATGCCGAGGCACCGACAATGGCGGAAACCGCGGGCATCGCACAAGAGTTCGACGTCGCCGTGGCCACGCTTCTCTTCTCGCGCGACGAGGCACAGGCGGAAGTCTTTCTCAACGAAGCCGTGCAGGAGGCTCCAGCGGAAGCCGAGGCGAGCTTGGTTGGCGAGATGGATGCGGCGCGCGAGCGCTTCGTCACGCAGTTTTCGCAGCTCCAGAACGGCGAGAACGCAGGGCCGGTCGTGCAGCAGTTCATTCCCGCGATTCTGCCCCTGCTGCGGATCGGCATCAAAGTGGTTGGCCGGAACCGGGTTGTGAATTTCCTCGCGGGCTATCTCGCGAAGTTGATCCAGCGGTGGGTGGGCCCGACTGCGGCCACGCCCCTCTCCCGCGCTTTGGTCGATGTCGGCCTGCGGATGATCACGCTCGAAGCAGAGATGGAACCCCCGCCACGGCTGGCGGCGCGCGCGGTGGCTGCGACGCTGGAGGATGCGGTGCGGCGCATCGCGGGTTTCGGCTTCGAGCAGTTCGAGGAACTCGAATCGAATCTCGAACAGCAGCGGCTCTTGGAGACGGTGGCCAGCGAGGCGTTCTTCGAGGCGTCGCTCGCCCACTTCCCGGCGCAGCTCCTGGATGTGCAGCGGCTCGAAGAGCGCGAGATGTTTCTGGAGAGCCCCGGCCAGAACGAGGTGTGGGCCTACCGCCCGCGGCCGCGCTACAAGAAATACACGAAGATCTTCCAGCTCCCTCTGAACTGGCAGAGCGCCGCGCGAATTTCCTCGTTTGGCAACCAGCCGCTCGGCGCTTTCCTGCGCGCCCGCGGCGTGCGGCTGCCCGCTACCGTGAAGGTGCATCTCTACGAGGCGATCCCCGGCACCACGCTCAGCCGCATTTCCCTACTGGAAAAAAGCGTGCCTGGACTCGGCTCCGGCGCGGAGAGCACGTGGTCGAAAATTCACCCGCTGACCGTCGCCGCTGCGCAAGGGCTCGGTCTGCCCGCCAGCCTCGGGCGCGACGTGGACCCCGGCTATTTGGATTCCCGCCACAGGATCGGCGTGGGCCAGCGCTTCTACTATATCGAGGTTATCGGCACGGGGTCTCGCCGGGCCAGCCAGGTGAACGCTACGCTCGACCTGCGCGCGAGCCAGGTGCGGATCAGCGCTTTTCTTTCTGAAGCCGATGCCCAGCGCGTCGTCGCGAGCGGGCCTTCGGCTGGCCCCATGGCCGCCGTCCGGCTTGCGCAAGGGCTGGCTTCGGCCGTCCTCGGCAGCATCCGCACCGGACCGTCGCGGCATGTGCGCTTCCTCCGCGAGGCGAGCGGCGAGGTGCAAACTGAGGATTTCTGGCAGCGAATTGCGGGCGCGGCGGCCGAGAAGGCGCTCCAGTGGCTGCTCGAACAGCTCGTGGAGGCGCTGCTCCGGATGATGAAGGCGGCCCTCATCAAAATTCTGAACACGAGCTTTGCGCTCTTCGTCGAGGCGACGCGCAAGCCTGTCGACGGCGTCACTCTGGTGCTCATCTACAACCATCCCGGGCTGCGGGTGCTGCACGTCGCGCTCGCCGGGCGCGTGCCGAACATGGGCGATCTGCGGGCGGCGGCGCGGGCCATTCGGATGCCCTCCGTCGAGATCGTGCCCGGCTTCACCTGGAGGTAACGCGTGAACGAAGAAGCTGTACTCCGCGCGCAACTCGTCCGCCAGCTCGCCCACTGGCGGGCGGCGGTCGTGACGATCGACGATGCAGATAATTTCGCCTCGACCGAGGCGTGGGCACGCGTCGAGCGCTATCTCGGTCTCGCCTTGCGCAAGCAGCTCCAGGCCACGGTCGATCGCCTGCGGCTGGAGATGAATGGCCTCACCGCGCAACTCGCCGCGGCCACAGGGCTCCCGCAGCTTCAACTCGTCGCCCAGCGGTTGATCGCCTTCCGCCAGCGCTACGTCGCCGCCGAGACCACGCTCGACTTCTACGGCGATGCCGTGAATACGCGCACCAATCCCAAGATCGCTTCGATCCTGCGCGCGCTCGATCTCATCGCCGTGCGGAGCATGGAATCGGTCCTGCGGCCGCTGGGCAAGGAATCGCCGCCCGTGCTCACCTACATCGACAAGGGGCTCGGCGCCTCGATCCTCCGCGCCGGCGTCCGACTGTGGGACGGCGGCACCTTCAGCCCGGTCGCCGCGATCAAGATCACCCGGCACAACCTTTACCGCCCGACCTCGCTCATTCACGAGACCGGTCACCAGGTCGCGCACATCCTGGGCTGGACCGAGGAATACGCCGCCGCCCTGCGCCACGAACTCGCCCCGCACGCGCCGCGCGAAGTCGTCGAAGGCTGGATGGAGACCGCTTCGGAAATCGTGGCCGACATCTACGCCTTCGTCCATTGCGGCTACGGCGCGGTGGCCGCGCTGCACGACGTCGTCGCCGCCGATCACGGCACGGTGCTCCGGCACTTGGTCGGCGATCCACACCCGATTCCTTTCATCCGCGTGCTGCTGAACGTGGAGTTTTGCCGGCGCATGTTCGGCGCCGGCCCGTGGGATGGTCTCGCCACTGCGTGGCGGCATGCGCACCCACTGTCGCAGGCGACCCCTGCGACACGCGCCTTTCTCGAGCATTCGCTCAAGCTGCTGCCGGGTCTGGCGGAACTCTCGCTCCTACGGCGGATGCGCGCCTTTGGCGGGCGGGCGATCGTCGATTTGGTCGATCCAGCCCGCGTGCGTCCCGACGCGCTCGATCAGTGGTCGCGGCAGCTCGGCAGCGCCCTAGCCACTTCGCCGCACTGGGCGACCGCCGAGCCGGTGCGCCTGCTCGCCCTTTCCTCCTACCAAATCGCCATCACCCCGGAACGCGCCACCGAGATCGCCCAACAATACGAAACCTGGACTCAGCGCCTCGGAAGCCTGGTCCAGGCCGCCTGAACCGCACTCACACCTATGAACCCACAAACCGTTCTCTCATCACCAGCCGAAGACCTGCAGCGAGGTTACGCTGCCCACACGGCATCACTCCGCGGATTTCTCACGGATGGGACGCGGGCGCGTCCACCCAAAGGCGATGCGTTCCGACTTGCGACTTACGATTGGCAGGAAGGCGCGAGCGTGGAAGTGGAAGGGGAGTTTCCCTCCGCGCCGCTCTTTGCCTATCTCGACGCCATCCCGCTCCGGATCCTCACGGACCGCAATCCCTCCACGGGCGGAGTCCAGCTCTCGCTCGTCGCGCCAAATCAATCTGCTTTCGGGCCCGTGCGGATGGTCTGGGCGGAAAAACAAATCGTCGGCGACGTAGCCGTGAACGTGCGGCGCCGTTCGGTGATCGAAATCGTGGCCGTGCCGCCGGACGAGCTAAAGTCTGGCGCTTACCTGCGGTTTGCCTTTTTGCAGGAGCCACTTGAGGTGCATCTCGCGGGAAAGGAAATCCCGCGAACGCACTTCAAGTGGGAAGGCGGGTATCTCATCGTCCAAATCCCGAAAGGTGCAGCTTCTGGCCAACTGCTCGTCGTGACTCGCACCCAGGTCTTTCAAAGTTCGGCCCCGGTGCAGATCAAAAATCCATAAGTCTCCGCAGCCTTCACCGAGCTCACGGGCGGCCTGCCTTTCCCTCACAAAAATAGAAACCAATCCCTATGTTCTTCACCTTCGCCTCCTGGCATGCCGGCCAGACTTTTCCCTTCCCGCCGCTTACGCTCCCCGCGATCGAGGCTCTCTTCAAAGTGCATCCCCAGGTGCTCCTCACCGCCATCGAGCAATACTACACAACGCGCAAACCCACGGGCGGTGTACCCGATTACAGCGACCCCGGCGCTCCGACGCTGCCGCCGGCCTTTACCAATCTCGCGGCTGGACTCGCCTCGACCGATCCCAAGCTGTGGGATCACATCATCTACGGCTACATGATCGAGAACACGCGCATCTTCGAGATCTTCGATCGCGTGGTGCGCGAGTATGAAGCTGGGGAGCGCTTCGAGACGCCCGATCCCGATACCGCGCTCTGGCTGCGCGCGACCGAGGCGATCTTCTACCGCGATCTGCCTTCCGGCTTTATCGGCGCGATGACGAGCTGGCTGCGGACCGACGCCCGCGCCACCCGGCGCAACACTTACTATCGGCTGCTCGGCCTCGATCTGAATCACGGCGTGGATGGCAACAAGGCTTACCAATTCGACAAACCCGTGGCCGCCAACCGCGACTTTGTGGGCACCTTCGAGTCCTTCCTGCGCGAAGTCTGGCGCGGCATGATGAACGCCAACAACGGCATCGGGCCGAATGAAACCGACGACTCGGCGATCGCCGATCATGTCCGCCGGCTCCGCGAGATGCTGCGCGTGCGGCGCAATAACGGCAATCTGCTCCGCGAAGAGCTGTGGGCGGTGGTGACCATGTCGTGGTTTCACCTCGCGCTCGCCGAGGACACACCAATCGTGCGCGCACTCAAGGCGGACGCGGAGAGCCCCGGCGACCGCTTGCGCAAGATCGGCGAGCGCGTCGGCGTGCCCGTGCATGGCCGGGCCGACGATTACTTCTCCATGGCCTTCCAACTCTCCCAAGTCCTCTCCTACCTGGAGCGCGAGCCGCTCACGGAAACGCCGGCCGCCGCAGAAGGATTCTACAAGCTCCCGCCCTCAGGTTACCCAAACCTGGCGGCCGACATGCGCACGATCATCACCCACTGGTCCGCGGCCACGGGGCGCAGCATGAAGTCCCTCCCGCTCACGCTCGCCTCCGGAACACCGAGCGCTCGACGAGACACGGGCCTGCGCGCAGCCTCGGCCCCAGCTCTGGCCGGCAGCCGGCCCGGCGCCGGACTCAGCGTGCGAACCAACGGCTCGTGAACGTGCTGCGCGAGGGCAGCCGCCGCGCGTGACCATGGAACTCCCGCCCTCAAAATTCCGCGGACGCTAAACGGTGTCGATCACTGGCGCGCGCGGCACCGGTTCCGTTGCCGCCCGCCCGTTGCCGAACTGGAGAAGGAACGACCTCCTCAGTGCCGTCGGTCTTCTGGCACCCAAGCCGGACGAGCGAATCTGGATCACCGGCCACAGTCTTGGTGGCGCTCTTGCGGTCCTCGCGGCGGCGGTGTTGGAGTTTGAGGCGTGCCGGGACATTACCGGGCTTTATACGTACGGACAGCCACGCGTCGGCGACAACGCTTTCTGCGAAGTCCTCGACGCCGCGCTGAGCGGGCGTTTTTTTCGCTATGTGAACGACCAGGATATCGTTCCTCACGCCGTGCCGGTTGCCCTGCCGGGTCGCTTGGAATTGCATCTCACGGGTCTGGCCCAGAACCCTCATCCTTCCATCAAGGGGAGTCTTGCCGCGTTCCTCGACGACGTGAAACGGGTCTTTGCGCCAGAAACCTTCAGCCATGCCGGAGAGTTGATGATGCTGGCGGCGGACGGCACGCTGATTTCCGACCCACAGGCGCGCGATAAGGCCTGGGAGGAGCGTGAAACACCGATCGGCCTGTCGCTCAAGGATGCTCTGAGCAAGGCACCTCAGTTCATCCGCGAAGCGCTGAACAAGGACGTGCTCCAGGGTGCGCAATTGCGCGATCACGACCCGCTCAACGGCTATCTGCCCTAGCTGGCGCGGCAGACGGATGTCGCTGCGTGGCAGCAATGCTATCCATTCCGATCGTGAATCTTCCCGCTGCGTGACGGCGATGTTTGAAATGGGGCGGGCCATTGGCGTGCGCGAGGGAAGAAAGGGTCAGAAGAAAGGGGTCATGGTTCAACTCTTGACACAGGGGCGTGAATCGGAAGACGCAGCGGCTGGTGGCGCGGAGCATTCCCCATTCGATATCCTGGAGCCTACTACCATGAAATGGCGCGGGGGAACCGGCGAGAGGCGATCTTTCTGGACGACGATGAACGAAGGTTTTTTCTGAAAGCGGTCGGCGAAGCCTGTGCGATGACCGGGTGGTGGGTGCATGCGTGGGTGCTGATGAGCGTTTGCGGAGAAGATGGGGAAGCTGGCGAAGGGTGAGTTGCGTCGCCGCAAGGGCCGGGCCAACCGGGCCGGCGGGGTGCGGCGGACCCACGACCAGCGGCAGGCGGAACGATGGATCGCAGAGGGACTGGGCGCGGACGAGTTGGCAGGATTGCCTGGAAGCAACCTGCGAAAGGTCGCTCTGGCAAGGCTGGTCTGGCGGAAAACGACGGTGTCTCAGCAATGGATCGCAGACCGACTGCAGATGAGCGCGCGCGTGCGGACAGGTGGTCATAGCGATGATGGCCCGACGCCCGCAAGGATGCGAGCGCGCGGGGCCGGGCGGGACGACGACGCGGCCCGTCTGAGCGACCGCGAGCTGGCGATCTATGAGGCGGCGGGCGCGGGGCACGGCCCGACGCGGATCGCGCGCGATCTGCGGATCTCGGTGAAGACGGTGGAAACTCACCACCGGCGAATCCGGGAAAAGCTGGAGGTGGGCAGCACGGAGGCGCTGCGCGAGAGGGCGCGGCGGTGGCTGGCGGCGGGGCGGCAGCGTGCGTGAGGGAATTCGCACATTAAAATTGCCAACGCACGTCCTCGCTTTTAAGCAATTTGCCGGTTTTTAGCGCCCACCCGGCGCGCACCAGAAATCCTAACGCCCGAACTCCAACTCACCCATGTCACTCACCACCATCGCCCACGTTCACGCTCGCCAGGTCATCGATTCCCGCGGCAATCCCACCGTCGAAGCCGACGTGATCCTCGCCGGTGGCGCGGTCGGCACCGCGATCGTGCCCAGCGGCGCGAGCACGGGTGAACATGAAGCGTGGGAACTCCGCGACGGCGTGAAAGATCGCTACCTCGGCAAGGGCGTGACGAAGGCTGTGGCGAATGTGAACAAGACGATCGCCGCCGAGATCGAAGGACTCGACGCCACCGATCAGGTGGAGGTGGACAAGACGATGATCGCGCTCGATGGCACGAAGAACAAAGCTAAGCTCGGCGCGAACGCGATCCTCGCCGTGTCGCTCGCCACCGCGAAAGCCGCGGCCAGCCAGCTCGGCGTGCCGCTCTTCAAATACCTCGGCGGGCCGAACGCGAAAGTGCTTCCCGTGCCGATGATGAACATCGTCAACGGCGGCGCTCATTCCGATGCGCCGGTGGACTTTCAGGAGTTCATGGTCATCCCGAAGAACTTCGACACTTTCTCCGAAGCTCTGCGGGCCGGCGTCGAAATTTTCCACTCGCTGAAAAGCGTGCTGAAGGGCCGCGGCCTCTCCACCGCGGTCGGTGACGAAGGCGGCTTCGCTCCCAATTTCAACGACGCCAACGACGCGCTGGAAACGATCGCGACCGCGGTGAAAAAGGCCGGCTACAAATTCGGCAAGGACGTCTTCATCGCTCTCGATGTCGCGTCCTCGGAGTTCTACGACAAGGCGACGAAGAAATACGTGTTCAAGAAATCCGACGGCTCCAAGCGCAGCGCCGAAGAGCTCATCGAATACTACGCGGGCTTGCAGAAGAAATTCCCGATCGTCTCGATCGAAGACGGCTGCGCGGAAAACGATTGGGACGGCTGGAAGAAGCTCACCGACAAACTCGGCGCGACGACGCAGCTCGTGGGCGACGATCTTTTCGTGACCAACGTCGAGTTCCTCCGCAAGGGCATCGACACCGGCACCGCCAACTCGATTCTGGTGAAGGTGAACCAGATCGGCTCGCTCACCGAGACGCTCGACGCCATCGAACTCGCGAAGGAAAACAAATACACGGCTGTGATCAGCCATCGCTCCGGAGAGAGCGAAGACAACACGATCGCCGACATCGCGGTGGCGACGAATGCGGGTCAGATTAAGACCGGTTCGCTCAGCCGCACCGACCGCGTGGCAAAGTACAATCAACTTCTCCGGATCGAGGAAATCCTGGGTGACAATGCCGTTTACGGAGGTAAGATGCGCTGAGTGAGCGCTGCGCATAGCGAGTTCAAACCACCCCAATCGGCTGGGGGAATCTGGCATTCCCTCAACCGCTTTCTTTTCGTCCTCATCGTTCTCACGGTGCTGGCCACGATCGGCTATCGCATGCTCCCGGAGATCGGAAAGCGCAAGGAGCAGAACGCCCGCGTCGATGAGTTGCAGGCCCTCGTGGAAAAGGAAAAGCAAGCGCTCGCGAGCAATCAGCGCATCGAGAATCTGCTCACCCACGACCGCGAATACGTGGGCCTCATTGCCCGCGACCGACTCGACCTCGCCGATCCGAAAGAGACGATCTATCGCCTCGAGAGCGTGAAAAGCACGCACTGAAGCGGGGGCGGGTTGATGGTTGAGAGTTGATGGTTGATGGGCTTCAACTCGTGACCACCGCGCTTTCTGCGAGCACCGCCCTGGCTTCCTATCAACCATCAACTTTCAACCATCAACTTCCCCAATGACCGACCTCGCCGCCATCGATACCGCCTCCCTCAAAGCCCGCGTGGGCGAACTCCGGAGGTACCTTTGACTTCCCAAAACTAAGAGAACGTCTGGCCGAACTCGAAGGGCTGATGGCCGAACCCGACTTCTGGACGAACAAGGAACGCGCCCAAAAAAACGTCGAGGAAGTCTCCCAGCTCCGGGGGAAAATCACTCCGCTGACCACGCTCGAAACGCAAATCGAGGAGTTGCCCGTGCTCATCGAACTGGCCCGTGAATCCGGCGATGCCGACAGTGCCACCGAGGTCGGCAGGGAATTCGCCGCGATCGAAAAGGGCCTCGGCGACTTCGAACTGCGCATGCTCCTGAATGGTCCCCACGACCACTACAACGCCTTCCTCACCATCAACTCCGGCGCCGGCGGCACCGAGAGCTGCGACTGGGCCGACATGCTCCTGCGCATGTACCAGCGCTGGATCGAGCGGCATGGCTTCAAGAGCCAGATCATGGACATCCAGCTCGGCGACGAAGCCGGCATCAAGAGCTGCACCCTGCTCGTCACCGGCGAGAACGCCTATGGCTACCTCCAGACCGAACGCGGCGTGCACCGTCTCGTCCGCATCTCGCCGTTTGATTCGAACAAACGACGCCATACCTCCTTCGCCGGAGTCGACGTCGTCCCCGAACTCCCCGAGAGCGAGCCGATCGTGATCAACGAGGCGGAGATCGAAGTGGATACCTACCGCAGCGGCGGCAAGGGCGGGCAGAACGTGAACAAAGTCGAGACCGCCGTCCGCATCCGGCATCTCCCCACCGGCATCGTCGCCGCGTGCCAGAACGAGCGCAGCCAGCAGAAAAACAAAGTCACCGCCATGCGCATGCTCCAGGCCAAGCTGCAGCAGGTCGAGACCGACAAACTCGCCGCCGAAGGCGCGGCCGCTTACGACGTGAAATCTGACGTCGCCTTTGGCAGCCAGATTCGCAGCTACGTCTTTCAGCCTTATCAAAAAGTGCTCGATCTCCGCACCGGCGTCGACACGAGCAACATCGACGCCGTGATGGACGGCGACATCGACGCCTTCATCCAGGGCAAACTCCGCGGCCTCAAGCGCGAGAAGGGCGCCGTCGACGTCGATTAGATCGCCTGCTCGCAAACCCTGGCGATTCGCGCGACGAGCCTCTCCGGAGATTGCTCGATGCCGCGATTCCTGAGGGTTGCGAACCCAGAGTAGCCGCGAGCCTGTCCCACCCGTGCACTCCAGCGTTGTAGATTCCGACGGCAGGAAAGAGCGCGAAATTCGCTCGCGACGCACCAATGCGCTCGAGGCGCTCGGGATCGTGTGCGCCGTGCTCTTCGTCGTGTGGCCATTTTGTTTTGGCTGGGGCGTGCTCGGTCACGCATCGTGGGTGGCGCCCGTGGGCAAGGGCTTGCTCACGGCAGCTTTCCTCTGGGCGGTTTTGGGCAGTCCATGCTGGCACCGCGATTCGGCGGAATCGCTCGGGCTCGGAAGCCCCGGACGACTCCTGCGCCTGCTCCGCGAGGGTCGCGGCGTGGAACGCTGGCGGGTCGCGTTGGTGTTCGCCGCAGTCGCCGGCGGGCTGCTTTGGATCGGGCTCGCAGACTGGCCGGACGCCGCAAAAATTCTGCGCCTGCCGAAACCACTCCGCATTCCACCGGATTCAGCCGGAGCCTGGGCCGCCGTCATCCTCGTCAGCGCATCCGCGGCGGCGCTGCTTTCCACCTGCGTGATCCGCTACGACAACTTCGGCTCCGCATTCGGACTCGCGCTGAAAGTTTCCGCAGGCTTTCTCGCCTACGCCATCCTCGCTGCCTGGCTGGTCCGCGGGGACAAGGCGTTCGCGAAGTTTGCGCTCCACAGCCACGCGCTGGACATCGCGGCGCACACATTCTGGGGGCTGATCCAGCAGCTCGTTTTCACGGGCTACATCGCCACCCGCATGCGCAAAGCCTTCGCCCCGGCCGCATCACGGCCGGCTCCTCGGTCCGCGGGAAAGCAGCTCGTCGCCGCCGCCCTCGGCGGGCTCGGAGCGGCCGCAGCACTGGGCCCTGCGGCGTGGCTCGCGCTGCGCGAAATGCGCGATGCCCCGGATTCCTCCCTGCTGCTCGCGGGTTGCGCGGCCTTTGCGTTTCCCCTCGGTGCAGTGTGGACCCATTTCCTGATCCGCGACCCGCGCCGGATGCTCGTCGCGATGCTCAGCGGCGCCTTTTTCGGACTCATTCATATCGATTCATACGGGCTCGTGTTCGTCACCGGCATCCTCGGCACCACCTTTGCCTACGCCGCGATGGAAGACCGCTTCCGCAATCTCGCCGCCTTCGCCTTCGTGCACGGCCTCGTCGGAGCCACCTTCGCGAAGCTTTTCGGGGGCAAGGGATTCCTCAAGATCACCATCAGCGTCGGTCCATGGAGTGTGCGGAATCCCACCGCCGCCGATCTCATCGTGCCAATTCTGGCTCTGCTCGGCTACGGGCTGGTCGCGCTTTGGGTCGCGCGGAAGATGAAGGCTCGGCCAGTCGCCGATTCGCCGCCGGCCCCGGAGACGCACGATGGCGCCGGCTCCGGGGACACCCCAAGAGTCATTTCATAGGGCTGCCCTCGCCGGGCTACGGGATGATCAGCGTCTGCCCCGGCTTGATGGTCGGGGTGCCGTTCGTGGAGTAGAAATTCGCGTCCTGGATATCCTTCCACCGGCTTTTGTTTTTGTAGTACTTGGCCGCGATCGAGGCCATGGTCTCGCCTGGTTGCACCACGTGAGTGCGCGTGCCGGGAGGGACGGGTTTCTGTGCGACTTCTCCCTTTTTCAAGACGCCGCCGGGTGGCGTGGGCGGCGGCGTGGCGTTCTTTTGTGCGCGCACGATGGCGAGGTTTTTGCGCAGCTCGAGGTTGTCGTTTTTGAGGCGAACGGCTTCCTCCTGCGTGATGAAACTCCCCTTCCCCTGCGTCATCGCGAGCCGGGTCTCGGCCTGCTTCAGCATGGCTCGGGCGTCCTTGGCGTGGGAGCCTTTCGGCGCGAGTTCGATGTAGCGTTCGAAGTGGTGGATAGCGTCGCGGGGCACCTTGAGTTTGTCGTCGTAGAGCAGCGCGAGCTTCCAGTGGGCATTCCCGCTTTTTTCCGTCCCGTCGAGTGCGGCTTCGTAGTCGGCCACCGCGCCGCGGAAGTCGCCCACCGCAACCTTCTTGTCGCCCGCAGCGATGTCATCCTTGGTCGCCTTGGTGAAAAGCTGATCGCAGCCACCGAGCAGCAAAGTCGCAGCGATGCCCCAGATGACAGCGGCGTGCTTCACGACTTTTTCAGCGCGGCTTCCAGCGCATCGGCGAGCGCCTTGGTCACTTTGATCCGGGCGTTCCATTTGTAATTGGCCGCGATCACATTCCACGGCGCGTTGTCCGTGGAGGTCTTCTCAAACATGTCCTCGGCGGCCGCGTTGTGCTCGTCCCACTTGCGGCGGTTGCGCCAGTCCTCGTCGTTGATTTTCCAGTGCTTGTAGGGATCGCTCTCGCGGCGCTTGAAGCGGAAGAGCTGCTCCTCTTTCGAGATGTGCAGATAAAACTTCTGAATGATCGCGCCGTCGTCGGTGAGTAGCCGCTCAAACTCATTGATCTCCTGGTAGGCGCGCTTCCACTCCTTGTCGGTCGCAAAATTCTCCACTCGCTCGACGAGCACCCGCCCATACCACGAGCGGTCGAAGATGACCGTGCTGCCGTGCGGCGGGAGTTTGTTCCAGAAGCGCCAGAGATAGTGATGCTGATACTCCTCGGTCGTCGGTTTCACGATGGAATGCACGCGGAGGAGCCGTGGGTCGAGCCGCTCGGTCGTGCGCTTGATCGCGCCCCCCTTTCCCGCCGCGTCCGGTCCCTCGAAGACCACGACGAGCGTGCGTTTCGTCTCGCTCAGTTCGCGGGTGAGATTGAGCAGGCGGAGCTGGGCATCTTTCAGCTTCGGTTTGTATTCGTCCTCGTCGATCGACTTGTGCTCGAGATCGTCCAGGCGTTTGCCTTTTTTCAGACCGAGCGGCTCGCGGAGATTCGACATGCGCGTGGTTATACGGACGCTCGGTGAATCTTCAATGCCGCGCTCTACTTTCCCTCAGCGGCGAGGGAGATCGCCTCGTCGGGGAGCAGCAGCGGGATACCGTCGCGCACGGGATACGCGACCGCGCCATCTTCACGAACGAGCGCCGCGTCGATCCCGGCGGGCAGCCGCGCGAGCAGCGCGGAATCCGCGATGCGCAGCGGCTGCAGCGTGAGCGGGCAGCGAAGGAGCGCGAGCAACTCGGGGCTAATCACTAGTATTTCGGCACGCTCGGGTCGATCTGGTCGGCCCAGGCGAGGATGCCGCCTTCGACGTTGGCCAGCTTGCTGAAGCCGGCTTCTTGCAAGAGGCGCAGGGCGCGGGCGCTGCGGGCGCCGCTCTTGCACTGGAGCAGGATTTCGTCGGCGGAATCGAGTTCACTCATCCGCGAAGGAAGCTGCCCGAGCGGGATGAGCTGCGCGCCGGGGATGCGGCAGATGTCCCACTCATACTGCTCGCGCACATCGAGGAGGACGAACTTGTCTCCGCGGTCCTGCTTCGCCTTCAAATCCTGCACGGTCACGCTCGGGACCTCCGGCTCGGCGTCTTCCGCGGCCTGCGCTTGCGGGATGCCGCAGAATTGATCGTAGTCGATCAGCTCGGTGATCGTGGGATGGTCGCTGCACACCGGGCACTTCGGATCGCGCCGCAGCTTGAACTCGCGGAACTTCATCTTCAGCGCATCGAACGCGATCATCCGACCGATCAGCGGTTCGCCGATGCCGATGATTAGCTTCACCGCCTCGATCGCCTGCATCACGCCGATGATGCCGGGGAGCACGCCGAGCACGCCGCCTTCCGCGCAGCTCGGCACCATGCCGGGCGGCGGAGGCTCGGGGAACATGCAGCGGTAACAGGGTCCGCCGAGGTTTGGCGCGAAGACGGTGCACTGGCCGTCGAAGCGGAAGATCGAGCCGTAGATGTTCGGCTTCTTTTGAAAGACGGCGATGTCGTTCGAGCAGTAGCGGGTGGGGAAGTTGTCGGTACCGTCGATGATGATGTCGTAGGGCGCGGAGATCTCGGCGGCGTTGCTCGCGTTGAAGAACGTGTCGTAGAGATCGACCTGCACGTTGGGATTCACCTCGCGAATGCTGTCCCGCGCGGAGTTCAGTTTTTTGCGGCCCACGTCCTTCGTGCCGTGCAAAATCTGGCGCTGGAGATTTGAAAAATCGACGACATCGCCATCGACAAGCCCCATTCTCCCTATGCCCGCTGCCGCCAGATACAGCGCGATGGGC
>JANPHH010000307.1:0-11255 GCA_031424375.1 Chthoniobacter sp. | reverse complement strand
CGGCAGTCTCATTGCTTTCGAAAGATGGCGAACCTGCCGCGCATCACATCCTGGGAAAATAGGGCGGCGCTTTCGATGCCGAAGGCATCTCGGAAATTAGCCAACATCTGAGTTGCGCCGGGCAAGGAATACTTGGGTGTTTTTCATGTGGTGGGAATGAGGGCAAAGAGGGTTGGGTTGCGCTGTTGGAGGCGCGCCAGATAGCGGGGTTCGTCGTAGGGCGTGCGGTCCTGCCAGCAGCGCCAGAGGATGCGCAGCCATTTGAAGGCGAGGCTGCGCAGGATGGCCGCATGGCCTTTTTGCCGGGCCTGCTGCTGGCGGTAATACGCCCCGGCCCACGCGCTGTATTTGACGCTCAGCCCGGCCCATTCGACCAGGGTCTGGCGCGCGAAGACCGGCGCGTTCCAACGCCAGTGCACCCACTTTTGGCGCCCGCTTTTCTCGGTGACCGGGGCGATGCCGTAGTAGGTCTGCAACTCGCCCGGACTGCGCCAGCGCGCGCGGTCGGTGCCAAAGAGCACGCTCAAGCCGCGGGGCCATCGCGGCGCCCGCGCCCGGCAGATCCGCGAAGAGGTGGGCTTCGGGATGGGCGGCAAAGGCGGCCGCCATCGCCTCCTCCATCGACGCGAGGTGCTTTTCAAGCAGGCGCATCTCGGCCACCAGCACGCGCATTTCCAGGATGCTCACCTCGCACAAGGCCCGGTCGGTGCTCAGCGCACGGGCGGTGCGGGCGATCTCGATGCGCTCCTCGACCAGTTCGGGGCGGCGCACCTGGTGTTGGGAGTAAAAGCGGCGCAGGGTCTCGGGACGCGCCTGCTGGAGGAGGGCCAGCTCCGGCCAGCGCTCCAGGAACGCGAGCGCGAGGGGCGCGTAGCGTTTCTTACCGGTGAGTTCGAGCGCCTGCGGATAGTAGTTCTTGAGCAGGCTGGTGAGTTGATTGGAGAGCAGGGTGCGCCGATCCACCACGGTGCGCCGGGCCTCATTGAGCAGGCCGAGCCGGCGGGTGTCGGGGTCGTGCGGCACGAGCAGCCGGAGCCGGGCGCGGTGGTGGGTGAGGATCTCCAGGAGCGTGCGTGCATCGGGCACATCGTCCTTGGCCCCGCTCGGAGTGAAGGCCGTGCTGAAGCGGCGGCTGGTGGCGGGATGGACGGGATAGATCAGCAGCCAGGGATGCTCGATCAGGGCAGCAACGATGGCGCCCTTGCTGGCCTCCACGGCCACCGCCACGCGCTGGCCGCCGAAGCGTTCGCCGAGCGCCTGGAGCCACGCGTGGAGCGACTCGGCGGAATGCTCCAGTTCGAGGGTTTCGACGAGGCCCGAGCTGCGCGCCCGCAGCGCCAGCGCGTGCGCCTTGTCGCCCCAGTCCAGACCGAGCCAGGCGGCGCACTCGCCAGGTGGAAGCTCACTCGGAGCGGCGGCCTCCGGCGCCGGGACAAAAGCAGGTGGTGTGGTTTGATTCATGGGATGGTGGGTCTGTGTTTTCGGTTTGGTGTTTTCGCTTTGATTTTGCCGATGGCGCCGGCGGGCTGCAGTTCGTATAGTGGAGGCCTGCGAAGGAACGCGGGCCAGCATCTGAGGATGCATGTCCGTGGCGCATCGAGCGGTCGCCGCCGAACTTTGGCTAAAATTCCTCCAAGGGAATGGTGGCAATATTCGTGCGGCGATCACTCAACTTTGAACCGGCGGCGGAGTTATTCACAGCCATCCGGCCTTGGGCTGGGCGAGCTGCCCCGGCCGCTGTCCATGAATAACTCCGGAGCACCTATACGGTGGCGTCAGCCACCGGACAGCCGTCCAAAACGGCATGCGCCCCAGAGGGGCGCTGGAACCCCGGCGAATCCACCGCCCCTGCCGGGGCGGATCTGCGTTCGGGACGTGATCCGGTGGCTCACGCCACCGGCTAATTTCGATCGTCCCTCCGGGACGCCTCTCGCGCCGTCTAAAGGCGCCATACCCCACATTTAATCACACCCCTCTACGGCTTCGCCGCGGCCGGCTTGAGGACGAGGCCGGTGAGATGGCTGAAGCGCTCGTGCATCTGCTTCACCGTCGCGAGCGGGATGGGATCTTGCAGACCCACGTTCACGCTTTTCTGGACTTCGGGCAGAAACTTGATGATCTCCTGCACGGCGGGGTCGTCCTTGTAACTTTGCGGGATCTTGTTCATCTCGCCGATCAAGATCTGCACGAGTTTGGGTTCGCGGAGGATGCTGGAAGAGGCGTCGGTGTAGTTCTTCGCGATGAGGCTGGTGACGCAGCGGCCGCCTTGAAGCCAGCTCCCGACGACGATGAGGAGCGCCTCGTCCTTCTGGGCGGGATCGGCTTCCAGCGTGCGGCTGACTTCGCGCTGGAGAAAGCCGAGTTCCATGAAAGCATCGACCCATCGCGAGGCGAGCGCGTGGTGTTTGATGATGCTGGCGCGCTGGAGGTTCTTGCCCGGCACGTTGAGTTTCACCGCGAGCTTTTCGATTTGTTCGGCGCAGGCGTTGAGCGCTTCCATGTCGCGACCTTTCAGTGCGATGACGCCGTCCGAAGCCTTCATGCCGAGGGCGAGTGCGAGCACGGCGCGGCTGGGCGGCAGCGTGCCGGGATTCGCCTCGCGGGCGAACTCCTTGTAAAGCGCCCGGTATTCGGCGGCCCATTGTTCCTCATTCGTCCGCTTCAAGCCGGGCCCGAGCGCAAACTCTGCGCCCATCAGCTTGTCGATGATGCTGATTTGGGAGATCCCGAGATTCTTGCGCTCCGTGGGCGCAGTCTCCGAATTGGTGTCCGCGCCCTTCCCCGCCGGAGCCCTCTCCGGTTCACGAGCGCGAACCTTCGGCGGGTTCTGCGCCAGCGCGGCAGTCGCGCCCATCGCCATCCACACCGCGAAGAAACAACGACCGAAGACGACGCAGCTGGGACTCGCAAAAGTGCTCACTGGCGAAGAAAAAGCTTGCTGCCGAGAGGGGGTCAAGAAGTATCGGACCCAGTGATGCGTCGAGGTTCCGGAGGAGGCTCAACTAGACTAACTAACCGCTGATCATGATCTACGAAATGCCCCCGCAACCGCCCGGACCGCCACAGAAAATTCGGCGAAGCCGCGGCTGGCGGCTCGGCGTCGCGGGACTGACGGGAATTCTGGGAATGAGCGGGCTGGCGGGCTGCGATCACCTCGGCGGCGCGGTCGGCGAGATCACCGAATCGTTTCAAAAGCGGCTGGATGAAAAGGACAAGGAAATTGCCGCCCTGCGCGCGTCCGAAACAGCCTTGCGCGTCCAGGTCAGCGAGCTGCAGGCGCGGGCCCAGACCCAGCCGGAAAGCGGCGGACGCGGGAGTGTGGACGTCGCCGCTCTGGCGCGCGAACTCGCCCCGCTGCTCGCCGCGGGACGTGCCGAACCCCTTCAGCACGCCGAAGCGCCCGGCACGCCACCGCCGCCCGCGCCAGGATTGCCCGAACTCAAGCTCTCCGAGCCGAAGGTCCGCGCCAAAGACGAGGCCCCTCCGCGCCCCCGGACCTCGGGAGAACCGCGTTCGACCGGCGGCAGTGGGGTGAAGCGGCCCGAGCCATTTGAACCGGTGGCGCGTTGAGCGAGTTCTCCCGCAAACGCAGACCCGGGGCGTGAGCTGATGATTTCGAGACTTTCCCTCCTCGATCTCGAGAACCGGCCGGCCCAAGTTTTCGATCTCGATGCTTTGTCGGGGCGGAGGGGTGCGGAGCGGCGGGAGGTGACGGTGGGCGGCGAAGGTTCCATGATCGAAGTGTCGGACGTGGGGATGAGCAAGGATCACCTGCGGCTGGCGTGGCAGCCGCGCGCGAGTTCGTGGGTGCTCTCTTCGGATGGGCCGTCGAAGTCCGTCTCGGTCAATCACGTGGTCCTGCGCGACGGGGAAAAGCGGTCGCTCACCGTCTCGAGTTGCATCATCGCCGTGTGCGGACTCGTCTTCGCCTTCGAGCGCCGGCCCGCGCCTCCGCTCTTCAATGGCGAGCCGATCGTCAAACTGCCGATCCCGCGCGAAGGCCTGATCATCGGCCGCGCGCAGGAGACCCGCCCGGGAGACCCGCCGCCGCAACCCTCGCGGCCGAAGCTCGCGCTCGACCACGAGATCTTCACCATCTCCAGCCACCAGTGCGAACTCGTGCGCGAGGGCGAGGACGTTTTCCTGATCAATCATCACGACCATCCCCGCTACCGCACGAAGCTCAACGCCGACCAGGGCTTCACCCGGCAGCGGCTGGTCTTCGGCGATTGCGTGCAGATCCCGGACTACGACTACTACACGTTCCAGTTCGACGGCTCGTCGCTGGTCCACATCGGCGAAGGCGGGTCCATCCAGGCAAGAGGGCTCACCCGGATCGCGAGCGACGGCTTCAAGATTCTCTCCGATGTGGATTTCGATCTCCAGTGCGGCGAATTCGTGGGTGTGCTCGGCGGCTCGGGGCAGGGCAAGAGCACGCTGATGAAAGCCGTCTGCGGCATGGCCCCGGCCCAGAGCGGCCAGGTCACCATCGAGGGCCGCCGCATCACCGGCCCGGGCGATATGTCCGCGACGGGCATCGGCTACGTGCCGCAGGAAGACATCGTCCACCGGGATCTCACCGTGCGGCAGGCGCTCATCTACGGCGCCCGGCTCCGCGTGGCGCTGCCCCCGCGCCAGCTCCACGAGGCGGTGGATACCGTGCTCCGCACGCTTTCACTCACCGAGCATCAGTCGAAGCCGGTCCGCGTCCTCTCCGGCGGGCAGTGCAAGCGGGTCAGCATCGCCTCGGAGCTGATCATGAACCCGCGCTTTCTCTTCCTCGACGAGCCGACTTCCGGCCTCGATCCGCAGACCGAGAGCGAACTCATGACCGAACTCTCGGTGCTCGCGCGCAACAAACGCATGGGCATTTTTTGCACCACCCACGTCCTGCAAAACAGCCACCTCTTCAAAGCGATCGTCTGGGTCCACGGCGGCCGCATCATCTTCCTCGGCCGCTCCGCGGAAGCCGTGCGCTATTTCCTCATGGACGATCCCCGCAGTTCGACCAGCGGCGGCCCGCGGCGCGCGTCGTCCTCGCATTCCTCCTCGGCGAGCGGTTCGAGCGTGGCGATGGGACCGGGTGGGGCCGTGGAGGAATTCAAGGATGACGAACTCCTAAGCAAACTGCCCAAGGTCTACTCCGAACTCGGCCGGTTCGTGCAGCGTCGGGCCGCCGAGATTCGCAATGAGAGTTCCGAGATGGTCGGTCTGGGCAAACGCCTCGTCGATGCCCGGGTTGCCGAGGAGCTGGCCGAAAAGTTCAACCACTCCGGACGGCGCCCGCATCTGCTGCCCATCGACGACTCCGGCGGCGCCGCCAGCAGCCTGCGCCGCCCGCCGCGACCGAATCCGCTCACCACGCTGTGGGTGCTCGTCGCCCGCCAGTGGCTCATCCTCATTTCCGATCCGCGCAACTATCTCTTCCTGCTGCTGCAGGCGCTGGTCATCGGCGTGCTCGTGGGCTGGGTGAGCGAAAATCTCGTCTTCCAGATGTTCATCACCGTGATCGCCACGCTGTGGTTCGGGTGCAGCAATGGCGCGCAGCAGATCGTCGGTGAGTTGCCCATCTTCCGTCGCGAGCGCCTCGCCGGCGTGGGGCTGAATGTCTACTTACTGAGCAAGCTCGGGTTCCAGACCGCGATCACTTCGCTCCAGGCGCTGCTCCTCTTTTTTACCGTGCTCTGCACCCATCACCTCGCTCACCCGGAGATTTTGCCCACGAGTGAGACCCCGGACGCCGCGGTAAGCCGGCTCGTCTTCCGGCAGCTCTTCTTTTCCAATGTGCCCGAGTTCATGGCGGAATCGGCTGCGGCTGCGGTCCCGGCGGCCCCGGCAGACGGAGTGAGCCCGGATGATTTCGTGGTGGAAAACGCACCCGACTACCAGCCGGTGGCGAACGAGAAGCGCACGCATTTCACGAACCCCACGCGGTTGCACGCGCGGGATTTTCAGTTCGCGATCATGGCCCGGCTCGCGTCCTTTTTCCGGGTGAAAGAAAACGTGCTCGATGAACTCGGCGTGAAACGCGACGACGCGCCTCCGCCCGCGGTCGAGCCTTCCCGGTCTTGGGTGGCCTTTCTCGGCGAGCTTCTCGTCATGCGGTTCGGCGCGCTGCTCGCGGCCGCCGTCACCGGCGTCGCGCTCGGTCTGCTCGTCTCCGCGTCCGTCGGTACGGTCACGCAGGCGGTGATGTGGGTGCCGCTCATTCTCATCCCGCAGATCCTGTTCGGGGGATTCGTCGTCACCGCGCCGGAGATGGATCGCGTGGTCCTGTGGTTCAGCCGGGCGCTGCCGAGCTTCAATCTCCAGCGGCTCATGGACACCGCGAATGTCTACGGGCGCACCACCCCGCAGATGACGAATAAAACGCGCATCCCGGCCTTTCTCTCCACGCCGCCGAACGACGAGGAGACCGTGCGCTGGACCGACGCGAGCGGACGCCAGACCGAGAAGTACGACCGCATCTCCGAAGTGAGCAAATCGTGGCAAAACCTGCTCGTGAAACGCGAGATCGTCGGCGCCCGGCCGAAGATCGAAGAGCGCGACATGGTCGAACTCCGCCGGGATGTCGTCTTTCCGCAGGGCACGCACTTTGATCTCATCGGTCCGGCGCTCCAGAGCTGGGGCATTCTCTGCATCTGGCTCGCGGGTTGTTATGCAATCATCATGGTCAATCTTGCCCGCAAGCAATCCGGCCAATGAGACGATTTGGATCCATTCTCCTCGGCGCTCTTTCCGCCGCCAGCATCGCGGGGGCGCAGTGCGGAGTCCTCGCGGTCGTCCCGCTGGTCGGAACCATCCGCACCGTCGATACGCCCTGGGCCGCGGGTGGCCGGCTGTGGGTCGCGGCCGCCGTGATCCTCGTCGCTGCATTGTTGACCCTGTCCACGCGCACTCGCCGCTACCCGGCACTGCTCGGCGCCGGAGTGTTCGGCTTTTTCCTCGATCTCGGCGTCTCGGGCTGGCAGTGGCGGGTAGAGAAATTCACGCTCCTCCGCGACCTCGGGGGTGAGGCACTGGAAAAGCAAATCCGCTGGGAAAGCGGCGTTACCTGGCTTCTCGTCGCGCCCATCTTTGTCCTTGCTTTCACCATCGCCACTTTCTACCACCGCACGGCTCGTTTAGATACCGAGGTTCCCTAAATCCATGTTCACCAGAACTCGTATTGCCGGCGTGCTTGCATTGGCAGTGACCGCCTTTCTCGCAGGGTGCGAAACCGTCACGACGACCGTCGTCGATGGCCAGACCGGTCGCCCGCTTCCCAACACCCGGGTGCGGGAAAGCAACGGTGCGGTGCGCTATACCGATGCCAGCGGCACCGTGAATCGCACACCCGGCACGACCGCGCGGATCACGCGCTCCGGTTATCGTTCGGTATCCACCTCCGACCTCTGAGCGGGAATTGCTTCATCTGCCGATGACCGCAGATTTCCTCCCATGAAGGGATTCGCCCGCAAGGTATCTGTGGTGCATCCGCGTCCATTCGGAACTCCTTCCGGGCTGGCGCCATGGTGGTGTCTCGTCTCGATGTTTCTCTGCCTCGTCGGCGGTGCGGTCCACGGCGAGCAGTCCACTCGCCAGCTCGAGACGGATGGACTGACCGCGCGCGGTTACGCGAACCAGCATCAGATCGAAATCGCGGCGGCGCGCACTCACCGGCCATGGGTCTGGGAAATTCGGAATGGTGAAAATCGATACTGGATCGCCGGTTGCCTGCATCTCGGTGCGGAGCCGGATCAAATGGCGTTTCCGGCCTACCTGCCATACTACCAGCGATCGGGAGCGGTCTACTTCGAGGTCATGCCCGGCGCGTGGGACAATCCAGACATCAACGCCGTGATCAGCCGCCGCGGCTTCGTGCCGGACCGCCGGCAGCTGAACAGCCGCATCTCCGCGCCGGCCTGGAGCGACGTGCAGAAGACGCTGCAAAGCGACCCATCCCTGTTCTCGCGTGTGCGCACCATGGAACCATGGTTCGCCGCGCTCACGCTCAGCCGGGAGGGCTATCGGCGCGCCGGCCTTGTCCGCCAGTTCGCGCTGGAGGAATTTTTCGAGGAGCGTGCGCGGAAGGAGAGCAAACCGGTCGGCGCTCTCGAGAAAGCTCAGGATCAAATCTTCGCCATGGCCGACACCAATCTCCAGGACCAGGAACGAAATCTTCAGTATGCGCTCCAGAACTACCGGCTCTCCGACTTCGGCACCGCCGAGATCCGCCGCGCCTGGCGGATCGGGGATGAAGCCCAACTCCGGACCGCGCTCGGCTGCGACACGAAAGCTTCGGCGACCGATGAGATGCACCAGAACCTCCTCGCCCGCCGGAACCAAAACTGGGTGCGCAAGATCGAGACGATCATCGCCTCCGGCCGCAGCGCGCTCTTCGTGGTGGGCGTCGAGCACCTCATCGCCGAGCCGCAGAGCCTGCCTTCACTCCTGCGCGCGGCCGGAATGACCGTGAACCGCGTCAACACCCCGGGCGGGAGTGGACGGTAGTTTCCCGAGCGGAATGGCGGAAGCCACGGATGAACACGGATTTTCACGGATGGATTTTCCAGGGTCCGTGTTTCATCCGTGTCCATCCGTGGCTCAAATCCACCCAGCCAGCCGAATCGGACTTTGCAACATGCTCTAAGTTGGACGCGTTCCAGCGTTCTTCCCAGACAACCCAAAAACACCTCCCATGAATCTCACTCGCCGTTCCGCCCTGCAACGCACTGCTGTCCTCTCCCTCGGTGCCGCACTTTCGACGCTCCCCAATCTCCGCGCCGCCAATGCGCCGGGGCGAAAACTCCGCGTGGCCGTGGTCGCGCTCGGCCGTGGAATGGATCACGTGAAAGCGCTGCTCACGCTGCCCGACGTGGAGATCGTCTACCTCGCCGAAACCGACCCCGCGCGACTCCAAGCCGGCCTCAAAGCCGTGACCGACAAGCAGAGCGCAAGCTGCGAAGGCGTTGGCGATTTCCGCAAGATCCTCGACGACAAAACGCTCGACGCCGTGTTCATAGCCACGCCGAACTTCTGGCACACGCCCGCCGCCATCCTCTGCATGCAGGCCGGCAAGCATGTCTACGTGGAGAAGCCCGGCAGCTCGAATCCGCACGAGGCCGAACTGATCGTCGCAGCTTCAAAAAAGTATGGGCGGCTCGTGCAGATGGGGAACCAACGCCGCACCTGGATGAAGGACGCGATCGCCGCGCTCCACGGCGGCGCGATCGGCAAGGTGCGCTTCGCCCGCGCCGCTTACTACAATGCCCGCGCTGCGATCGGCCAGGGCGCAAAGAAAGCCGCGGCCGGCCTCGACCTCGATCTCTGGCAGGGCCCGGTGGTCGCCGACCGCGAAATTCTCCCCTATGTCCACTATGACTGGCACTGGCTCTGGAACTGGGGCAACGGCGAACTCGGCAACAACGGCATTCACACCCTCGACATCCTGCGCTGGGGCCTGCAGGTCGATTACCCGCAGCGCGTGACTTATAACGGCGGCCGGTATTGGCACGAAGACAAACAGGAGACGCCCGATACGGGCACCGCGGTCTTTGACTTCGGCCACGTCGGCATGGAGTGGCTGCAAAGCAGTTGCCACCCGCGTTCCGCTGAAAAGCTGCCGGGCGAGTGCGTCTTCTACGGCGAAGGCGGCACCTTCGCGGTCAACCGCGACTCCTGGACCATCTACGACGGAAAGGGCAATCAGAGCGGCGAAGGCAAGGGGCCGGGCGGCGGCGACGCGGCGCACATGGGGAACTTCCTCGAAGCCATTCGCGGCAATGCGCAGCTCAACAGCCCGATCGAAGAAGGGCAGAAGAGCACGATGCTCTGCCACCTCGGCAACCTCGCCTATCGCACGAACACGGTCGTCCGCTGCGATCCGAAGACGGGCAAATTGCTCGACAACCCTGCCGCGGAAAAGCTCTGGAAGCGGGAGTATCGCGCGGGCTGGGAGCCGAAGATCTGACGCGGGCGGCGGGGCGCTGCGGTCGACAGCCGATTGTCATCCGGAGCGTCGCTGAGGCTTGCCAATCGGGAAATTCGGACAAATAAACCGAGGCATGAAGATTCTCACCCATTTGATGGTCGGCGCGGCGGCTTGGTCTGTCGCGATTACTGGTTCATTCGCCGCGGAGACGGCGATCTTTCCTTCGCTCAAAGGCGACCTCGTTTCGCTCCAGGGCGGCAAGGTGAAGAAGTTCGACGACGCGGCGCTCGCGGAAACGAAATACTACGCGATCTACTACTCGGCGGAATGGTGCCCGCCGTGCCGCGCTTTCACGCCGAAACTCGTCACCTGGTACAACGAAAACAAGAAAGCCAACCCGCATTTCGAGCTGATCTTCGTAAGCAGCGACCGGTCCGAGCAGGACATGGAGAAATACATCACCGGCGACAAGATGCCCTGGCCGGCGCTCGACTTCTCCAAGAAGAAGACGAACCGCACGCTCACGCAGTTCGCCGGGCCGGGCATTCCCTGCCTCGTCTTCGTGGATGCCCAGGGGAAGGTCCTCTCGGATTCCTATGCCGGGAAGAACTACCTCGGGCCAAACAAGGTGCTGGCCGACATTGAGTCGACGCTCAAAGCGAACCCCGCCTCGGCGTCGACATCGGCCGCGGGATCCGGGACCGGAAAGACGGCAGGCAGCAGCAGTTTCGACGAGGCATTTAAGAAGAAGCCGGCGCAGTAGAAGGTCGTGTCGTCGGGACCGGGCGTTTGGCAATCGGCGGCGTGCGCGGGAATCCCGCGTTGATCACCCGGAGGATGCCGGATAATCGTGCGCGCATGAACCGCCGCCTGCGCACACTGCTTCCCCTGCTCTCGCGAGCAGCGGCGGTGGCGTTGCTGGTGGCCTTCGTGGAAGTCGTGGCGCTGGCGGCGCGGCCGAGCTGGCATGAGCACGCGCATCATCACGACGCGGAACATGGCGGTGAGCATTGCGCGGTGACGCTCTTCTCGGAGGGCGCGTGGCATGATGTGGCGGTGGTGCCGGTGGTGGTGCCGGTGCTGGCGATCCTGCCCGATGAAGTGGTGGTGGAGCGGCAGCGGATGGCTTCTTCGTTTCGTTTCAGCGGAATCCTCGAACACGCGCCACCGCGGCGCGCCTGAGAGCCACTCGGCTCCCCACTTCTCCGACTAGCTGACCCACCCGCCCCGGCAGGGCGCGGTGTGTCTTCCCATTTCTTCCTGCCGCCGCGCGGGTCGTCGACCCGCGCGGAAACCTCGCGCGTTCCCGCCGCACTTCCGCGGCGCCGCGCTCTCTCGCTTG
>JANPHH010000306.1:0-2323 GCA_031424375.1 Chthoniobacter sp. | reverse complement strand
CCTGTGGTTTGCGGCGACCCGCCGTAAACACTCGGACACCGAAGATCAGCCGCTCACAAGTGGACGTCCGATGTGCCGCGCGAGTCGCGCGGCACCACAGGCGGGCCGCCTGTGCTCCCCGATGCGGGCCGTCCCTTCTTCCGCGCTTCATCTGATTGTTCATTGGCGCCGCGGCATTGGGTTTTACCACACGTAACGAAATTCCGTGCCGGCCATGAGCGACTGCACGAGCGCCGGCCAGCCTGCGGACGGCGATCCTTTTTCCTCGGCGAGAAATGTGGCGGCATCGGCGATCTCGTCGCGTGCAGACTCACGACCGAGGAGGACGGAATACGCGCGGCGGATGCGCGCTTCGTCGTCGCGAAAGGTTTTGTCGTCGAGAATGCGGGTCGCGGCGGCGCTGGCGGCGGATGTGGCGAACTCGCTGTTCATGAAAAAGAGCGCCTGAGCGGGGACGGTGGTGACTTCGCGGCGGCCGATGATCTGCGTGGGCTCGGGGAAGTCGAAGGTCTTGTAGATTTCCGGCAGCAGGTCGCGGAGCACGGGGAGATAGACGGTGCGGTAAAGCGAGTGCTCGTCGAGCGTTGCGCGGGTGCGGGCTTTGTTGCCTTTGCCGCCATTGCCGGCGATCGGGATGCCGTCGGGTCGAGCGAAGTCGATCTGTCCGGAGACGAGGAGCATCGAGTCGCGGATGGCTTCGAATTCGAGGCGCTTCGGATTCATGCGCCAGTAGAGGACGTTCGCGCCGTCGCGTTTCATGCGGTCGGGATCCGTGGTGCTGGCCTGCCGGTAGGTGTGGCTGAGCATGAGCGCGCGGATGAGTTTCTTCACCGACCAGCCCATGCCGGCGGGAGTGGAGGAAGCCGAAGGCTCGGTGAAGCGCACCGCGAGATGATCGAGCAATTCGGGATGCGTGGGATTTTCGCCGGTGAAGCCGAAGTCGTCCACAGTGCGCACGAGGCCGCGACCGAAGAGATGCGCCCAGATGCGGTTCACGGCGACGCGCGCGGTGAGCGGATTTGCGGGCGATGCGATCCACTGCGCGAGCGCGAGGCGTCCGCTTTCCTTTTCGCCGATCTTCGGGAGCGCGGGCAGGCCGGGCACGCGGAGGTCGCCGCGGCTAGGTGTGTCGCCGGGTTGGTTTGCCTCGCCTTTGATGCGGATCGCGCAGTCGCGGATTTCGCCTTCGGCGACGCCCATCGCCAGGTTGGGGTTCACGCGATAGCGGCCATCGGCGCCCATCGCGCCGCGGGAGATGCTGTCGTTCGACATCGCCATCTGCATCGTGTCCGGCCCCGTGGCTGCGGAGGCCGGCCGCGCTGCTCGCGGCGCAGACAGGATCTGCGCGACTGGCGTGTTGTCCACGGGCAGGCGGTGATGGAGGTCGGGGTCCACGTACACGCCGCGCTGGCCGCCGGAGAGCGTGTCGGTGCTGTAGAAAATCCCGGCGAGCGCGTAGTAGTCGCGCTGGCTGATCGGGTCGGTCTTGTGGTCATGACAACGTGCGCACGCGACGGTGAGGCCGAGGAAGGCGCGCGAGGTCACGTCGATCTGATCATCCACACGATCGAGCGCGAACTGCTGGCTGCCACTTTCCTGCAAAGGCAGAGAGCCGAGCGCGAGCAGGCCGGTGCCGGTGAGGCGCGAGCGCTTCTCCGCGACGGTGCGCGCGGGGAGCAGGTCGCCGGCGATCTGCTCGCTCGCGAAAACGCTGAAGGGCTTGTCCTCATTCAGCGAATCAATGACCCAGTCGCGATACCGCCACGCGTAGAGGAAAGGCGAATTCCACGACCGCCCCACGGAATCGGCGTAGTGCACCACGTCGAGCCAGTGCCGCGCCCAGCGCTCGCCGAAGCGCGGCGATGCGAGCAGCCGATCCACGACTTTCGCAAACGCAGCATCATCCGTCGCCTGGTCACGCACGAATCCGGCGAGTTCTTCCGGCGTCGGCGGCAGGCCCGTGAGATCGAAGGTCGCACGCCGCAGCAGCGTCGCGCGGTCGGCGTCGGGATTCGGCGCGATGCCCGCGGCTTCGAGTTTCGCGAGGATGAAAACATCGGCCCCGTCCTTGAGCCACGCGGTATTTTTCACCGCTGGGACCGCGGGCTTTTTCAACGGTTGAAACGACCAGTGCAACGGCTCGGCCGCTCCAGTGCACACGTCGAGCAGAAGCACCAGGATCGCAACCCTCGTTGGGGCTTTTGAGAACATCCAACGCTCAACGTCCAACGTCCAACGTCCAATGAACCGACGCACCCTTTCCGCAAAATATTGAGGGTGTTGCGTGCTCGCCACCACGAACGCGTCCCGCAACACAAAGGCC
>JANPHH010000305.1:0-2287 GCA_031424375.1 Chthoniobacter sp. | reverse complement strand
GGTCACCTTCCCGATGCTCGGGCGGCGCTTGTAGCAGAGGCCGCGCACGTACTTGATTTTTCCGAGCGGGAGGGACTTCTGCCATTCCAGTGCGTCGAAGATTCCCGTGGCCGAACGGCTCTGCACGCCCATCTGCACGATCTTCTGATACTTCTCCGCGGCCATCACGAGTTGCCGACCTTCCCACACATTGTGCGAGACGGGCTTCTCGACGTAGACATCCTTGCCCGCCTGGATCGCCCAGATCGCCGCGAGCGAATGCCAGTGGTTCGGCGTCGCGATTGACACCGCGTCGAGTTCCTTGCTCTCCAGCAGCTTGCGGATGTCCTGATAGGTCTCGACCTGCAGGCTCTTGTTTTTGAGTTGCGCCGATCCTTTATCGAGGACGGTCGTGTCCACGTCGCACATCGCGGAAATGCGCACGCCCTTCATGCCGAGGTAGCCCGAGATGTGCGCCTGGCCGCGGCCATTGAAGCCGATCATGCCCACCCGCACGTCACTGTTGGCGCCGACGGAGGCGGCGTAGATGCGCGCGGGCAGTGAGACTGCCGCGGAGGCAGCGAGGGTGGATTTGAGGAAGGAGCGGCGGGTGAGTTGGCGGGACATGGTCGTGGAGGGTTGGGGGTTGAACGGGGGAAAGTTATTTCGCCTTGGCGGTGTAGTCGCGGTAGCGCTCGGCCACTTTGGCGGCCTCGGTATCGCCGGAGTGAAAGTAGAAGCGGTAGCGGAAGGTCACGCTCTTTCCGGCGGCGATGGTGAACTTTCCCGCTTCCTTATCCGGCAGCTTTTCAAACTGCGCCTGGCCGAACGGATTCGCCGCAAAAAGCCCATAGACGCGCACGTGCCACCACGTCGGAAATCGCGGATTGGCCGGATTGTCGAACATCGCCACGCCGACGGTCTTGCCCTCGACCGGTCCGTAGCAATCGCACCACGCCGCCTTCGTTCCCCAGGCTTCCGCGTCCTTTTTGCCTTCGCTGGTCACGATGTGCCCTTCACCGGGAGGCGCTGTCTTCTCGCCCTTCGCCTTCGCGCGCTGCACGCGCATTGTTTCCGCGAGGCGGATCGCCATCGTGCCATCCTTGTCGTCGCCGAAGACCGCATCCTTCTCCCCCGCGGTGATCGTGATGTCGAAATCGAGCAACTGGCCGTCCTTGATCGGCTGGATGCGGATCGTCCGCTCATCGGTGCAGATCACACCGCCGCCTTCATCGAGCACCCACTTGTTTTTCGCGCGGATCACGCCCGCGTCCTTGCCGCCCTTCACTTCCAGAAAGCGCTCGTGCACGATTTGCCCGAGCGGCGTTCCCGGTTTGCCGGTGTCTTCCCAAAATCCCGCGCCATTCACATTCCGGTGGCCGAACCACAGCCCTTTGTGATGCACATGATCGGTCTCCTCGCCGGGCACACCTTCCTTCAGCGGCCAGTTGCGCGTCATTCCCGCTCCGGTCGGGCCGATGATCGGGTAGAGGTAAGGTCGGCGGGCGCCGGTGAAATGATATTCGGTGAAAAGCTTTCCATCGATCTCGACGGTCACCCGGTCGGATTTTTCGGTGACATCCACCGCCGCGAGCGCAGCAGCGGAGAGGGAGATGAGAGCGAGCGGCGCAAGGAAGCGGATGGGGAGAAGCACGGGGTGGGAGAGTTGGGGAAAACGAGGCAAGCAGGCAATCGCGCGGGACGCCATTTCTTTGAGCGGCTGTGTGAAATGCGGTGCAGGGCGGCTGGGCCTTGCGCGGAAGGGGGCTGTGCTCTGCGCTGTAGGGCGTCTGTGCCAGACGCCGGAGGTGAGCGCCTGCGGCGGATGGAGGAGGCGTTTCACAGAAACGCCCTACAGTCGCTCACGCCCCATCTGCGGACCGTCCATCTCCACACCACCTCCTTAAACAAAAAGCGCCGCCAGTTTCCCGGCGGCGCTTTGAAATATTCTGCGGTAAACGCGGGGCTCAGTAAGCTGCCTGCACGCCCTTGATCGAGCGCTTCGGCATCCACGGCATCAGCGCGCGGAGCTTCTCGCCGGTCTTCTCGATGCCATGCTTTTCGCCGGCCTTGAGGAGCGCGTTGTACTTCTTGTAGCCGCCCTCGTATTCCTTCACCCACTCCTTCGCAAACTTGCCCTTCTGAATGTCGGTGAGCGCCTGCTTCATCCGCTTCTTCACCGAGGCGTCGATGATCTTCGGGCCGACCGTTACGTCGCCCCACTTCGCCGTCTCGGAGATCGAGAAGCGCATCCCGGCGATGCCTTTTTCATTCATCAGATCGACGATGAGCTTCAGCTCGTGGAGGC